>CAZBNG010000047.1:0-16111 GCA_964493095.1 uncultured Pseudobdellovibrionaceae bacterium
GCCCAGATACTTATTGATCGTCTTGGCTTTTGCCGGAGACTCTACGATAACAAGATTGTCCGCACTCACGTTATATATCAATCCTCTTGTAGCAGGCTTACGCGCCCGCCGGGGTGACGTTTTATTCGCCCTGCCAGCTCCAGTTCCAGAAGGATCATCTGGAGCACAGGAATACTCACATGGCACGCCCGGATCAATTCGTCAACCGCCAACGGTGTGAAGGAAAGCTGGCAGAGTACGTCCTCCTGTGTCTGCACGGGGATGTCTTCGGCGGGTGCAATCCCTTGCTCAAAGCGGGGTGTAGGAAGAAGAGGTTCGCGCAGCGTGTTGCCGGAAAAATCGCGCAATGTTTCAAGAACGTCCTGCGCGTTGCGAACCAGCGTCGCGCCTTCACGCAACAAATGGTTGGGGCCTGACGCCCTCGGGTCAAGCGGTGAGCCGGGTACGGCCATGACATCGCGTCCCTGTTCCCCGGCAAGGCGCGCTGTAATCAGCGAACCGGAGCGCATTGTAGCCTCGACCACAATTACGGCTTTGGAGAGTCCGGAAACAATCCGGTTGCGCCGTGGAAAGCTTTGCGCGAAAGGCTTCTGGCCCAAGGGACTTTCGGCGATGATCAGGCCGCGTTCCCTTACCGCCTCATAAAGTTTCTGGTTTTCTTCGGGATAAACAACGTCGATGCCGCCCGCAACGACGGCAATCGTACCACTTTCCAGGGCACCCTGATGTGCTGCCGTATCGATACCGCGCGCAAGTCCCGAGACAACAATATGCCCGGTTTCGCCCAGTTCGCGCGCCAGTTTTTCCGCAAATTTTCGTCCGTTCAACGATGCGTTGCGCGCTCCCACCATCGCCACGCAGGGCTTTTTTGCAAGAACGGAGTTTCCAAGAACACTGATCACCGGCGGGGCATCGTCTATGGCGCCGAGAGCAAGAGGATAGTCGTCACATATGGCTGTAATGATATCGCCGCCCAGTTTTTTCAGGCGTTCATATTCTCTTTCTATCTGTGATAAAGGGATGGCGCTTAAAGGGTTTTTACGCCCACCGCGTTTTGCCAGTTCAGGGAGAGCCTTAAGCGCATTTTGTGCCGATCCGTAAGCTTCAATAAGACGGTAAAAAGTAACGGGACCGACATTTTCCGTGCGGGAGAGCTGCAGCCACGCCAGCTTTTCGTGAAGATCAGGCGCGCTGTCGTGCAGATTAAATTCCCCGGCTCTGTCTTTGCTGCGCTTTGACTGCATGTTTTAAGTCTTCCTGCCAAACCGTATCTGGGCTTCTTCTCCCCTGAAGATACGCCTGATGTTATCCTTGTGACGAATAATCACCAGCAGTGAAATTACAGCATTTATAATAGCCGGGTTTTGCCCGTAAAAGAAATAGGAAGCGGCGGGTGCCACGATCATGGCCGTCAGAGCGGCGAGTGAAGATATGCGTCCCAGCAGGGCGGAGAACAGCCATGACAGGCAGGCGATGATCCCCGTAACCGGCATGACGGCCAGCAGGGTGCCCAGCGTTGTGGCGACGCCTTTGCCGCCTCTGAATTTCAGCCAGACGGGAAAAGTGTGTCCCAAAATTGCCGCCAGTCCTGCGAGGCACGCCCAGATGCCATAGGCACTCCAGTCCCACGCCCCGGCAATCATGTAAGCGACAATGACGGCCATCACGCCTTTGCCGCTATCGAGCAGTAGGGTAAGGAGCGCAAGCAACTTATTACCTGTGCGCAGAACGTTGGTCGCGCCGATATTGCCTGAACCAATCTTGCGGATATCGCCATAGCCGAAAATGCGACAAAGAATAAGCCCGAAGGGAATGGAGCCGATCAGGTAGCCTGTGAGAAGTATAATTATAAGGGTGGAATCAATCATCTAGTCTCCCACCAGCATATCCAGAACGGCCATGCGGGTGGGGATGCCGTTGGCTACCTGCCGCGCATAGAAGAACCGCTCTTTGTTATCGGCAAGCTCGTCCGAGATTTGTACGTTACGCAGGAAGGGGCCGGGATCCATGACGATGGCTTCTTTTTTCGCCAGCGCCAGTTTTTCCGATGTCAGGCCGTAATCCTTGAAGTAGCTGGCATCATGGATCAGCACATGGTCCATGCGTTCCTTTTGCGGGCGAATGGTCATGACGATATCGGCGTTCTTCAGTCCGTCCTTAAGGCGTGTAAATTTTTCAACGCTTGCTACGGGAAGTTTTTCCGGCATCAGGACATCAGGGGCGACAACACGTACTTTCGCGCCCATTTTGGTGAGGAGGATCATGTTGGAAGCGGCTACGCGGCTGTGGGCAATATCGCCGATAATCGTAATCGTCAGTCCCTCTATCTTGCCGAAATGCTGTCGGATGGTCAGCGCGTCGAGCAGGGCCTGCGTCGGATGTTCGCGCCAACTGTCACCGCCGTTAACGACCGGGCAGTCCATGCGCGCTGCTACCCATTTTGGGGCGCCGTATTCTGAATGGCGGATCACCACGCCGTCGGGTTTCATGGCGTTGAGCGTGTCGATGGTATCCTGCAGGCTTTCCCCTTTATTCAGAGAACTGGTTTCCGCGTTCCAGTTAATTACGTCTGCGCCCAGGCGCTTGGCGGCGATTTCAAAAGAGGTCAGTGTGCGCGTTGAATTTTCGAAAAAAAGGTTCAGGATGATTTTGTTATCAAGCCTGCCATGGTCCCAGTCGCCTTTTTCCAGCCGCTCGACATAATTTTGCGCCTTGTCCAGAAAAGCGGTGATCTGCTCGCCGCTGAGTTCATCGATGCCAAGTAGGTGCTTCATAAGCTAAAGGAAAACCATAAAATATAAGATCCTGTCCAGCACAAACTTTGTTCGCCCCCTGCTTTTGCGTCAAGAGGCTAATTATTTAATTGCACTGAATAATCCTTTGCTCCTGCAGGGCGGCGATTTCTTCAGTCGTCAGGGCGAGGCGCGTTTTGAGAATTTCTTCCGTGTGCTGGCCCAGAATCGGCGGCGGCAGATTGTAGCTTACGGGCGTTCCGGACAGTTTGAACGGGCTGCCTACCAGTGGCACGGATTTTCCTGAGAGCGGGTGGGGCATCTCAATCCGCATGTCGCGCGCTTTTGTCTGATCCATGGCGAAAACCTGGTCCATTGTGTTTACAGGGCCGCAGGGCACGTTGTGCTCCGCCAGTCCGTCGATCCAGTATTGCATGGTTTGCGCGGCGATTAACTCTGCGATCATCGGCACAAGGATATCGCGGTGCTTTACGCGGGCTGAGTTAGTCTGGAATCTTTCATCCCGGCTCCAGTCTTTACCGACGAAGTTACAGAAGCGTGCGAACTGCGCGTCGTTGCCTACGGCGAGAACGATATGGCCGTCGCTGGCCGCGAAAGCCTGGTAGGGAACAATAGTGGAATGGGCGTTGCCAAGACGCGGCGCACACTGGCCCGCAGTCAGGTAATATTGCGCCACGTTGGTTAGCGACGCCAGCGTGCAGTCGAGCAAAGCCACGTCGACAAGCTGCCCTTCTCCCGTTTCATCACGGGCGCGCAGGGCGCTTAAAATACCGATGGCGGCAAAAAGTCCGGTCATAATATCACTCAGCGCCACGCCGACTTTCGTCGGTTCCTGATCAGGCCCTCCGGTACAGGCCATAAGCCCCCCCATAGCCTGTGCCAGAAAGTCGTAACCCGGTTCCTTTGACATTGGACCGTTCTGGCCGAAACCGCTGATGGCGCAAAAAACGATATGCGGGTGACGCGCCTTAACCTGTTCATATCCCAGCCCGTATTTATCAAGGCCTCCGACCTTGAAGTTCTCGATCATCACATCGGACTGGGCGAGCAATTCGTGGATCAGCTCTTGTCCTTTTGGATTGGCGATATCTACAGCAACTGAACGTTTGTTGCGGTTGGCTGAAAGATAATAAGCGCTTTCCGTTGTATCGTTTCCTGCCGCATCTTTCAGGAAGGGTGGCCCCCAGAAGCGCGTATCGTCGCCGGCAAACGGTTTTTCTATCTTGATAACGTCTGCGCCAAGGTCCCCTAGGATTTGCGTGCAAAACGGTCCGGCCAGTACGCGGGAAAGATCGAGCACTTTCAAGCTTTCAAGCGGTTTTTTCATGGCAGCAACACCGTTGGTAAGGTTCGGAATTTTAAAATGGCAGCTATTAACAGCCCGGCCGCAAAGCCCGGTCCTGCGGGAATGGACAGGCGGCTGAGAGAAATTTTATCCTTCGATTTTGCTCTGGTGTAAAGAGCATATATGCTGCCGTGCAGAAATCCGATCATCGCTCCCACGGTCATGCCAACCAGCACGTCTTCCGGACCCAGCCAGATTCCGCCCGCCGCCAGTAGCTTTACATCCCCTAGGCCTAACGCATCGTCGCCGTAAAAGGCGGTGGCTCCCATCCTTATCAGGTAAAGTAAGCCTCCGCCTGTAACCGCGCCCAGGAATATCTGTGATATATCAGTGAATGCGAATGCGGTGGATAAATGGAAAACCAGCCCGGCAACGGCAAAAGACAGCACAAGCTCATTGGGAAGGATGCCGTGTTTCAGGTCAATGGCCGACAATGCGGCCAACAGGCCCAGCGCGGCGATAAGGCATAAGATGGCGGCAATCTCCAGCATGGCGTGTATTCGTTCCCTTACTTGGGGCAAGGGTAGAAACAAAATATTGCTGTGGCAAGCACTTAGATTTGGAGGAATTTTTGTTTTAAACTGTGAATGAAGCTGTTAGCTTGGAGGGTGAAATTTCAACATTTGCTTCTTTATGTCTTTTAAATCATGAGTGACAAACACAAAATTCTGGTAGTCGAGGACAACGATTTTGTCCGTATGCAGATCGTCCGTTTCCTTCAGGAGGCAGGCTATGAAACCATTGAATGCGGCGACGGGCAGGAAGCGCTTAATACGATCACCGATGATATCGCAGTTGCTATTGTCGATGTGCGCATGGAACCTCTTGACGGGTTTGAATTTCTGCGTTCTATCCGCGGCTCCGATGTCGATACGCCCGTTATTCTTGTCACTGGCGATCAAAACCCCGACCTGCTTAACGAAGCCGGGAAGTGGGGCGTGGGGGCCGTTTTGATGAAGCCCGTTCAGCGGGAAAGGCTGATCAAAACCGTGGAGCGGACAATCAAGATGAAAGAGCGTTTCTCGTAAGATGGTATCTTTGCTGGGCATTGTTAAGAGGAGTATCGTTTGTGGGGCCATCCGCAGATATCTCCCGGCGCTGTTTTTTCTGGCGCTTATGCCTTTGTTGTTTTCTTGCGCCCCGGTTGATGTTCCGGGTGCGCGCGGTCTGAAAATTCCTGCGCCTGCCACGGCCGATGAACGTGCCGAGGCCATAAACGAGCAGCCCGACAGCGTTTTATATCTTCCTCTGGGCAGCGATGTCCTCGTCCCCGAAGCGGCGCCCTCAAGTCCGCTTCCTTCCGATTTTGTGGGGCCGTTTGAATTGCGTTCCGAAACTCTCGCCGGGGCGCTTCAACTCATTCTGGCGGACTATGAAATTCCGCTGGCATTTGAAACTGACGAAGGGTTGAACCGTACGGTCACGGTTGCAAACTTACAGGGGCCTATCAATAAAGTTGTCGAGAAAGTGTGCGGCCTTGCCGATCTTTATTGCGCTTATGAGGACGGGCTTCTGGTGATTAAGAAAACCCAGACCTTTACCGTCTCGGTTCCTCCTGTGGGCGGCGATACCGATATTCTGGCCGCGTTGGCGACGGGGCTTCAGGCTATTACGGGTGCAACGCCGATTACCGAAGAGGGAACGCGTACGATTATCTATGAGGCTACGAACCGCACAGCCAAGCTTGCGGAACGCTATTTTCAGCGTATCCGTTCCAATACGGCGCTGATTGTGTTCGAGGTTTATATCTGGGAAGTTTCTTTGAACAGCGACAATGCGACAGGTATCGATTGGGAAAAGATCGACGTTCTGGGTAAATTTACGACCGGTATTTCTATTCCCGGCGGCACCGGGGCGGACTTTACACCGATCAGCATTGGTTTGCCCACCACGGGCGATATAGCTTTTGATGGCAATGACGTTCTTGAGTTCATTTCCAATTATGGTGCCGTAAAAACGATTTCCCAGCCTCAGATTACTGTGCTTTCCGGGGCGGAGGCCACGCTTCGCGCCGCAGATACCGTGAACTATGTGTCGTCTCTCAGCCGTTCCGTTGATAACGGCGAAGTTACTGTTTCCACAGAAACGGATTCCGTGGATACGGGCTTTACTCTGACTATTTCCAGTGCGTGGGACGATGCTTCGATTTACGGCAGCATCAATATCGCTTTGCAGGAATTTCGCCGTTTCCAGGAGTTTGATGCGGACGGTACGGTGTTGCAGTTGCCGGAGACGACCGAGCGTGAACTTTCCACCCAGATACGCATGCGTCCGGGCGACTCTCTCTTGATTGCCGGCCTCGTGCGTGAAAATGACGAGTATAATACCAGCGGTCCCGGCTTTACCGAGCCTGTTTTGGCGACCTCTCGTGAGACGCAGGTTTCCAATACCGAGCTTGTCTTCCTGCTGCGCCCCCGTGTGATCGTTTATACCGCCGAAGGCGGTAAGGAAAATGAGGAGGCCGCAAAAAGACAGGAAAGTGATGCGCGGCGCTCTGAGCGCGGGCGGGCGGCGCTTGGAGATAATCCCGATACATTCCTGAAAGGTAATGTCTCTCCGGTCATGCTGGATCCCAGCGGTGGTCCCAGCCAGTAACCTTTGGGGAATCGGGCTTTTTTTCCTGAAATCGCGAGTTTTGTGTAAAGCCGTTATTTTCTGAAATGCACATATTTTGTCATTTCTTGGTTTGGATCGGGCTTTTTATGATATACTATTAATTTGAAACGCCTTGATACTAAGGCCGTATCCTAGCCGTCTGACCATGAGTATGCGTTCGCATAATGTAAGATTTTTTATAGCGCTTTTCTTATGCCTTGCCTGTGTAATGGGGGGGGCGGTTGCCTATGCGCAATATCCCGGTTTTGACGACCCTGGTGCCCGGCAGATCGCCGGTGGAACAGGAAGTGGCGGCCTGACCGCAGTAGAGCGGGAAGTTGACGGGGGGACTGTGCCTGTCGGCGCAACGGCGCAGGTTGTTATCGTTTTTCGTAACGAAGGTTCCCAGCCTGTTCAAACCGGTCTGATCCGTCTTTATCCATCTTCTACGGTTACGGCGAATGTTGCGTTGAACCAGTGTGAGGAAGATCTGCTTCCGGCAGGAGCGGACTGCGCGATTGCTGTGACGGTGAAGGGGCTTCAGGCCGGGTCGTGGCGTGTTGAAATGCTGATGTCGCACAGTGGCCGTTCACGGCTGGTCACGGCAACGCTTTCGGGTCAGGTGGAAGCCAGCGGGGATTCTGCCGATAAGCTATCAAGCGACATTGAAACCATTCCCGAAGAAATTGATTTTGGGGCCCTTAGTGCCAGCCAGACGCTCGTCGAACCCGTCGTGTTGCGCAATGTTACCTCCAACCCTGTAGATATTAAAGATATTTACATTGATACCAGCCCGCAGGCAGGCTTCGCGCTTAAGACCGAATGCGAGCATCTGGAGGCGGGTCAGGCCTGCATTGCCACGGTGACATGGACGCCCAAATTGAAAGGACCGTCTTCCGGCGTGCTGGTGGTTCAGCATTCCGGCCCTGCAGCGCTGGCCAGCGTGCCTTTGCGTGGTGAATATACGCCTACTACCGTTAATCAGGCGGAAGTTTTCCCTGAGGCTATGCCGGGCAGGGGCCTTTTGGTTTCTTCCGAAACAGAAGTGGATTTTGGTGAAGATGTTTCTTCGGCTTCAAGCATAACGCTTTCCCTCGTCAATGTCGGCGACGCGCCCCTGACGATCAAGGATGTGCGTATCGGCGGTCAGGATAACGGTCTGAGTTTTCGTGGGGAGGGGTGTAAGGCAGGGCTTATCCTGGAGCCGATAGACGCATGCCCGCTTACGGTTTCATGGTCGCCGACACGTGTGGGGGACCTTCTTGACGATGTGCAGGTTTTGCACGATGGCGCGCGGGGGATATTGGTTCTGCCTGTGCGCGGCTCTGCGGAGACGACGGTCAGTCAGGACCAGAAGGCGATTCTCCTGTCGTCGGGTGTAGTTAAATCATCACCTATCCAACCCTTGAATTATGATGAGGACAGCGGTGAGTTTATCGGTGGCGATGCCGGCGGTGCCCCTGCTCCTGAAGGGCAGCGTCCGGGCCCCCTTCCTGTCGCGGGAGGTACGCCTATGGCTGCAGGCGGGGGCGCTTACGGCGGGTTTGACGTGGGTATCGCCGATGTGCAGGGGGTTTTGGACGGATATAAAATCACCTCTTTCTCCTCTTCACGGGCCATTATCAATGGCCCGGGGGGAAGCCGTATCGTGTTTGACGATGAGGAAATCGTTCTAGGGGGCGTTCCGTGGCAGGTTCACTTCCAGAAAAACGGGATAGAGTTCATGTTCAAGGGGCAGAGGGTTCTGCTTCTCTTTGACCGTTCCCTGTCCTCAGCCAGCAGGGTGTCAGCCACTTCCGGCAGTGACAGTGGCACTACGGCGACAACCGGGACAAATACAGGCGGGTAAACAAGGCAATGACGGATGACATTCCCCCGGTAAATGACGAAAAGGCGGTCAGGGACCAGACTCAGGCCAAAATTAACCAGTTCAACAAAGACCAGCGACGGTTGAAATCCAGCGAGGGCCGTGAGCGTTATCTGGATATGGTCCAGCGGGAGCGCGCTCTTATGCTTGAGCAGGGTATCGCGCGTTCGACCGAGCAGCTGCTCGATATGGCGGGGGCCATGGCGCCCTCTGATATAACCGAGGATGAGGCTGTTAAGGACCGGGCTACAGGCGATCAGCTTCGCGCTGTATTGCCGGTGCAGGCATGGTTGCCTCTGTCCATTCACCTTATCGGATTGCGTGATTCTGTTCTGCGTATTGCGCCGTTGCACGATCTGAACGAAAGACAGGTTGAAAGCCTGCGCTCTACCGCTAACCGGAGCGGCTTCCATGTCGAGCGCATAGAGATTGAAGTCTGGGATCGCAAGGAGCTTATCGATACGCTACGTAGCGTTCATGATTTGTCTGCCGACCGTTGTGAAAAAACGCTGTCTTTGTGGCTTGGCGATACGGATAACGGGCTGCTCCTGAACCAGTTCCAGCGCGATATGCTGGCCGAAGCTCTGCAAATGCGGGCGTCGGATATCCACCTTTTGCAGGATAATAACCCCGAGACGCCAAACTGGATCCAGTACCGTATCGACGGCGACCTGATCCCTATGCACTTGCTGCCGAAAGACGCCATGGCGCGTTTGACGACACTGATCAAGCGCGATGCGGGGTTGAACTTCGGCGACAGGGTAACGCCGAAGGACGGCCGTTTCGGTTTCCTGTGGCAGGGGCGTTCCATCGACGTTCGTGTTGCTGCTGGTCCGCAGGCGCAGGATGGTGAAAAGCTGACGCTTCGTCTTCTGGACCGTGCCGCGCTAAAAGGTTTTGACGAGTTGTTTCGCCGCCACGAGGATGTGGGCGACCAGCTGGCTAAACTGCTGGCCCCCGAAATCAAGGGTGGTGGCGGGCTCATTCTGCTCTCCGGTCCGACCGGTTCGGGTAAAACGACCACGCTTTATGCCTGTGTGCAACAGATTGACCGCCGCCGCCGTCACGTTCTGACTATTGAAGATCCGATAGAATACGAACTGCGCTATGCTACGCAGTGGCAGGTAAGGCCCGGAATGCCGGGAGGTTCCTTTGCCGACCTGATCCGCGCCGCAATGCGTCACGATCCTGACTATATCATCATCGGCGAGATGCGTGATGCTGACACGGTGGAAACGTCCCTGCGTGCTGCGGAATCCGGCCACACTGTTATTTCCACTATTCACGCCGACACGGCGCTTCAGACTTTTGAACGTCTGCGCTCCTTGATGCCGCATGAACGCGAGCGCTCTTCTACCTTTACGCTTGCTCAGCAGGTCCGCGCCATCCTGAACCAGCGTCTGGTCAGAACGTTATGCCAGGGTTGTGCGCACAAGGAAAAGGCGGGCGATGTGCTTAAAGAGCACGAGCTTGAGGTTTTTGACCTGGAACCGGAAACATCCATTCGTCGCCATAATACCTCGGGGTGCGATTTGTGTAACCGTACCGGCATTTCCGGGCGGACTTTATTGTTAGACGCCCTGCTTATTACATTGGGTCCGGCACAGCGTAACGGTATTTACGAAGCTCTCATAGGGAATGTGAATAACATTCTTTCGGAAGAGGGCGTGATAAATCATACCCGCCGGGAAGGTCTTATTGACCTGGTGCTTAGCGGCCTCGTCGATCCGAAGGCGGCATTGTCTTATATCGAGGACTAAATGCAGCAATGGGTGGCTGAAATTGCGTATGAAACGACTTCCGGTCCCAAAAGGGTTACGGAAACATTCTACCTTCCTTCTGAAGACGATGTGCGTACAGCGATTTCCAAAAAAGGCGGCTACGTGCTGGTAATCCGTCCGCATCAAAGATCGGCGCTGGAGAGGCTTCTAGCGCGTTCTACATGGTGGCAGGTGCAGCTTTTGCGCGGCATCCAGTTCCGCTCAACGGCTTCTTCTCCCGGCGTCGCGCTCTGGAATATTATTCAGGCGGAAACCAACCCGCGCCGTCAGAATATCCTGGCGCCGGCGCGTGAGGCTTTGGCACGCGGTCTGGGCGTGATTGATGCGCTCAAGGCTCTTAATATTTTTGACCACGGCACACTCGCTATCCTGGCCGGTTCCGAGCGCGCCAACCGTCTTGTTGAAGGAATCCCGCACGCCATTCATTCCATCACCCAGAAAAAGAAAAACAGCCGTGCCATCATGGGAACGATGGGCTGGCTGGCTTTTGACGTATTTTCCATCGTTTCTTCCTTGTGGGCCGGTAAGGATATGGTGATCGGCTGGTTTCGTGATAACCCCCCAACCGAGCCAGATCAGCTTGAAAAATATACCCGTGTTGTGGGGGCGCTGGGGCTCACATGGGATATCCTTATATGGGTGTCGGTCGGGTCCGGTGCCTTTATGGGGTGGTGCATGCTTTCTTTCTGGCTTAACCGGGGTAAAAAAGACTGGCCGACGGCGCGGCTCGTACGAAAAATTCCGCTGATCGGTTCTTATCTGCGCGACCTGGCCTTTACTGATTCCATGGCTGCGGCAGCGCGAATGCTGCGGGGGAACGTGCCGATCAACGATACGCTGGATCAATCCGCCGAAGCCTCTTCTTCCCCTGACGTGCGCATTTATTGGGAGGAATCGATGACCGATCTGGGGCGCGGCGTTTCTCTCGGTTCTGCGCTGGACCGCGCTCCCCTGACACGCAGCGAACGTCTGGAACTGGCGAGCTTGTCTGATCTGGATCAAGTTGCTACAGTGATGGAGTCTATTTCCGAGATGCGCGCGCAGGCATCCAAGACCAAACACTCGATGATTGTATGGCTTGCTTTTGCGCTGACCGGTGTCTTTTTGGCTATTGCCTTCGGAAGCGCTATCTATGCCCTTACGGTAATGAATATGAGCATGGATTCAATGATGGGCGGTCTGATGAAGGGCGCGTTGTAAAGGGGGCAATCGTTTGGTTGCAGAATCAGAGGACAATGAGGATGTCGGCGTAGGTACTTTAGGAAGGCGGGATTCCGGGGCTTTAAGGGCCGGTGCCGCCGGAAGAAAGGCCCAGCAAGGCCAATTCCGTCCCAAACCAGGTGTTTCCGACTATCTGGCGGGGGAGCAAAACGCTTTTGTCGGTAATCTTGCGCCTTTTTTGCCTCAGGAACTGGTAGGCGGGTCGTTGCCGCATATTCCCGGTACTGAGGAGGAGGCTGTATGGAATGCGGCCTCGCAGTCCTGTGGCACCGAAAAGGTGCATTTTTGCTATTCAATCGATGAGGGAAGAATCTGGTATCTCGCATGCCCTTCCACGTCCCTGGCTTCCAATCCGGATAGCTGGTGTCCGCTTGCGGCGGCGCTGCCGGGGAACAGTGAATACTGGGACAGGGAAACAGTATATCTTTATGAACAGGAAGGCCTGGCCTCCGCTCTACGCTGGGACCCTGAAACGGGCCGGATGCAGGTTTTTCTGGGAGCGTCCCGTACGATTTTGCCGCGTGTTCAGAGTATGGACGCCAACTTCGTGACGATTAATGCGGAAGTGGCGGATATTGTTCCCTGGCGCAACCGTAATCTCAAGACGGAAAAGCTGGCGCGCGCAACGGTGCGCATGTTCGTTTTAACGGGCTTTCTGGTGAATATTATTATCGCCTGTGTGCTGGTGTATAATTATATTTCCATCAATCTGATCGAGCGCAATCTTATGCAGGTCCGGCAAAGGACCGATCAGGCGGCTACCGAGCTGATGATTAAGGCTTATAACGCCATGCAAAGCGACACTATCAAGCATCTTGTCAGGGTTCAGGAAATTCTCGATAGTCTGGCCAAGGTTGACGGGACTCTTGTTAAATATGAGATCAAGGGCGGGGGAGTGCAATGGGAAGCGCTCGTACCCCCCGCTTTCGCCCAGGATTTTGGTGCGCCGCAGGGGCTTGAGAAAGACGGCCGGGTTCGCGTAAAATCGAACAGGTAACTATTGTTTTGAAAAGGATTTTTTAATTGAATCGTAAATTCGGACAATCTTTTGACTGGCGTTCGCTGCAAAAGTATTTTAGCCCGCAGGCAACGGACGATCTGAACCGTTTTCTTGAAAAACTGCCGCAGAATGCCGGGCAGACGATGTTGATTATCGCGGGCGTTGTCTGGTCGATCGCCGGTGTTTTCGGGCTTTATTCCACGGTACAAATGCAAAAATTGACCGAAATGCGTTCGGAACTGCAAAGTGCGCAGGCTGTTAAACCGCAGGTTCCCACAATTCGCGATGTTCCTGTGGACCCAAAGGAGGTTAAGGAGTTTGCAGATAAAATTAACCGTATTTATTCCGGGTTGGACATTACTGCGGAAGGCCCGTCCATTTCTGTTGCTGGCAAGACAACCAGCGTCTTTGGGCAGTTTCGGGAAGCTTTGGGGCATATTCAAAATGGTGGAACCGGCTGGCGCGTGAGTATTGACAGTTTGTGTGTGGGCCGCGAATGCCCGCGCGTACCACTTTCCGCAGTTTTAAAAATTAATAAAGTATCAGTGGATAAACCAAGTTAATGATAAATTTAGTAAAAATTATGGTATAATATATCTAGTAGGTTGCTGGAGTACAGGAATGAAGGTAAGGAATAAATTCACAAAAAAACAAGGTGAGCGTGGAAACGTTCTGTTTTTGATTCTGATCGCGGTGGCTCTTTTTGCGGCGCTGTCATATGCTGTGACCCAGTCTTCCAGAACTGGTGGTGGTGCGACGGATGGTGAAGCTAACCTTGTGAATTCGGCACAACTTACCCAGTATCCGGCTTCCGTGCGTACGGCGATCGTACGTATGATTATTAATGGTGTTGCTTCAAATCAGCTTGAATTTAACCCTCCAGTGGACTTTGGCAGCCTGAGCCAGCAAAGATTCGGGGTCTTTCATCCTAATGGTGGCGCTGCGACACGCGTCACGGCCCCGCCTGACGTTATGGCTAGTGGAACGCAGGGCACATGGATTTTTTCAAGCGATTTTGCCATTAACGATATTGGGACATCCGACACCACCAATGTATCCAACGATGTTATTGCGTTTTTGGTCGGAATTTCAGAGCCTGTGTGTCAGAGAACGAATGTTGAACTGGGTATAAGTATAGGCACTGATGCGGATAGTGATGGTGTGCCCGATGCCGGTATCGCTTTTGGCAATATCCCTGTTGTGGCCGATGAAATGGATGATGGTAATCCGGGAATCGGGCCAGCGGCGGCTGGCGCAAGCAAGCGTATTACAAATGACTTTGATGGCCAGCCATTTGGCTGTGCAGACTTTGATTCGACAACGAACCATGCTGACGACAGCGATCTGGTTTATTATCATGTGCTCGTCGAGCGTTAAAAATTAAGCTCCGGGAGGGCAGGGGTGCTTCATTATAAAAACCGGAATTCATGCGGTGCTGAGCGTGGGAGTGCTCTGGTTTACATTCTGATCGCAATCGCCTTGCTGGCGGCACTGACCATTTCTTTTATGGAGCCTTCAAGCCAGCAGACTTCCTCGCAGAACACGTTTAAAACAGTCACGGCGGTGCAGGGGCAGGCTGATATTATCCGCTCCGCCATACAGGAATGTGTCCTGGCTTATCCGCGTGGCGACAGTACGATTGATACAAGCGGCAGCGGGACCGATCCGGGTGCCCGTAACAATTATCCTATCAAGCCCAATTCCACCCATTTTACCGGCGCGACAATAGGGCCGACAACCGGAACACGCCTTGTGCGGGATATCCGCTGCCCCGGAAATCCGGGTGACGACAAGAACCAGGAAAAGATTTTTTCCGGCGCGACCGGAAAGTTCATGCCGCCAGCGCCCGATCTGTTTGAAGACTGGCAGTATTACAACGGGACCGACGGTATTTATTTCTGGACGCAGACCAGCAAAACGGACGCTTTCCTTTTGGCTTCGCTGCAAAAGCTGGATGAGCGGTATGGAGAATGTGAGGCTGACGTCATTAATGCGACAAGCGGTGCTGTCGATCTCGACAGTGCGGGGACGGCCGAAACCCAGTGCCCCAGTGGCGATGTCTGTTTCCGCGTCTGGATGATTGCTAACGCTTCTGCCGAATATAACGGTGACAGCGATAACGACGAAGCTTCCTGTCCGTAAACGGCACGGTTAATCAAGCATTTTTCTAAACTTTAAACGCTTTGATTTCAGCGCTGGCTCGGGCAAACTCCTTTTCAATTTGGGCAATAAGCTCGGGCGGGTTATTGCGTGCCTCTGCTTCTCCCTGAAGTTTTGCGGCAAGATCTCCAAGAATGTTGCAGCATGCCGACCTCGCCGCCCCTTTAAGGCTGTGCGCTGATTCTTTCAGATCATGATCGTCGTTATGTTTATGGGCTTCCTTAATTCTTTCAATCAGCGGCACGGTCATATCGATGAACATATGCAGCATTTCGACCGTGCCGGCATCAAAGGCTCCCATCTGTTCGATCATCGCTTCCTTGTCCACGGCGGGGGGCAGGCTGCGTTCTTCCTCCTGTTCTGGGCGTGAGAGTGTTTCGCCGGGTTGCGTGTCTTCTTCCTGCTCTCCTTCCTCGTTCAGAAGGCCCCAGCGAATGAGAAGGCGGCGGAAATGTCCTAGTGAAACAGGCTTGAGCAGGCATTCGTCAAAACCGTGGCGCATATAAACATCGCGTTGCGACATTTGCACGTCTGCTGTCAGCACGATAATGGGGAAATGCTGCCCCTTTTTCTCTTTCTTGCGAATATCTTCGACGAGCTTGTAGCCGTCAATTTCGGGCATATGCAGATCGGTAATCAGGATTCCATATCTTCCGCTTTTTAAAGCTTCCAGCGCCTGTGCGCCGTTTTCTACGAAATCGGCTTCTACGCCCAGCTTATCGAGCTGGCGCTTGAGAATGTCGCGCACACTGTCTGTATCTTCGGCGATCAGCAGGCGCGTGGGGCCGTCTATCGATATTTTTGCAATTTTTGAAGCCGCGCTTTTAACGGCTTCGCCCAGCCCGGCCCGGCTGGCTGGTTTGGTAAGATATGTAGCGCCTAATGTTTGCAGGCTGTGTTGCAGCCCCAGGTCGTCGCGAACCGTGTACATAATCAGCCCCATATTCGGGCGCGCCTTCATAATATCTTTCATCAAATCCAGCCCCAGCCCGTCGGGCAGGCCTTGGTCGATAACGCCGACATCGAACGGACTTGTCTTGGCCAGCTCCAGTCCCTCTTTATAAGTGGGAACACTTTCCACTTTGGCGCCCATTGAGCGCAGCGAATTAACGATTTCCTTGGCTCCTTGCGGGTGGTCTTCCACCGAAAGCACGGAAATTCCCTCAAGGTCGGGCAATTGGACCGTGTTGTCTTCCGTGCTGACCTCCTGTGTCGGGATTTCAAACCAGAAAGTGGAGCCTTCGCCCTCTTTGCTGGTAACGCCGATTTTTCCGCCCATGAGTTCGACAAGTTTTTTGCTGATGGAAAGGCCCAGCCCCGTACCGCCGTATTTGCGCTGCGTGGAGCTGTCGGCCTGGGTGAAATTGCCAAACAGCCTGGCGCACACTT
>CAZBNG010000048.1:0-15982 GCA_964493095.1 uncultured Pseudobdellovibrionaceae bacterium
GGACTCCAGCCCCTCGCATAATTTCGCAATCGCCGCGGGCTGATCGCCGGAGGGTTTGAATTCGGAATCAATCCTGAATCGCGGGTGGTCCCCCGCCATCAACGCCGCATCGTTCCGCTTGAATTCTATCCCGGTTAGCTCCTGTGCCATGGGAGATATATAGGGCAACCGGAAGTAAAAGAGAACCCTCCTCCTAAGAACCGGCCGTTAGCACCATTGTGCTGGACGGGCTTACCCCCTCCCTTAAAAGCAAAAACGCGGGACTAATTTGCCCCGCGTTCGCTAGAAAAAAATTACCTGAATTACTTCTTGCCGGGTTTTTTCGTGGTTTTCTTGGTGTCAGCCATTTTAAGCATCCCCTGAAAAATGCGGCCTTAAGCGGTCGCGGCGATCACGGGCGGAACCCATGACAATTAAAGATGCTACGCTCTTTTTATGATTCTGCAACTGGAATTTATTGAAGCCTTCACAACCTCACATCCCGAATTGAAGCCTGAAAAAACAAACGCGGAGCGTTTGCCCCGCGCCTGATAATTTGAAACGCAAAAAATCTATTTTTTAGCTTTTGCTGCCGGTTTTTTGGCCGCAGGCTTTTTCGCAGCAGCTTTAACCGCAGGCTTCTTGGCAACCGGTTTTTTAGCAGCCGCTTTTTTCACCGCAGGTTTTTTTGCCACGGGTTTTTTTGCAGCTGGTTTTGCCGTTTTCGTTGCCGGCTTTTTCGCAACAGCCTTTACGACTTTCTTTTTCGCGGCAGTTTTTTTTGCCGCAGGCTTTGCCGTTTTGGTTGCCGGCTTTTTCGCCGCAGCCTTTACGACTTTCTTTTTCGCGGCGGGTTTTTTTGCCGCAGGCTTTGCCGTTTTGGTTGCCGGCTTCTTAGCTGCAGCTTTTTTCACCGCAGGTTTTTTAGCAACAGCTTTTTTTACAGCGGGTTTTTTCGCTGCCGGTTTTTTTGCAGCTGGTTTCTTGGCGGCAGGTTTTTTCGCCGTCACTTTTTTTGCCGCAGCCTTTACAACTTTAGCCATTACTTTTTTCGCAGTAGTTTTTTTAGCAGCAGGCTTTGCAGCCTTAACCGCAGGTTTTTTTGCAGCTGGTTTTTTCGCCTTTGCCGCAGGTTTTTTTGCAGTAGGTTTTGTAGCCATTGATTTGCCCTCTAGAGAAGTTGCGACCAGACGCGGCCGCAGCGATCACCGATGAAATATGGTGACTCTATAAATTTACCTTGTTTTCAAAATTGCGCAATATAATTTTGTTTTTTTCCCAAAACAGGAAACACAAAAAGCGAGGGTTTATTTACGTTTTAAAATGCCGTATCAAAAAAACCATGCGGTTTTTTTACTTTTACTTCGCCATACTTCTGGTTTCATCTTCTCCATCATTCGCGGCGATCGTCTCCTTGAATAACGGCGACAGAATCAGCGGCGACATCATCAGCCAGAGCCCTACGCTTGGCGTATGGCTAAAGACCGGCTTCGGACAGATGTTGCAGGTGCCATGGGAACATATCCGTGACATCAACCAGGAAAGCGCCGCCGGCCCGGCAGCAAAACCGACAAGCCCCAGCGAAAAAAATTCAAACCGCGTTATTTTAAAACCCCCGCCCTACGATAATACCTCAACCGCCAATTTATCCCGCACCACCATCGCGGAAAATTCCTCCGTTGATCATCCGGACACACCGGGCACTAAAAAAGAATCGCCCGTTAAATGGACAGGGAGAATTAATCTCGGGGCTACGCTGCAGGATGGAAATTCCAGAGAAAAAACATTTAACGGCGATGCAGAAACCAAATTACGATGGGGGCAGGATGAACAACACCGCGCCACATTCAAAGCGGAAATAAACCGGGAAGAAGATGACGGCAATGTCTCAGAGAACAATCGGAAGATTGAAGGGGCTTATGATTATTTTTACACAAAAAAGTGGTTCATCAATAACACGCTGTCTTTCGAACAGGACGACATAGAGCATATCGACCTGCGTACAAAAGCGGGAGTCGGACTGGGGCACCAGGCATGGGATGAGGAAGATAAAAAACTGCAATATGTTTTGGGGCCGACCTATCTGCGGGAAGACTATGAGGGCAGCAGCAAAACACAAGACAGCATTGCCGCGCGCTGGGCGCTGGACTATGAACAAAAAGTTTTCAGAGACATGTTCACGCTGTTCCACGATCATGAGCTGCTCGTCCCCACCGACGACACGGAGGATTTCCTGCTGGTTAGCAAAACAGGAATGCGCGTTCCTATTCGCAAGGGGCTGGTGGGAACGGCGGAAGTTGATTTTGACTGGGACAACAAACCCGAACCCGGCGTTAAAGAGGACGACACGACCTACAGCCTTAAGCTGGGTTATGAGTGGTAAAAGCTTTTAAGCGGCAGGCCGGAGATTCAAAAAAGATTGCGCTTTTATTTCGCAATACATCACGTTATTTAAACGAAGCGGCCCCCGGTCAAATTAACCCGGGAATGTAGCTGATACGTAACGTTAGCAATCAGGGGGCAAGATCATGCAGCGCGCAGCGCGGGCAAAGGGAGCGCAACACCGCGCCATGCAGGCGCAGTTGAGCGAACGGCTTCTTTGCGCCGATTATCAGCCTCGCCCCGCTCCCCGGAATCGAATTGTTCGCCGGTAAGGGCGTTCCTGTTAAATGAGGATAACGGCCCGCCATTAGTATTCGCAGCATAAGTTTTTTCCGGCCTGAAATCTTTATAATCTCCCGATGCATAATGTGGAAAATCAGAAGCGAGATTGCCACGATTCATTTCATTATCATCATCAAGATTACTATCGTAATCGCTTTTCCCCGGTTTCCTTCTGAATGCCGTTTTGATTGCTTCGCGGATATTATCCATGACCGCGCTTAAAAAACTTTCGCGCTGCTGTTCATCATCTTGCATGTTAATCACGCGGCGCATACGCGTCTTTTCACCCGTCAGGTCAACCTGCCCGATATCTTCGCCACACTCGTTATTTGCATTGGCCGCCTTGACGCTGACATTGGCATCTTTGACATGCTCATAGGACCGCTCAAGATCTGCAATGCGGTTGAAGCGCTCAACTCTCTCGGTTGCCCGGCCTGTAAGTTTTCTAAAAATCCACTTAAACCCTTTATCCTCGATGCGGGCGGTAATATGGCGCTCTACATTTTTGCCCTTGGCGGCGGCAGCGGCTTCAACGGTTTCGACATTTTTACGGAGCCTGCTGTAAGAAATCTGACTTTCTGAGGTTTGATCTGCTGTTTCTTCAGCTACGTGTTGTTTCATTGTTCCTTTTTAAATTGTTGCACTCTACGCCCTAAACATACGGGCAATAACAAATATAGTTCCATAATCAAGAAATCAAATTTTTCATATGGAGGTGTATTGGCAGAATATATACAATGACCGACAGAGAATGTCAAATCGACGGACAATATTTTTCCACAATTGTATTTTTTGACGACTTAAAAAATGAACATATTTGCTTATTACATAGAATTTTATTTATATAATTAATTAAATTTTTAAAATTTTTATTTAAAAAAATTGTTTTTTACTTCAAAACAAGTAACAAGGTAGTAATAACCTCAAAAAGGACATAATTTGATGCACTCACTTGCAAAAGACGGTCAAAGCCTTTAGATTTCGATTTTCATAAATAAAAGAGCACAAAGGATTGCAGAAATGAGTACAGCAAAACGTGTTACAGACGAAGAAAGACTCCGCATTATTGCCGGTATAAAATTTTTAGGCGCTAAAGACCGCGCGCCAGACACTCTCACATCTGTTATTGGCCCGGAGGGCAAACCGATGACTTATCGTGAAATCGCGACAGTACAGGGATGCAGTGTAGAAGGGCTGGAAGTTCGCCGCTAGCATTCCTGACCCCGCTAACTTTAGCCTTTAAAACCGCGCGCCTTGCTGCTAATTTCACGCAGCAAAGGAATTAGTCATGAGTGATATTGAGCAACAGACAGCAGAAAAATGCCGCACCTGGCCGTTTGAAGAAGCCAAAGCCGTGATCGGGCGCCTGCGCGCCATGAACAAGGGCGAGATCAAACCGGGCCCCAAAGGGTACGTGGCATTTGAAACGGGGTATGGCCCTTCCGGCCTGCCGCATATCGGCACGTTCGGCGAAGTGGCGCGCACCACCATGGTCATGCGCGCCTTCCAGCGGCTGGCCCCGGGCATTCCCACAAAACTCATTTGCTTTTCCGACGATATGGACGCGCTGCGCAAGGTGCCCACCAACATTCCCAATCAGGATTTGCTGAAAGATAAAATCGGCGTGCCGCTGACCTCTGTTCCCAACCCGTTTGATACGGAATTTGCCAGCTTTGCCGAGCATAACAACGCCAAGCTGCGCGAGTTCCTCGACAGTTTCGGTTTTGATTACGAATTTAAAAGCTCCACCAGGGATTGCTACAAAGCCGGGAAATTCGACGACACTCTTAAATTGATGCTGGAGAAATACGACGAGGTACGCGAGGCCGTGCTGCCCCTGCTGGGCCCCGAGCGCAAGGCAACCTATTCCCCCATTCTCCCCATCGTACAGAAAAAAGGTGCGGAGCCCCCCTCCCCCGTCGTGCTGCATAACGCGATCGTGCGCAACATTGTGGACGCGCAAAAGGGCCTCGTGGAATTCGAGGTGCTGGATGACAGCGAAAAAGACAAGAGCGGCTACGGCGCAGGCGAGAAATTTACCCACTCCATCTTTTCCGGCGGATGCAAGGCGCAGTGGCGCGCCGACTGGGCATTGCGCTGGTATGCAATGGATATCGACTACGAAATGGCGGGCAAGGACCTTGTCACCGCCGCCGAGGTTGCCGCCAAGATCGTTAAAATTCTGGGCGGGCGTGGCCCCGCCGGTTTCCGTTACGAGCTTTTCCTTGATGAAAAAGGCGAGAAGATTTCAAAATCCAAAGGCAACGGCCTTGCGGTTGAGGAATGGCTGGCCTATGCCCCGCATGAAAGCCTTGCTTATTATATGTATCTGCGCCCGACCTCGGCAAAGAAACTGTATTTCGACATGATCCCGAAGGCAGTCGATGAATACATCCAGTTCGTGGAAAAGCTCCCCTCACAGGACGATGCGCAGAAACTGGAAAACCCGGCATGGTATATTCACGGCGGCAAAGTTCCCGACGGCCAGCACACGCCGGTATCTTTCAGCCTGCTGCTCAACCTTGCCAGCGCGTCCAACGCGCACAACGCGGAAATCATGTGGGGGTTTTTACGTCAGCATTACCCCGATGCCACGCCGGAAAACGCGCCTTTCCTGAACCGCCTTGTCGGCTATGCCGTGAAATATTACGAGGACTTCGTCCTGCCGCAAAAATCATACCGCGCGGCGGATGAGCGGGAACGCAAATGTTTAGAGGCACTGGCCGCGAAACTGGAAACCATGGATGACGGTCTGGAAGCCGAAGAATATATGACGGAAGTTTTCACCGCCGGCAAGGAAAACGGATACGGGAAGGAAGAGCTGCGCGACTGGTTCCAGGCGATTTACGAAGTCTGTCTCGGCCAATCGCAAGGCCCGCGCTTTGGCTCCTTTATCGCCCTTTACGGCGCGAAGGAGACAGCCGCGCTGATCCGCGACGCGCTTGAGGGCAAATTCGCGAAAGCGGCATAATAACTCAGGCCGTCATAGCGAGAAGCCGCAGGCGACGAAGCAATCCATAGATTGGCGCTTGTATCACCGGATTGCTTCGCTTACGTTCGCAATGACGGGAAGGAAACGCATGAACGATACGCTTTTAAATTTCTGGCAGCAGGTAGTGGAGGTGTGGAATCACGGCCTTCTGGGCGTGGATATCGGCCGCATTATCGTCGCGGTTCTTATATTGGGTGCGTTCCTGCTGTTCCGGGGGCTGTTCAGCAAATACGTTCTTTACAAAATGCACAACTGGGCCGCTGACACTCGCACAAAAGTCGATGACAGGATTGTCGATGCCCTGATCCCGCCGATCCGCTTTGTACCGATCCTGCTGGGCATATTCTTCGCCGCCAGCTACCTGAATCTTGAGGGCGGCCTGCAAACCTTCGCCAGCCAGTTTATACGTTCCCTTATCGCCTTTACGATTTTCTGGGCGCTTTACAGGGTGTTGATTCTGCTTAGCGGCAGCTTTAAAAAACTGGAGCGCCTGCTCACCCCGACCATGGTAACCTGGGCGTTTAAGGCGCTAAAAGTCATTGTCGTATTTATCGGCGGCGCGGTCATACTGGAGATGTGGGGAATTGAAGTAGCCCCGTTGCTCGCCGGTCTTGGATTGTTCGGCGCGGCGGTGGCGCTGGGGGCGCAGGATCTGTTTAAAAACCTGATCGGCGGCCTGACCATTTTGGCGGAAAAACGCTTCTACCCCGGTGAATGGATTTTAGTGGAAGGCGTGGTCGAGGGTACGGTAGAGGATATCGGGTTCCGCTCCACCAAGGTGCGCCGCTTTGACAAGGCACCCGTGCATGTTCCCAATTCGCAGCTCTCCGATACCGTGGTGACGAACTTTTCCCGCATGACCCACAGGCGCATTTTCTGGAAGGTCGGGGTGACCTATGGCACGAGCATCGAGCAACTTAAAATCATCCGCGATGAAATAACGAAATATATCACCGCGCATGAAGAATTCGCCAAACCCGAGGACGTCGCCACCTTCGTGCGCGTGGACAGCTTTAACGCCAGCTCCATCGACATCCTGGTTTACTGTTTCACCAACACGACCATCTGGGGCGAGTATCTTGAAATCAAGGAAAGCTTTGCGCTGGCCATCAAGGACATCATCGAGAAAAAAGCAAAATCCGCCTTCGCCTTCCCCTCTCAAAGCCTGTATATCGAAAGTCTGCCGGGCCAAGCGGCGGAGATTTTCGTCCCGCCCTCTTCTAATAAAGCCAAAAGATCCGGTAAATAGGCGGTTTTCTGCCAATTTAGCATCAAACCAACTCCATAAAATGCAATCTAATTTTTGCATTATGTTAATATTGGACTGCCATAATTTATCTCTAGAAGCCGTAAACGGGGACAAAGGGGATAAATTATGGCCAGCACACTTACAGAAGAATTTGCAGCAAAAAAGGGCGAGCTTTTTACTGAAAAAGCCCCAGAGCCACAGGAACTTGTCGCTACCATGACAAGCGAACCCAAAGACCATATGAGCGTCAGCGGATTTGCAACTGAAATCGTCCATTTCATGGAAAGCATCGAAGACCTGGAAGGGGATGGCGACAAGATGCGTGAAACACTCATGAAACAAATTGAGGACCAAATTCAAAAAGCCCGCGATAGGGGCGACCTCCAGCCGGGAGAGAAGACGATTATACAGCTTGGCGTGCGCGACCCCGAGGATGGAGAGCATACAGTCTTCCTTCAGGGCGAAGTTAGCCTTGATGAGAACGGTCAGGCTTATTTCAACGAAGCCACGTTTATTAATCAGATTGTAGACGATATGGAGTTCAGCGAAAAAGGCCGCAATGCTCTGGTTGGCTTTGCCCAAGGAATCATGGAAAACTGGGATAAGACCTATGCCGCAGAAGAAAACAACGATTTCGTGGCGGGTATGACAGGTTATACCACCTCGGTAGAAGTTTTCAAACCCATGTAATTTAGCCCGGCCGCAGTTGCGTGCTTGGCAGCGGCGCTTCCGGGCGTTTAATATGCGGGGATGAGTCTCCAGCCGCAAACAGCGCCCACCAAAATCACCCTGCCCGACATTCCGGCATTATGCGTCAGCGCCCGCGAGGCCGCGTTGATGAGCACGGATGGGGAAATTAAAATCCTGCCGCATGATCAAGCGCGGCTACTGATCCATAAAAAACATGTGATGCTTTGCCACGCCCCTTTCACGCGCGGACGCATCAGTGCTGGCCGGCAGCAGCAGGATGACTTTTACGCCTTCGACATCCTTGAGCTCTTCGCCTTCGTCCATCCCACGCTGTTTACCGTGCCCACCCCGGCGGGAGTTTGCCGCGCGCTTGGGCTGGATGTTCCCGCCGCGCTGGAGGACCAGCCGCTCGCCCTGCTCGATATCGCGCGGGCGCTGCTGAGTGATTTGCAAAACGATGCTTTGGCCGAAAAAGCAGACCCGCTGAAAATCGCCGCCGCGATGGGCCTGCGCGGCAAGGGCTGGGCGTGGACGCCTTTTGTCTATAAAGCGCTGGGGGTCACTTACGACCCTGATGAAATTGTCGGTACGCGCAGTGCCCTGAACGTTTGGCGGCGCCTGCCTGAATGGGCGGAAGAAGCGCCGCAACCCCCGCCCTCCCATTTCGGAGTCACAGCGCAGGAAGCGCAGGAGCGCCTCGCCCGGCTGTTAGGTCCCGGGGCGGAGCAGCGTCAGGAACAGCGCGATTATACCGCGCATATCGCTAAAGCCTTCGAGCCCGCTCAAAAAGGGGACGGAGTAAAAACAGGTGTTTTTACTCCGTCCCCGGACAGGGATATTCACGTCGTGCTGGCCGAAGCGGGTACAGGCGTGGGAAAAACGCTGGGCTACCTCGCCCCGGCCAGCGTATGGGCGGAGAAAAATCAGGGCACGGTGTGGCTTTCCACCTACACCAAGAACCTGCAACGCCAGATCGATCAGGAACTGGACCGCCTCTATCCCCACCCCGAGGTAAAAAATGCCAATGTCGCCATGCGCAAAGGGCGGGAGAATTATCTGTGCCTTCTCAACCTTGAGGAAACGGCAGCGGCAGCGGAAACAGCGCTTTCTCCCAATCACGCGATCGCCGCCGGGATCATGGCGCGCTGGGCCGCCGCGACGAAAGACGGAGACCTTACGGGAGCCGATTTCCCCGGCTGGCTGCCCGGCCTTCTGGGGTTTGAACATACATCCGGCCTTTCGGACCGGCGCGGGGAATGCGTCTATAGCGCGTGCGATCATTATTCGCGCTGCTTTATCGAACACTCCCAGCGCAAGGCGGCGCGGGCGCGCATTGTCGTGGCCAACCACGCGCTGGTGCTGATCAACGCGGCGCTGGGAAATTCCGGTGGAAGTACGGGAAGCGAGATGCCATCGCGCTATGTTTTCGACGAAGGCCACCATTTATTCAGCGCCGCCGACAGCGCCTTTGCCGCCCATTTAAGCGCAAAAGAAACGCGCGACCTGCGCCGCTGGATTCTTGGCGCGGAGGGAGGCAAACGCACCCGCGCGCGCGGCCTTAAACGCAGGCTGGAGGATCTGGTTACCGGCGATCCGGAAGGTGAAAAATTGCTGGAGGAAATCATCTATCAGGCACGCTGCCTGACCGCGCAGGGGTGGACACGGCGTTTCAAGGATGCCAGCGCGGCAGGGCCGTGCGAACAATTTCTCGAGCTGATTTACAAGCAGGTCTATGCACGCGCGGACGGGCGCGATGGCCCTTATTCGCTTGAAACCCCCGCCTACCCGGCTGACGATGCGGTGATCGAAAAAGCGGTGGTGCTGCACGGCGCGCTGAAGGATTTGCACAAACCCGTGGCGGGGATGGCGGCGCTGCTGCGTAAAAAGCTCCACCAGGATAACGGAGAGATGAACGCCGATACCCGCAAAAGACTTGATGCCATGGCGGGCGCGCTGGAACATCGCGGCGAGATGACGATCAAGGCGTGGATGGCGATGCTGGAGACACTTAAAGACGGCGCTTCGCCGGAGGGGTTTGTCGACTGGTTCACAGTGGAGCGCATCGACGGGCGGGCGGTGGATGTGGGATATTTCCGCCACCACACCGACCCGATGAAGCCCTTTGCCGCCGCCCTGTCCCCCTATGTACAGGGCATGGCGGTTACCTCCGCAACCCTGCGCGACGGCGGCGACAGCGAAGAGCAAAACTGGGAAGCCGCACGCATGCGCACGGGCGCGGGCTACCTCACCCCCGCACCGCTGGAAGCGCGCTTTGCCTCGCCGTTCGATTATCCCACCCAGACAAAAATCTTCGTGGTCAACGATGTGCGCAAGGATGACTTCTCGCAGGTGGCGGGCGCTTACCGTGCCCTGTTCCTTGCCGGCGGGGGCAGCGCGCTGGGCCTGTTTACTGCGATTTCCCGCCTGCGCGCCGTGCGGGAACACATCGCCTCGCCGCTGGAGGAAGCAGGCATCCCCCTATACTCCCAGCACGTGGATGAAATCGACCCCGGTACGCTGGTTGATATATTCCGCGAGGATGTCACCGCCTGCCTGCTGGGCACCGACGCCATACGCGACGGCGTGGATGTGCCCGGCGAGTCGCTGCGCCTGATCGTTTTTGACCGAGTCCCGTGGCCGCGCCCCGATATCCTACATAAGGCACGGCGCGATGCTTACGGCGCCAAAACCGGGAACAAGCGCGGCTATGATGAAATGATCGCGCGCCTCAAACTAAAACAGGCCTTTGGCCGCCTGATCCGGCGCGCGGACGATAAGGGCGTGTTCGTGATGCTTGATCCTATGTTGCCCTCCCGCCTGCACGGCGCGTTCCCGGACGGGATGGAGGTTGTCAAAACCGGCCTTGCCGATGTGTGCGGGCAGATCAAAGATTTCCTTAAGTAGACATGCTTTGTGGAAAACTTGCGTTTTAAAATTCCATCGCCTACATAGATACGTCACAGTAAAATACGGAAAGTTTGAGCGGGCTTTTAAATGGACCATCAAATGGCATGTTGCGTACAGAAACTTCAGGGCTTTGAGCCCGTTGCCTTGTTTTCCGCCGTTTATGACCGTCCCTATGCCCTTTTCCTGGACAGCGCCGACCGCAAGCATAAAAACGCGCATTACAGTTTCATCATGTGTGACCCGGTGGAAACGATTTGCGTCAAAAACGGCGCTATCACCATTCGCAATGAAAACGAAATCGTTAGCGCCGCAGGCGATGTTTTTGAAACCATCAACCAGAGAATGGCGCTTTATGCCGGGCTGGCGGAAACGCAAGAGGGCCTGCCGCCCTTCCAGGGGGGCGCCGCCGGGTTTTTCGGCTATGACCTGGGCCGGAGCCTTGAAACCCTGCCCGCGACCGCCGCCGACAACCCGGCCATGCCCGATATGGTGATCGGCATTTATGATCAGGTTTTCGCCCATGACCACCGCAGCGGTAAATCATGGTTGATTACGCACAGCGCCAGCGAAGAAGAAGCGAGACTGAAACAGAAAAACTTCCTGCGCCTTGTTGAAAAACCCCATCCTGTTTCCGTTTACAAAGGGGCGGCGCTGGATTGGGAAGCGAATTTCGATGCGTGGGATTACAAGGATCATATCCGCAAAGTCATTGAATACATCCATGCGGGCGATATTTTTCAGGCGAATTTGACCCAGCGTTTTGACGCGCCGCTCCCCCCCGGCTTTTCCCCCTTTTCCCATTACCTGCGCCTGCGGGAAGTTAACCCCGCCCCCTTTGCCGCTTATATGAATGCGGGGGATGTGGTGATTTCCTCCGCCTCGCCCGAGCGTTTCCTCACCGTGCAAGGCGACATGGTTGAAACCCGCCCCATCAAGGGCACGCGCTCGCGCTCCGGCAACCCGGTCATGGACGAGTTTTATAAGCAGGACCTCATGAACAGCCGCAAGGACCGGGCGGAAAACACCATGATCGTCGATCTTCTGCGCAACGACCTCTCCCGCGTCTGCACACCGGAAAGCGTCGAGGTGGCCGGGCTATGCGAACTGGAGAGCTTCGCGCGCGTCCATCACCTTGTCTCCACGGTAAGGGGGCAGCTGCAACGCGGCAAGGGTGCCACCGACCTGCTGCGTGCCTGCTTCCCCGGCGGATCAATCACAGGAGCGCCGAAAATCCGCGCCATGGAAATCATCGAGGAACTGGAGCCCACGCGCCGCGGCCCTTATTGCGGCTCCATGGGCTATATCGGTTTTGACGGCGCGATGGATACCAGCATCCTGATCCGAACGCTGGTGTATCAGGGCGGCAATGTGTCGTTTCAAGCCGGAGGGGGCATCGTTGCCGACTCCCGGCCCGATGCGGAATACGAGGAAACCTTCCTCAAGGCCGAGGCGATATTTAACAGCTTTGAAGGCAGCGTGAATACGGAATGTTTCGAGGACGATGAGCGGGAGTTTTGTCAGGCGGGCTGACAAACAAACGTCATTGCGACCCCGGCCTTAAGCCGGGGGAAGTAATCTCCGGAAGATTGCTTCGTCGCTAACGCTCCTCGCAATGACGGTTAATCCTTTCGCGGTACCGTGCCTTGTACTATGATCGCCCTATGATCCTTGTCATCGATAATTACGACAGCTTCGTTCACAATCTTGCGCGCTATATCACGCTTGCCGGAGCGGATGAGGTGCGCGTGGTGCGTAATGATCAGGTGAGCGTGGATGAAATCGCCGCGCTTTCCCCGGCGGGTATCGTACTTTCGCCCGGCCCGTGTACCCCGGCGGAAGCGGGAATATGCGTAGAGGCCGTGCAGCGTTTGGGCGAAACTATTCCCATTTTAGGAGTGTGTCTGGGTCATCAGGCCATCGGGGAAGCCTATGGCGGCACAACGCAGCGCAGCGAGGAGCCCGTACACGGCAAGGATTGCGAGATCATCCACGACGGCAGCGATATTTTTATCGGTCTGCCCCGGCGTTTCAGGGGCGGGCGTTATCACTCGCTTGTAACGAAGCTGCCAGAAAATTCACCCCTGCGCGTCACCGCGCGCAACCCCGAGGGCATCATCATGGCTGTGCAGCATGAAAAATTCCCGGTCTATGGCGTGCAGTTCCATCCGGAATCGGTGTTGACCGAGCATGGTCTGGAGCTGGTGCGCAATTTTGTCGCCCTCACGCAAAACCGCCGGGCGGAGGCCGCGTAATTTTCATGTCATTGCGAGGAACGATAGTGACGAAGCAATCTCCAAATAACGCCGGCGGTTTCAGATTGCTTCCCCCGGCTCAAAGCCGGGGTCGCAATGACGAATTAAGGAGACTGCAAAATGTTGCTCTGGCATAACAGCGCATGGAAAGAGGCGCGGGAAAATCTTTTGTGCGCCGACGATCGCCTGCGCTATGGCGACGGGGTTTTCGATACCGCCCTGCTGGCGTTTGAAAACGGGGAAAGCCGGATCATTCACGGGCAGCGCCACCACGCACGGCTGCTCCATGATGCCGGGGTGATGGAGATGGCGGGCGGTAGCCTGCCCGCACTCGCCGCATGGCAGAATGCGGCGCAGGAACTGGCCGCGCGCAATGACCTTACTCAAGGACGCTATATTTTAAATACGCTGGTCTCACGCGGTCCCATGGAAGGGGCATTATCCATCGTAGATCAACAAGAGCCGCAGGTTATTATGCGCCTGCGCCCGCTGCCTGAAGGTTTTCCGCTCGTGAAAGCCGTAATTTCCTCTGTCCGCCGCAATGAAGGCTCGCCGCTTTCGCAAATCAAATCCTGCAATTACGGCGATAACATTCTCGCACTGGCCGAGGCTAAAGCGCGTGGCGGCAACGAGACCTTCATGCTCAACAACGCCGGAAACATTGCCTGCGCCAGCACATCTAATATTTTCACGGTGATCAATGACGAACTCATTACACCGCCTCTCTCCGACGGCGCCATGGCGGGTATTATCCGCGCCCTGCTGATTGAGCGCATGGGCGCGCGGGAGGCATCCTTGAGCCCGGAGGATTTAAAAAATGCGCAAGGGATCTATATTACCAATAGCGTGCAGGGCGTGCGCATTGTAACATCTCTGGAGGGCAGCCCCCTGCCCGTTCCCTCCCTGACGATCCATGAGGATTTTCATCTCGATGAATAACATTCAGACCGTTACCGTATATCTCGGCTCTTCCGGATGGGCCGCCCCTGTCTTTAAGGAAAGCGCGAAGGCGCTGGGCGGGCATATTGCAAAACATGGTAAACACCTTGTTTACGGCGGCATGGATGCCGGGCTGATGGGAATCCTTGCCCGCACGACGCTGGAAAAGGGGGGCAAGGTCACAGGCATCATCCCGAAAAAAATCAAGGACAGTGAGCGCATCCTCCCGGGCCTGAGCGAGACGGTGCTGGTGGAGGAGCTTTGCGACCGTAAGAAGAAGATGTTCCTTGCAGCCGATGCCGTCATCGCCCTGCCCGGCGGGTTCGGCACGCTGGATGAAAGTCTTGAGATATTGTACTGGGGGGCAAAGCAGCTTCACAAAAAACCTCTTTTGCTGGTCAATATCGAAGGGTACTGGGACAGCATCATCGCCTATCTTCCCACCCTTCCGGATTTCGATCCGCGCTTCCTGATCGTGGCGCAAAGCGTAGAAGAGGTATTCCCGGCACTGGAGAAATGGCACGCGCCCGATTTCCCGCTAAAATCCCACGACCATTACCCGCATTTCGAGGACGAAATCACCCGCGGCACGAATGAGCCGATCATTATCGACCGCGCCAGCGTAGAGAACACTTATATGGCCGTGTGTGCGCTGGGGCTAAAGCAACTGGGAAAACACAAACGTCCCCTCGGCTTTGTAAACACGGACGGACAATTCGACCGCCTGCACGAATGGTTCCTGCGCGCGGCCAAGGAAACCTTTATCACGCAGAAATGCCTCAAGCTCTATGACATCAGCGAAGAGGAAGACGTTCTGCACCGCATGCTGGAGCAGCAGGAAAACGTGCATATCGATTTGCACAGGGAAAAATGGGGCGCGGCGGATTAGAGCCCCGTAAAAGGCCCTTCAAGCCTTAACTGGTAACGCTTTCCAAGTACATTATGCATCGAGAAAGAAACCTGCCTGCGCAAAGCACGTACCACACCGCTTAGCATCGATACATTTAACCCCAGCCCGGCAAACAACGTTGAACCGGCGAAAGCTTTTTTAAACCCCTCGCCCCATTTATCGATTACAACATCGGCGATCGCCTTATGCTCTTCTTCCGAAACACGGGAATCCATATATTGCGCTTCCAGTTCCTGAACGGTATAACGGATTTCCTGCCGCAAAAAATCATCACCAAAGTAGGTGCTAAGCCATTCTTCCGGAACGTTCTCCCACAACAACGATGTGTATTCACCCGTCTCTTCCACAATGCGCGCAAGGTCAGAGACCGAAATATTTTCATTACACACAAGCGCTTCAAACATCTCATCAGCCCGTTCTAAACTGGGAAAAAGCTTGCCCGCCGTATCGAGAAGCAGGTCTTTATAGGGCGTTTGAGAATCTGACATCCTTTTAAAATCAGGATCATATAAGGCATGGGCCGCCACAGCTCCCGCAACCAAACGATTGAGAAATTCCTGATCACATTTTTGCACATCCCGTGAGAGTACGGGCTTTTGCGGGGTTTCGGCCGTTGCTGGCGATGACGCGCATAAAAAAGCGGCAACAACAGAAGTCACAACACTTCCGTATTTTTTAAAAGACGACACAGTATCTGCTCCTTGTTTTGAAATGCAGAGCAGAAAATATAAACGGATTTATATTATGTCAACGGAAATGTTATGCAGCGATTTTGCCGGTCACGGCCTGCAACTTTGCTTTTTCCAGAGCCAGACGCGCCAGAATGCGCACCTTATCGATTTCTTCCACCGCGATGACCATATCTTCGTTCAGGTCTTTGATTTTCTGTTCGATCTCGGCCTGTTTCATGTCTTTGACATCGATGGCTTGTTCCGCCAGCACGGTGCAGTTTTCCGCCGTAACGTCAGCAAAACCGCCGGCGATGAAAATCCTGCGCGGCTTGTCTTTGCCCTGCGAATAAAGCTCCACCACACCGGGTTTGAGCGAGGAAACGAGGGACATATGGCCCGCGCCAATGCCAAGCTCTCCCTCTTCGCCGGGAATCACAGCCATTTTCACAGGCTCTGACACCAGCTTTTCTTCAGGGGACACCAGTTCGAATTGTATTTGTTCGTTCATTCTCTATCCTGTATTTCCCGCGAAAGCGGGAATCTTTTTCACAGTCTTAAAAGATCCCCGCTTTCGCGGGGAAGCCATAGTGAATTATGCAGCTTCCTGCGCCATTTTAGTTGCCTTGGCCACGGCTTCCTCGATTGTGCCAACCATGTAGAAAGCACTCTCAGGCAGGTGGTCGTAATCGCCGTCCACAATACCCTTGAAGCCCTTGATCGTGTCTTCGA
>CAZBNG010000049.1:0-1007 GCA_964493095.1 uncultured Pseudobdellovibrionaceae bacterium
GCTACCGAGAACCTGACCGAGCGCGTCGAGCAGGCGAAAAACTCTCTTGAAACGCCGCTGCGTGAGATCAATGCGGCAATCAAGGAAGCCGATAACCGCCATGGGCATATCGAGGAAGTGTTGGGCCGCCGTGTCAGCGACCTTAACGAGGCCAGTGATAAGGCCACGCAGAGCGCGGAAAAAATTCGCGAAATTCTGCGCGGTCAGGCACAGGAGATTTCAACGCTTTCCGGTCAGATTTCCGGACACGCCCGGACGATCAACGAGCAGATTTCGCGTCATACAGACGGCCTGTCCGAGCAGGTCATGAGCTCCCTGCATGCGGTCGAGAAGGTGGCGTCGGCGCTGGAAGAGCAATCAGAGCGCCTTAACAGGGTTTCAAAGGGAGCGCAGGAGGATATCGGCGATCTTGGCGGGCTTATAGAAGCGCGTTGCCAGGAAATCGACAAATTTACATCGTCCTCCTTCCAGCAATTGCGTGAAATGGATGAAGACCTTGAAGGTAAGATCACGGTTCTGCAACATCATGCGGAATCCGCTTATGAATCGATTGCCGGGGTGCGCGGCGCCATAGGTGATACGGCGGAGGAAATTGAGCCGATCTATCTGCGGGCCGTCCAAAGGGCGCAAGAGGCCGGGGACCGCCTGAGCAATTTGAAAGACGGATTTGAAACAACGGCGGAAAGCACGCTTTCCCGCTTGCGTCAGGCAGGTATTTTGTTTGACGAGCGTCTGGAAAGTCTTAAGAGCGGTGCGGATGATGCGGCCAATATTCTCGATACATCCAGCAGCAACCTCAGTGCACGGGTCAATGATATTGAATCCGCTTCCCGTGCTGCGGGCGAAAAAATGCACGAGATTACGGCGGCGCTTGATGATCAGTCAGCCGATATTCACCTGATTACCGATCAGGCGTTGCTCAAAATTGAGACGGTGCAAAAGTTGCTCAACGAACAGTTCCATGAACTTTCCGAATCCGTGGGGCAGGCCGTGTCGCAGCTTGGCAC
>CAZBNG010000049.1:1017-4721 GCA_964493095.1 uncultured Pseudobdellovibrionaceae bacterium
ACTGTCGGAGACGGTTTTATGAAACAGGCGCGAAATGTACAGGAGCAGGCCGTTACGATCGTTGGGAATTTTGTGACCGCCGGGGATACCGCGAAAGAGCAAAGCGATATGCTACACGGTCAGAGCGAAAAAACCGTTGACCGTACGAAGGAAATGGTGGCGCAGGTTCAGCAGGAGGCGGCCGCATTGCTTGAGAAAGCTGAAGAGGCGTTGTTTGAGCTGCGCAAGAACGGCGACAGCTTTGCTATCCGTGCCCGCGAAGTGGCAGAACAGATGAAGGGCTCGCTTAAAACTTCAGAATCCTATGGTCGCGAGTTGCGTCGTCAGGCAAGTATGATTGCGGAAACTTCCGCCGAGACAGCCGAACGTATGAGTAAGGCTGTGAGCGTTCTGACCGGCAAGGTCGACGAAATTGGTTCCACTGCCGGGGATGCTTCTGTTCATATCGAGACGGCGCGCGAAAAACTTATTGATGAGTCGGAACGTCTGATCATGGTTTCCACCAAAGCCATTGAGGCAACAAACGATGTGGTTTCCTCTTTTGAGAGACAGTCTTCAGCATTGTTTAAGGCGTCACAAGACGCTCTGAGCCGGGCCGATACCATCCAGAAGCACGAAACGCGCATCCAGCGTGAAGCTTTCCTGTCTTCAGCCAAGTTCATTATCGAGAGTTTGCATTCGCTTTCTGTCGATGTAACCCGGATGCTGGATGGGGATGTCTCCGAAAAAACATGGAAAGCCTTCCAGAAGGGCGATGTAGCGGCCTTTACGCGCCGTCTTACCGAGGTGCAAAAGCACTTGCCGCTGGAAAAGGCAAAAGAAAAGTTCACGGGGGACACGGAATTCCGCACTTATGTACAGCGCTATATCCGTCAATTCGAGGAATTGTTCGAACAGGCCATAAGCAGCGATCATGGTGCGCTGCTTAGCTCGACCTTTGCTTCCAGCGAAGTGGGCAAGTTGTACGAATTCCTGTGCCAGGTTGCAGGCAAGGAAGCCAGATTCTCCGCTTCCGTGCTGAAAGCCGCTTAAGCTCAATGGATTCCAGTTGGAACGTGCAGAAGAACAAGTGTTGATTAGATGCTGGAAAACGGTCATATTTATGCTTGTCTGTTGTGATAATTACATGTTTCAAGTGCGGTTTCTTTCATTATGATCACAAGGTCATCGACCAAATTCTGCGCCGGTATTTCCGACATCTCGGATAGTTACGCCGGTTTTATCATCGATCAGTGGGGTGTGTTGCATGACGGCGACAAGCCTTATGAAGGTGTTGTAGAGTGTCTGAAGGAGCTTAAATCCCGCAAAAAATTCATCATTATCCTGTCCAACTCCGGCAAGCGCGCGGATGTAAACAAGGAGCGCCTGAAGAAAATCGGAATCGGGCCGACGCTTTACGACGAGCTTCTGACTTCGGGGGAAATGACATGGCAGGGTATCCATGATCAGGATGACGATATTTTCGGCGGCCTTGGCAAAAAATGCTATCTCATCAGCCGCGGCGGCGACCGTTCAATTATTGACGGGCTTGATATTCAGGTGGTGGACGATATTAAAGAAGCTTCTTTTCTTCTGATTAGCGGCGCAGATTCACCGGATAAGACGCTGGAAGATTATGAGCCTATTTTAAAAGAGGCAGCCCGCCTGCGCCTGAAGACGCTCTGTGCCAACCCTGACAGTCATGGCGTGCACGGCAGTGGCGTGATCATGGGGCCGGGTACGCTGGCACGCCGTTTTGAGGATTTTGGCGGCGTTCCGCATTATATCGGTAAGCCGCATAAGCCTATTTTCAAGCGCTGCATCAAAATGTTGCAGGACAGGGAGATATATCCGGGGCAGACCATTGTTATCGGTGATGCTGTGGCCCATGACATTCTGGGCGGTGCGCTGGTGAATATCGATACATGCCTTGTAAAGCAGGGATTGCATGCGCCGCTCTTCCAAAAGGCCGATACGCCTGCCGAGGTAAACAAGGCGCTCAACGTGCTGGCTGCCCAATATAACAATGTGCGCCCTAAATTTCTTGTCGATACCATGTCATGGGGAAATCCTCTTCCCGATCGCAAACATAAGAAGCGCAGAGTCTAGCCTCTTCAATAAAGAATTCTATGCGATTTGGGGTATTTACGTTATAAACGCTGTTCGATGGCACTGAAACACCAAAAACATATTCATATTTCCGGGCATGGCAATACCTGGCAGCTGGTAAAACGCCTTGCTGTGAATTACCTGAAGCCGCACATTCGTGAGCTTGTGGCCGCGTTGCTTTTCATGCTTGTCGCTTCTGCCATGACGGCAGGCGTTGCCATGCTCATGCAACCGGTTCTGGACGACGTATTGGTTCAGAAAAGGGAGGGCATGATTTTCCTTGTTGCCGCAGGGGTGTTTGTAACGTTTTTCATGCGCGGCATGGCGACATATGTGCATACGCTGATTATGAACAAAGTCGGACAATCGATTATCGCCGATGTGCAGAGTGACTTATTCTCGCGTTTCCTTAGCCTGGACCTTGATTTCTTCCATGCCAACCCCAGCGGCCAGTTAATCTCCCGCGTAGTGAATGACGTTAATACGATGCGCGTTGCCGTCTCCGACACTATGACGGGGCTGGGCAAAAACCTTTTAACGCTGGTTTTTCTTGTCGGTGTCATGTTTTATCAGGACTACAAACTGGCGATCGCCGCTTTTATAATCTTTCCGTTCGCCTCTGCTTTTGTCGTTTATATTGGCCGGCGCCTGCGCAAGATTTCAGGCAGTATCCAGAATGAGATGGCGGGGCTTTCCGGGCTGCTTTCCGAAATTTTTCAGGGGATCAGGCAGGTCAAGGCCTACGGCATGGAAAATCATGAAAAAAAGCGGGCGGGGGCAGCGATTGAGACGGTTAAGAAGCTTAACATCAAATCGGTGCGTGTCGGCAATTTGTCCACGCCTGTCAATGAACTGCTAATCGGCCTTGTGGCTTCGAGCATTATTTTTTACGGCGGTATCGAGGTGGCGGCCGGGCATTTAACGCCAGGGCAGCTTGTCTCCTTTCTGGCGGCCTTTACCATGGCGTATGAGCCGATGAAAAAGCTGGCGCGTCTTAATAATGCGCTGCAAACCGGGTTGGGGGCGGCGGAACGTGTATTTGACATGCTTGATGAAACGCCGACTATCAAAGAAAAACCTCGAGCGAAGTTGCTGAAAATCAAAGGAGCCCCGGAGGTCGAGTTCGGGGAGGTGTTTTTCCGTTACCGCGAGGAAGACCAGAACGCGCTGGATGGCGTATCTTTTACCGCCAGAGCTGGCAAGGTTACGGCGCTTGTCGGGCCGTCGGGCGGAGGAAAGAGCACGATCATCAACATGATCCCGCGTTTTTACGATGCGGGGCAGGGGCGCGTGACGATCAGCGGGCAGGATGTCAAAGATCTGAAAACGGCCAGTCTGCGCAGTCATATTGCGCTGGTGTCGCAGGATATCACGATTTTTGATGACACGGTCTTTGCCAATATCGCCTATGGCCGTCCCGGCGCCAGTGAGAAGGATATTATCAAAGCCGCTAAAGCAGCAGCAGCGCACGAGTTTATCGAGGCCATGGAGGAGGGGTACCAGACGCGCCTTGGTGAGCACGGCGTAAAGCTGTCCGGCGGCCAACGCCAGCGCATTTCCATAGCTAGAGCAATTTTACGCGACGCACCGCTGCTGCTGTTGGACGAGGCGACTTC
>CAZBNG010000049.1:4731-15772 GCA_964493095.1 uncultured Pseudobdellovibrionaceae bacterium
ATGAATCGGAAAAAGCCGTGCAAAAGGCGTTGAAGGCTCTGGAGAAGGGGCGCACTACGATCGTGATTGCCCACCGTCTTTCCACCGTTAAGGCCGCACACAAGATCGTAGTGCTTAACAAGGGGCGGGTCGTTGAAACAGGCACACATGAAGATTTATTGAAAAAAAGCGGTTTGTATGCGTCCATGTATAAGGCCGGCCTGCGAGAGGATTAGTGCAGGAGCCTTCTTTCTTTATTTCTCCTTGAATATGAGGGGCGCTGCGTCATAATACATAAGTGCTTATCAAAGCGCTCTTTTAAAAAGGACAATCCATGCCTTGCCATGCCGCCATGAACAAGAAATTCGTCAGCGTTCAGGAAGAAACGAGCGTTGAAAAGGCGCTGGCCACTATGAAAAAGGGCAACGTTACCGAAGTGCCTGTTGTTGACGACGAAGGTGTTTTTCAAGGAGTGTTCAGTTTGAAAAAACTTTTTGAAAACCTTTTGCCGGTTTCGGTTTCAATGGCTGATGGGGTGCAGCTTGATGTGACGCTGGCTGCGGCGCCGGGAGTAGCCAAACGCTTGAAGAAGGTTAAGCCGCTCCTAGTGCGCGATTTTATGATGCGTAAAGTGCCGCGCGTGGCACCGGGGGCGCCGTTGTGGGAGGGGATGCAGGCGATGATCGGTACGCATGGCTGCGCCATATTGCCGGTTGTCGACCCTGATAGTGGTAAACTGTTGGGGCTCATTAATACGCAATCCATGATGAACGAGCTCGAAAGGCTAAGTGATGAATAATAAGAAACTGTTTTCGGTAAAAGGGGCATTAGCCTTTCTTCTGATTATATCCTTTTTGAGCGGAGTGGCTTTCTTCAGCGGTGTTAGTGCCCGTGCACAAGATGAGCAGAAATTTCATCCGCAGGATCTGGCGGTAACCATTAAGACACAGGAAGGAAAAAGGTATCTTTTTGACGTCGAGCTGGCGCTTACGCCGAAGGCCCAGGAGAAAGGGCTGATGAACCGGGAATCATTGCCTCAAACAACCGGTATGCTTTTTGTTTTCAATAGTAACGAGCCGCGCACGTTCTGGATGAAAGATACGTTGATCCCGCTGGACATCATTTTTATACGGCAGGACGGTATTATCGATCATATCCATTCCATGGCAAAGCCGCTGGATCGCAGCTTTGTTACATCGCAGCACGCGGCGTGGGCTGTTCTGGAAATTAATGGCGGGCTTTGCGATAAGTTGGGTATTCGTGAAGGAGATATGGTGTATCATCCTGTTTTCCGGAACTTAAACAGGCTTGAGGATTAAGGATTTCTTGTGTAAAGGTATTGATCCGCGTATTTTGCGGAATTGATCGGGGTGTAGCACAGCTTGGTAGTGCGCTCGCTTTGGGAGCGAGAGGCCGGAGGTTCGAATCCTCTCACCCCGACCATTTATATGTATAGGCGGTCTCTGATAAAGAGGATTCGAGACCTCCTCTTTTTAACAAGAGCTTTGCGGCGCTTTGCGCGCAAGGCGGGGTTCGAATCCTCTCACCCCGACCATTCTTTTGCAGTGGCGGTTAAGATAGGTCTTTGGGGGCCTGACGGAGAGCCGGCATTATGAACGCTTCAAACGAAAACAGGCAAATCAAGCAGGACGAGAAGTGGAAAGATCTGGCCGGGCGGGCCCAGGAAGGTGACACGCGTTCCTATAATAAGCTTTTGCAGGATATCGCACCTTATATCCGGAACTATCTTGCCGGGGGGTTGGCCAATCCGGACTGGGCTGACGATATAACACAGGAAGTGCTTATTTCTGTTCATAAATCCCTGAAAACGTACAGTCCCGCTCTACCTTTCCGTCCTTGGCTGATGGCGATCGTTAATTTCCGGCGTACTGATTTTCTGCGCAAACATTACGCAGCACGAGGTGATAAGCAAACACCTCTGGAAAATATGGAATTTCAAAAAAACTATGTAACCGATTCACCTTATGCAGGCGAATTAAAGGATATAGAAGGCGCTCTTGACGAGTTGCCGGAAAAGCAGCGCGAGGTGTTCCGCCTGATGAAAATAGAAGGATATTCGGCCCAGGAAGTGGCAAAGAGAATGGGAATGAACGTATCAGCCGTCAAGGTGTCGGCGCACAGGACGGCCAACAAGTTAAAAGCGAAGCTGGGATAGGTTTGATGAGCGATAATACAGATAAACTGATTACAGAATTATGCGGCGATTTAAAGCCGGTATGCTGCATGTGCCACCCGCTTAAGCGTGCGGCGCGCTGGTTACTTGTTTCCTCTGTTTATATAGCTCTTGTCGTTCTGGCGCTGGGTATGCGCGATGATATAGCGGCGAAATTTTCTGATACATCCTTTCTGATTGAAAACGGCCTGATGGCATTAATAGGTGTAAGTGCTGCGTTTGCTTCGGCGTGGCTGTGCGTACCCGATATGCGCGGGGCGCGCTGGATGAAATTCCTGCCCCTTATCGGGATGGCGGCCTTTGTCGGCTGGGAAGTTTTTCGCAGCATGGGCGAGGGAGTTCATATGCCCCATCTTCATTACTGGGATCATTGCTTCGGTAGCGCTGCGCTGATCGGGTTTGTGCCTATGGCCGCCCTGATGTTTACATCGCGGGGCGGCGCCACGACGCAGCCGCTGCTTATGGCGCTGATGAACGTGATAGCCGTGGGGGCTCTGGGTTATATCGGGCTGCGTTTTGTCTGCGCTTCCGATACGATAGGCCATGCCGCCGTTTACCATCTTGTGCCGTTTATGGCGCTGGGAATTATCACGGGGCTTACGGCGCGTCGTTTGTACCGCTGGTAATTTAATTTTTTTTAAGCGTTTACCGCCTGCTTGCGCGGTTTTTCATGGACGTCACTGTCGTTTGTGAAAGCCTGCGTAAACCATTGTGAATTTTCGCCTAGCGGCAACTTTTCAATATCTTCCGTACCGAAAAGCGACAGAAGCATCTGTATCAGTCCCGTATATTTGTTGCCCGTACCGCGGCGTGTGTCATAAATAATGCGGTCTTCGTAGCCGGATATCCACAGCGCTTCAGGGTTGCGTTTTGCGATTACGAGGTCGCCCTGTGTTTCCGCTTCATGCGGGGAGCGGTGAGATTTGAAGAAGATTAATCCATCGCCCAGAAGCTCGTTAAGCATCTTGGTTACGCCAGCAGGCAGTGTTTTTGACAGTTCCGCCGGAATCTGGAGCGGATCGATCACGCTCATGATTTCCATCTTGCCCCATTCCGTAGACATGGCAAAGCGTGAACGCACCGTGTCGGAAAGGCCTTTCATCGCTTCGTTATGAATTTTCCAGCCTGTTTCGACGGGAAGGGAAAATGCCTTGTGCCCCTGAATATCACGGCCTTGGAAAATGTACTTCGGCTTGATACCCATGCGCCGCGCCTCTTCATGCAGAATACGAATATCCTCGGCGGTTTCATTGACTTTGGAAATGACGGGCGTTTGATTTTCTATGCTGACGAAAGACAGGCCGAGCATGCGCTCTACGGCGCGGCGACTTGTTTCCATCCATTTGAATCCTGAGCCGTCCGGATTTGGGATGTAATTGCCATCCTTGTCACGCTCCAGAAACTCGTCGGGATGTGTCAGGTGAGACACGAAATTGACGTGCATGTTGGGGAATTTTTCATGAATGATTTTCAGCGTTTCCACAAGCGCATCATCAAAACGTTCGGGGCGGAAAGCCCATTCCTTTGAACCTATGCGCAGTGTGTGGACGCCCGCCTGGCCAGCTGCGAACATGAAACGGTAGAGCAGAGCGTTGGTCAGAACCATCGGGTCGCCGCCGGAAAGCAGGACTTCGCGGATCGGGAAGCGGCGCTCTCCGGTTTTAGGATCAATGTTCCCGTTTTGCTTCAGTTTGTTGTTGTATTTTAAAATGTAATCGCGCAATTCCTCCGGGCGCACGCCTGTTTTTCCCGTATCTTTGTTAAACAGGTCAAGGCGGTAGCAATAGCGGCAGTGTGCGGAGCAAACCGGTGACGCATAACCCAGCACGATTTCATCATATTTATGCAAAAGCTTGCCGTATGTGTCGGCTTCCTGCGGCGTGAAATTCATTTGATTGGAAGGGTCTTTTGCGCCTTCGAGGCTGTATGTCTCGTTCAGGCGAGGCAGGATCAGGGCGGCGATTGCCGTGCTTGGCGGCATGGCCGGCACAAGGATGTTGCCTTCAAGGTCCTTGAGTTCCTCGCCCATGATCAGGGCCTGATAATGCGGGTTGGTACCGAACATCATACGTTTGTCTACACCGGCATCCTGCATTTTCTGATATTCTTCTGTGCCGTGAATTCTCATAAGGAGATCGGCCACGCGCTGATGTGTGAAACGGCCGCGCAACGGGCGGACGGGTTTCATGTTTGATTTGGGCACGCGGGGATCTGTCTTGATGCGGTCGCCTTCTAGCATGGTGTTTTCCTTTTTTGTTTTTGGTCTGTGGCCTTTTATCGGCGTTACTCAGCAACAAGGGCTCATCATGAAGGGGAGAGGCAGTAATTGTCAATAAAATTTATTAGTGAATGCGTGTTTGTTTATTATAAAGTGAGCTTATTTTCTTCGCAGTCGCAATAATTGCTGCATATGCGAAGAAGTATTACTTAGTTTTTTATTTGGAGGCGTGTAAGGTGTTGTAGAGTACTTGTTAAAATGTTTTGTAATTTAATAGTTTTGAATTACTGTAGAAACTGGATTTATACAGTCTGGAGCCATAAAAAATATGAAAGTAAAAATATACAAACCCGGCAAAAGCGCTATGCAGTCAGGTCTGGCCAATACCCATAGCTGGATTTTGGAGTATGAAACCGAATCCGGCCGTGTTCCGGAGCCCCTAATGGGCTGGGTTTCTTCTGAAGATACCCTGAATCAGGTACGTTTGAAATTTTCTACGTCCGAAGACGCCGTGGCGTTTGCAAATGAAAAAGGGTGGGAGTATACAGTTCTGGCTCCGCGTGAGCCTAAGCACAAACCGCGTAACTATGGTGATAATTTTCGCTATATTCCTGTCGAAGAGGGGCGCTGAGTGTTTTTTTGTCGCGGTCCCGTAGCTCAACCGGATAGAGCACCTGCCTTCTAAGCAGGGGGTTGCAGGTTCGAGTCCTGCCGGGATCGCCATTTTACACTCTATTTGATTTTGTGCCTGACCACCGGATTTTTCAGTTTTTCATCGCCCCATTCCGTCCATGAACCATCGTAAACGGCGATATCATCTTTTCGTCCTGTGTGGTGCAGCGCCAGGGCGGTCATGCAGGCGGTAACGCCACTGCCGCAGGTGTTGATGACGCGGCCTTCGCGGATGCCGGAGCCTTGCAACAGCTTTTCAATTTCCGTTTTTGATTTTAACTTTCCGGCGGCATCCACAAGCTCGCTGGAAGGCAGGTTATAACTTCCCGGTATATGGCCGCTGGCAAGACCGGCGCGGGGTTCAGCGGCTTCCCCTTCAAAACGCGCGGCGGCGCGCGCGTCGAGTATGGAGCAGGAGCCGCTTTCGCAGGCCGCCTTAACCTCGTTCATATCGCAAACCAGATCGGAGCGGAAGGAAGCGCGGAACACTGCCGGTTTTGGTTTTTCTGGCGCATTCGTATTAAGCGGCAGTCCGGCCGCTTTCCATGCGGGCAGGCCACCGTTCAGGACGCAAACCTTGTCATGGCCGAAAACCCGGAACATCCACCACGCGCGCGCGGGACCTAAAACCATGCCGTGCTGGGCATAGGCAACGACAAGGTCGTTGTTGGAGATGCCTAAAGCCGTAACGGCACACTCAAATTCCTCAGGCGCAGGCAGCATATGAGGGAGTTCTGTGTTATGGTCGGCGATTTCATCGATATCGAACAAAACGGCACTATCGATGCGTTCCTTCTGAAACTGCGCCCGTACGTCATGGCCGGAACCGGGCATAACGAAAGTGGCATCAATAAGTTTAACAGGAGCGCCGCTCTCCAGTAGCGCCTGCAACTCCTCCGGCTCAATAACGCCTTCTTTTATAAAAGAATCGAACATGTGATTGCTTGATGTCCTTTTTTAAAATGCAAGAAATTTATTATTGCGCAAGCCCGGATCAAAAACCAGAGCCGCGTGTTAATATTAAATGATTTTTTGGTGACCCCTGGGGGGTGAAATCATGGATTTATTGGCTGATTATCATGTTTTGCTGGCGAGTTTTCTGACGCTTGCGTCCCTGGAAATCGTTCTGGGTATCGACAATATCGTTTTTATCGCCATTGTCGTTGGGCATTTACACAAGGCACAGCGCCAAAGGGCCAGAGTTATCGGTCTTACTCTTGCTATGGCGCTGCGCATTATCATGCTTTTCGGGATTGTCTGGATTATCGGACTAAGGGAACCTTGGCTGCACGTATTAGAGTTTGAATTTTCCGGCAAAGATTTGATGATGCTGGCGGGTGGGTTGTTCCTGCTGTACAAGGCCACAAACGGTATTCATGAAGAAATAACGGATGAGGAAAAAGGCGAGCTTAAAACGTTCAAAGGCGGTTTTGTCTCGACGGTTGGCCAAATTATCGTGATAGACCTGATTTTTTCTTTTGATTCCGTGATTACGGCAGTTGGGTTGACGGACCATATATATGTGATTATCGCCGCCATGGGCGTGGCGATGCTTATTATGCTGGCAGCTTCGGGGTATATATCTGATTTCATAGACAGGCATGCCACCCTTAAGATGCTGGCTTTGTCTTTCATTATGATGATTGGCGTTTTCCTGGTTGCTGAAGGTTTAGGGTTTCACGTTCCCAAAGGGTATATTTATTTCGCCATGGCGTTCTCTCTGGGTGTCGAAGTTCTTAACATGACCGTAAGAAAGAAACGCTCCCGTGTAACAAAAAACTGATCCCGTGCGAATATGGTGGTAAGAGATAAGTAAAACGGGAGTGCTATCATGTTAAAAACCGTTGTTTTTTCAATCATTGTGCTGGTGCTAACCCTGGGAGTCGCAGGGTGGATGTTGACCGGCAACGCGCAGGAGAATGAGATGACAAAAGACCTGACCCCTATGCAAAAATATGTAACCCAGCACGGCGGTACGGAAAGGCCGTTCGAAAACGAATACTGGGATAATAAGGAAGAGGGCATTTATGTCGACGTTATTTCCGGCGAGCCGCTTTTTTCCTCAACGGATAAGTTTGATTCCGGCACCGGGTGGCCGAGCTTTACTCGCCCGATTGAGGAGAATTTTGTGAAGGAAAAGCAGGATATGGGGTTCGGCATGGTGCGCACGGAAGTGAAATCGACCAAAAGCGACGCGCATCTCGGGCATGTGTTCCCGGACGGGCCGAAAGATAAAGGCGGGCTGAGATATTGTATTAACTCTGCCGCTCTTCGCTTTGTTCCCAAGGCCGATCTTGAAAAAGAAGGCTACGAGAAGTATCTTGTCTTGTTTGAAAACAAGGCAGGGGACAAAAAATAATGACACGTCGCATTTTTCTTCTTTTTCCGGCGGTGTTAATGCTGGCTTTTATGCCGCTTTCACAAGCGCGTGCCGCGGAATTGGCCAAGCCGGACTGGATCGCCGTTTATTTTTATGCCGACTGGTGTCCTAAATGTAAGGTGTTGTCACCGAAGTTTCAGGAAGCCAGGAAACAGGGCGGGCTTGATGATAAAAACATCCTTTTTGTAAAGCTGGATCTTACGGATAAAACGCGTATTCATCAGTCCGTTATGCTGGCGCAGACCCTGGGGATAGGGGATTACCTCAAGGCGCAGGGTAGCGCTACCGGGTATGTGGCGATACTGGACGCCAAGACCGGACAGGAGAAGCTGCGCTTTAACAGCAGCGCTTCGGTTCAGGATATCATTGATACCGCGTCCTCGCTTAGAGGGTAGGCGCATTTATTTTCTGGAAATAGTATTTAGTAGGGTATCGTCCGGGGCGGCCATTTCAAATCCGTCAAAGGAAAAGGCCGGAGCAACGATGCAGCTTACAAGCGTCCATTCGCCATTGCTCGCTGCGCTTTGCCAATAGCTAGGCGGAATAATAATGTGAGGCTTTTCGCCAACAATAATGTCACTTCCAAGTATCTGTTTTTCAAGCTGACTTTTATCTGGTGAAAGGCGTAAAGTTAGCGGCGCTCCGGCGGCGTAATGCCAGATTTCTGTCGCGTCGATCCGGTGCCACGCTGAAGTCTCGCCCGCTTTAAGCAGGAAATAGATGCACGATACGGCTTCCCGTTCTCCGTCGATAAGAGAGGAACTTCGGAAGGTTTCAACTAATGTCCGCCTTCCGGATGCGGCTGCATCTTTAAGTGTTCTATAAGAGAGTCTGGGTTTGTAATGTTCATGGCGCCGGCCTCGTTGTGAAGAAAAAAGATCTCAGTGTAATTGATTTACTGCAAACTAATTATTATCAGGACACGGCTGTACATTACAGTAAATCATGTTTTGCGAAGGGGATGCGTGCTTAATCACATGCTTACGCTATTCTTCTACCTGTTGGGGCAGACCGTCGAGGGGGGCCAGTTTATCCTTGTCACGGGGAATCTCTGTTTTACTGAGCATGTAGTCGCAAATAAGCCGCGTGAGGGAATTCAGCGAATCTATATGTGTACGTTCGTAGCCATGCGAGGCGTCCAGACCAAAGCAGATCAGCGCTGTGCGGATATCATTTCCTGCGGAAAGCGCGGATGTGGCGTCAGATTTATAATGTTTGAAAATATCGCGGACGTAGGGAATGTTACCTTTCTCACACAGGCGTATCAATTTGTGTGTCAGGTGATAATCATATATCCCTCCCTGATCGCGCATGGCGATAATAACGGTGTTTTCCTTCGAATTTTGTCCAGGAGCAACGGTAGCATTATCAATTGCAACCATTGAGGACACATCACCGTGAAGAACGGAAGAAGCGCCGGTGCCTTCTTCTTCGGAAATCGTAAACAGTGGATGGCAGTCTACAGGCAATTTTGCTTTTGAATCGACGATGGCTTTTATGGCCGCCAGCTGGCAGGCTACGCCGGCCTTGTTGTCCAGATGACGTGATTTGATAAAGCCGCTGTCTGTGATCTCAGGGTTGGTATCAACGGCAATGTAGTCCCCAACATTAAATCCCAGCTTTTCGAGATCAGCTTTGTTATAAGCTTTTTCATCGACCCGAACCTCAAGATTTTCCCAGGAGACTGGCTGCGTATCAACTTCTTCGTTATAGACATGTCCGGATGCTTTTAGTGGCAAAATCGTGCCGCGGTATTTCTTGTGATCCGTAAAAATCGTGACGCGGGCTCCTTCGGCAAAACGCGCCGACCACGTTCCTATCATGACAAGTTCAAGCCTTCCGTTATCTTTGAGCTTTCGTACCATGGCACCCAGCGTATCCAGATGTGTCACAATTGCACGGTCGGGAGATTGCTGTTTTCCTTCCAGCGTTGCGCGGATTGCGCCACGGCGGGTAAGTTCAAAAGTCACACCAAGCCGCTCCAGCTCTTTGCAGACGAAGTAGACGATCTGGTCCGTAAAGCCTGTCGGGCTTGGTATTTCAAGCAGTTTTAAAAGGATATCCTGTATGTACTGCGTATCTATTTTTATAGTCATGTCTCTCTTGCTATGCTTTGTGGGAAAAGAAAATCGATAAAGCGCTCTGCCGTTGGTTGTGGTTCATGATTGGCCAAGCCCGGGCGCTCGTTAGCTTCAATAATCACATAGTCCGGTGCAGAGGGTTTGCTCACAATAAAATCAAGCCCCGTGACAGGGATTTCCAGTGCGCGCGCGGAGTCTTCTGCTGCTTTTCTCAGGGCGGGGTGAAGGTCTTGTGTCACATCATGGATGGTGCCCCCAACATGTAAATTGGCGGCTTTGCGCACTTGTAGCTCTTCGCCTTTTGGCAAGATGTCATCAAGTACGTAACCCGCGTTGTGAACGGTCCGGCGCAGTTCCTCATCGATTGGAATTTTGCTTTCGCCCTGCGTAGCTTGTTTTCTTCTGCGGCTTTGCTTTCTGACTAGATGAAGAATGGTGTTCTGGCCATCCCCAATGACCGTCGGCGGTTTTCGAATGGCTGCGGCAACAACTTCGTAGTTGATTACGATAATACGCAAATCCTGTCCTCTGACCATTTGCTCCAGTAAGACTTTATGGTTTACCTGGCGGGCGTAATTAATAGCAGTTTCCAGCTCATTGACTGTTCTAACGTCAACGGTAATACCGGCGCCTTGCTCTCCGATTGTGGGTTTTACGACAATTGTGCCGTGTTTTTTAAGAAAGGCCTGATTTTCGGACGGCTTTGAAGCCAGGCATTGGTCCGGTACGCTTAGACCGGCTTTGCGAAGCAGGCGCGTGGTCGTTTTTTTATCGCTGCACCGGCTCATGGCGATAGAGGATGTATGTTCCGTCAAAGACTCTCGGCACACAATACTGGTTCCGCCGCTTGAAAGCCTGAAATAATTGTCTATTGGGTCGAGCACATCCACGCGGATGCCTCGGCGTCGTGCCTCTTCGATAATGATCATCGCATAAGGATTGAGGCTTTCTTCAGGTTGTGGCCCGGTAAACAGTGTTTCATTAATCGCGTTTTTGTTTTTAATACAGAAGACGGGCACCTGAACAAAGCCGACTTTTTTGTATAAATCGATCGCTTCTTCATTGCTGTGCATGACAGAAAGATCAATAAAACTCCGGCCTTCATTCTTATAAAATTCTGCGACATGCTGGACCATTTGAAGGCCTATGCCGGAATGTTTAGCTTGCGGATCTACGGCCAGAGACCATAAGCTTGCCCCGTTTTCCGGATCGTCAAACGCTTTTTTGTGATCGATCCCCATACACACGGCCACGACATCAGCGGTTTCATCATCAACGGCGACCCAGTATTTGATGAAATGTCCCTTATAAGTCTTTTCCAGGGATTTTGGGTCTATAGGAACCATATTGCGTGTTTGGTAAATACGGTTAATGCTGTTTATATCGTCAGTATTGATAAAACGGATAGAAAAAGGCGCTACCTTTTCCTTCAAAGGTTCGTAACTGTCCAGCATTAAGCGGAACGTATAAGAGGGGTCGATAAACAGTTCCTGCGGGGCATTGGCAATGACCACTTG
>CAZBNG010000050.1:0-15721 GCA_964493095.1 uncultured Pseudobdellovibrionaceae bacterium
TATAAACCGGCTTCATTATTATTCCTGCTCTCCCAGCGGGTAAACCTGCCCGCGGCTTTGTATCTTCGCCCCGTAGGCCTCTATCATATTATAATATACGGCACGCGACACCCGTGCATAAAGCCCGCCGCGCACATCAATATAGGGAACACCGCCGCGCAGCTCCAGCGGATGCTCCGGCCCCAGCGCTATAATTTCATCCATATTGGTGCGCAGATCGATATCCCCGCCGCTTTCGTCATAATCCACAACAACAAATGGCACATCCTCAACCTCGACCGGGTATTTTTCAAAAGGTGTCTGAAGCCAGTATTTTCCCTGCTCGTCAATCTTCAGGGCCCGATCGGCAAAGAGTTTTGCCAGACGCTTACGATTAATAGGCGCACCATTATGGAGCCACGTTCCGTTGCGTAAAATTTTAAAATCTGCCTTTTGCGCTTCACTCATAACGCCATTAGTATAGACTGCAACAGCCCCTGAAATTAAGGAGAAAGAATCCCGTGAGCACCGACCTTGAAAAAACAGCCCGCCAGTTAAAAGCCGCCAAAATAGAAATCTCCAAGGTTATTTTCGGACAGGACGATGTTGTCGACCTGACCCTGACCACCCTGATTTCCGGAGGGCACGTTCTTTTGATCGGCGTGCCGGGACTGGCCAAAACGCTGCTGGTGGATACGACCGCCAAGGTGCTGGGGCTTTCCTCCAGCCGCATCCAGTGTACGCCCGATCTGATGCCTGCTGATGTTCTGGGCTCCGAAGTGCTGGAGGAAGACGCAAAAGGAAAGCGGTCTTTCCGCTTTATCAAGGGTCCGGTTTTTACACAGTTTCTTATGGCCGATGAAATCAACCGCGCCAGCCCGCGCACGCAATCTGCGCTGTTGCAGGCAATGCAAGAGCACGAAGTTACGGTTAGCGGTAAACCCCATAAGCTGCCTGAGCCGTTTCATGTTCTTGCCACGCAAAATCCGATTGAGCAGGAAGGCACCTATCCGCTCCCCGAAGCGCAACTCGACCGCTTCCTGATGCAAATTAATGTGGATTACCCGAGCGAGGCGGCTGAACGCGAAATGCTGCTGGCCACCACGGGCGGCGAGCAGGCGAGCGTGAAAGCGCAAATGAGCAAAGATGATCTGATTGCTGCGCAGGCACTGGTGCGCGAAATGCCGATTGGTGAAAAGGTGGTTGATTCTATTTTAAACCTCGTGCGTTCCTGCCGCCCCGGACCGGAAGCTCCAGCCATCGTAAACGACTATGTAAGCTGGGCACCCGGCCCGCGCGCTGCGCAGGGGCTTATGCTAAGCTGCCGGGCAAAGGCGCTGCTTGATGGCCGCCCGGCGCCATCCATCGACGATATAATCATGCTCGCCGAGCCGGTGATAAAGCACCGCATGGCACTTAATTTTAAGGCGGGAGGAGAGGGTATAACCATTCGCCATATACTGGATGAAATCTGCAGCAAACTGTAAAAATGCCAAGCATTTCCCGCATCACCAACGTCTTGAATCTCCGCCGCGCCGCGCAAAGCAGCGTTGCCGGTTTGCCGGGATTAATGCTGGCCGCCCAGCATGAAGCATCCGGCATTGTGCACGGCGAACATACCCGAAAAAAATCGGGCAGCGGCGAACGGTTTTGGCAATTCCGCGAATATCAGGACACCGACAGACCGCAGGACATTGACTGGCGGCAATCCGCAAAAACGGACAGGGTTTATATCCGGCAAAAGCAACACCAAAGCCCGCAAAATATTTTCCTGTGGTGTAACCGCGGCGCAAGCATGAATTTTAAATCCGACAGAGCATTATACAGCAAGGAAGATGCCGCGCGCATTATCACCATGAGCCTTGCCATTTTATTTGCGCGCAGCGGCGATCAGGTGGCCTTGCTCGGCGAAGGTTCCAAGCCGGGGCATTCCCAAAAAACGCTGGAACATATCGGCGAGGCATTGTGCCATAACGACGCTTCTCTTTATGCGACCAATTCGCTGACCACACCACTGAAACGGGGAGCCGCCCTGTTCCAGACGGGCGATTTTCTCGAAGCACCCGAAGAAATACAGCGCCGATTTAAGGGAATTGGTGACGGCTCCCTTACCGATCACGGCATCATCCATATACTGGATCCGGCTGAGATTGATCTGCCCTATGCCGGACGCGGCATTTTTGAAAATATGGAGGAAGGGCATAAACAGAAAATCGAACACATTGAATCCATACGAGAAGCCTATCAAAAACGCATCCATGATCATTGCCAAACACTGAAAACACTGTGCCGAAAAAACGGTTTTATTTACGTCTTTCACCGTACAGACGAACCCATTCATAAAACCCTGCAGGCTTTATGGTTGCAACTTGAAGGGCGGCGTTCATGATCGCCGCGTTCACCAACATCACCTTTTTAAACCCGTGGATACTGGCGGGGGCCGCGGCCTTGCCATTGCTATGGCTGTTATTGCGTGTCATGCCACCCGCTCCAAAACGAATTTTAATTCCTACGGCACGCTTTCTGGAAGGGCTAATACCCGAGCGGCGCACTCCTTCGCGGACGCCGTGGTGGATTTTACTACTGCGTATCCTGATTGCCCTGCTTATCCTGCTGGCCCTCGCCCACCCGGTTTACAATCCGGCGAAGCCGTTGGCAGGAAGCGGCCCCGTAAGACTGGTCATCGATAATGGCTGGGCCGCCGCACAAAACTGGCAGAACCAGATTAAAGAGGCCGAAAACATTTCTGCACGCGCCGACCGTCAAAATCGTCCTATCTATATTCTCACGCTGGCACCCGAACCGGGACAAAGCACACCGATTTATAAAGGCCCCTTGCCCGCCCATGACGCGCAGGAGATTATCGGTGGCCTTTTGCCCCTTCCTTGGGCGGCAGACTACACAGAAGCGAAAAGACTTATAGAAGAAAAAATCTCGGATAAAAATATAAGTAGTTTCTGGATATCTCATGGACTGGATGAGGGCCCCAAAAAGCAGATGAAAGCCCTGATTAAAACCTTGCAGGAACAAGGCAGCCTTTCTTATTTTGAACCACCCCCGGAACGGCTTCCTCTAACTTTGCGCCCTTCTACTTCACAGAATAAGATACCGCAAGTCAGCGTCATCGCGCCTGAGAACATCCCGGCGGGCTTGCCTGTCACCCTGCAGGCACTGGATGCGCGTGGCCATATCCTTGATCAGCAAAATGTAGCACTTCAGGGAAATACCATCCACCAGGATGTGAGTCTGAATATTCCCCCGGCGCTGCATAACGATATTGCCGAACTCCGTCTTGTCGGGCGGCAGGGTGCAGGCGCTGTTTTTATAACCGATGGCCAGTTCCGCAAGCGCCATGTTGGTATTGCATCACCGGCCGGCGAAGAGGAAAGCACACCGTTTATAGAAGCAAACTATTACCTACACAGAGCGCTGGAGCCTTCAACAGAGCTGGAATTTGGAGACATTGACAATCTTCTGGCTCATAACGTGTCTGCACTGATCCTGCCCGATGTTGAAGCCATGCCTCCTGAAACGCTGCAGGCGCTTGACGAGTGGGTGAATAAGGGCGGACTGCTCCTGCGCTTTGCAGGACCAAAAATGGCGCAGCACCTGGAGACAAACCTGGTGCCTGTGACTTTGCGGGCGGGCGGACGGGCACTGGAAGGAGCACTGACATGGGAAAAGCCTTTACATTTTGCTTCGTTTCCGGAAACAAGCCCATTATACGGTATAAAAATTTCCAACGAAGTTATTGTAAAACGGCAGATACTGGCGGAACCTTCCAACGATCTGAAAGATAAAACATGGGCTACGCTGAGCGACGGCACACCTATTATAACCGCCGCACCACAGGGCGAAGGAATGATCGTACTCATTCACACCACTGCTTCCCCGGACTGGTCGGACCTGCCGCTTAGCGGCAGCTATGTCGAAATTCTCAAACGCATCATCAATATGGCGGGGCAGAAAAAAATAAATTCGGATATACGCTACAATTCGCTCGCCCCGCTCTGGACACTCGATGGTTGGGGGCAGCGGGAAACTCCCCCTTCTACCGTAACCCCACTGGCAACTGAGGAAACCGAAAATACAACTCCCAGTTCTTTACATCCACCCGGCCTTTATGCCCATGGCAGTGTTCAATATGCGCTGAATATCGGCAGCGCTATCTCTATACTTAAAACGCCTGGCAGTATGCCACCGGAAATCCAACGCCGGCATTACGGCGAAGAAACATACGAAGCCGACTTAATGCCCCTCCTACTGGCAACCGCCTTTATGCTTCTTCTTGCTGACTCTGTGATTATGCTCTTCTTAAGCGGTAGCATACGATTTTTTCGTCTGGTCTGCCTCATCCTGACATTCGCGTTTATGCCTCAGCATGTTTTCGCGCAGGAGCCGAAGAATGATACATATAAATATGCTGATGGACTTTACCTTGCTTATATGCGCAGCGGTGATACCACGATAGATACCACGGCGCAGGCAGGCCTTGAAAATCTCGCCCAGACATTACGCCAGAGAACTTCAGCGGATGTTCAGGGCGTGGTTGGCCTGAACCCGGGGACTGATGAACTCGCTTTTTTCCCGCTTATCTACTGGCCGATTTATCCTTACCAGGAACCATTGTCGAGCGAAGCTATTGACCGCATACAACATTATCTTGATTACGGCGGCACTATATTGTTCGACACTCGTGAATATGAATCAGACGGCATGCGTTTTAACACTTCGCCAGCAGCACAAAAACTACGGCAAATAACCTCGTCTCTTGACATTCCGCCTCTTGCGCCTATTGAAAAAAACCATGTCCTGACTCGCTCCTTTTACCTTATAGACCATTTCCCCGGTCGATTTTCCGGGGCCACCGTTTGGGTTGAAAAACGCAGTGCAAGCGGCCGCGATAACGTCTCCTCCGTAATCATCGGTTCACATGACTGGGCAGGAGCATGGGCGCTTACGCCGGGTCAAAGCACCTCTCTTGCCGAAGGAGCGCGACAACAGGAAATGTCTATACGCTTTGGCGTTAATGTCGTTATGTACGCCCTGACCGGCAATTATAAAGCCGACCAGGTACATGTTCCCTATATTCTTGAAAGGCTGGGACAATAAGATGGAACATGCCGATTTCGCCTTTAGCCTGCATTTCGACCCGCTCCTGCCGGAGATCTGGATAATTACACTTGCGATTTGTGCAGGGGGCCTCATTACCCTCTCCGCTTTACGGCAAAAGCACAGGGTTATCTGGCGTTTTCTTGCTTTCTGTGCGTTCCTAGTTGCCCTTATGAACCCCGCACTGCTGAAAGAAGAACGTCAACCCGTGAAAGATGTAGCCGCTATCGTGGTGGATAAAAGTGACTCCCAAAATACAGAAAACCGGAAGACACAAACCCAGAATACTCTGGCATATCTTAAAAAAATCCTTGAGGGACGTGACAACCTTGATCTGCGCATTGTCGATGCGCCGGGCGACAACATACCGCATGAAGAAACGAAAGTTTTTCAAGCTCTGGATCAGGCGCTGGCCGATGTGCCGGAACAACGGCGGGCAGGAGTTATTATGATTACGGACGGGCAAGTTCATGACGTTCCCCAAAACCCCGAACAATTCTCTGCTTACGGCCCCGTTCATGCGTTAATCACAGGCAGAAAAAATGAAAAAGACAGGCGTATTGTTATTACGCAAGGCCCGGCTTACGGCATAGTGGGACAAAAAGTGACGATGAAATATATAGTCGAGGATTCCAACGCCCCCAAAGACGAAATTGTTGCCGTTACATTTTCTCGCGATTCTGATGAGAATAAAGACGTGCGCTTTGTACCGGTCAATGAGGAACAGAGTGAAGAACTACCCATCACTCATGGCGCACAGAATATTTTCGAACTTTCCGTTGCCGAAGTCCCGGATGAAATCACAACCTCCAACAATCACACCGCACTTATTGTGAACGGCGTTCGCGACCGTCTGCGCGTCCTTCTGATCTCGGGGCAACCACATGCCGGCGGACGAACATGGAGAGATCTCTTAACCTCTGACCCCAGCGTCGATCTCGTCCACTTCACCATTCTTCGCGAACCGGAGAAACTCGACAACACGCCGCAAAATGAACTTTCACTTATTGCCTTTCCCTTCCAGGAACTCTTTGAAGTGAAGCTTTACGACTTTGACCTTATTATTTTTGATCGATACCGGCTAAACCGTATCCTGCCGCTGCATTACTTTCAGAATATCGCAAGATACGTAGAAGAAGGTGGCGCATTATTAGAAGCGAGCGGCCCCTCTTTTGCAGGGAACCACTCCGTTTATTACACGGCACTAATGAACGTCCTTCCCGCCACGCCGACTGGCGATGTTACAAGAAAACCGTTTTTCCCCACCCTTACAAAAGAGGGAAAACATCACCCGGTTACAGAGACGCTGCTATCCTACAATAAAGATTTGCCGGAAAATCTCAGATGGGGACCATGGCTGCGCCAGGTCGCCCTTACCCCCGAACGTGGCGAAGTCGTAATGAGAGGTGCCGATAACGAACCATTGCTTATTCTGGATCACGTTAAAAAAGGTCGCGTTGCACAACTCGCCAGCGATCATTTGTGGTTATGGGCCCGCGGCTTTCAAGGAGGTGGACCATATACCGAATTGTTACGGCGTACGGCGCACTGGTTAATGAAAGAACCGGAACTTGATGAGGATGCCCTTGAGGTGCAGACAGAAGAGTATAATATCCATCTGCGAACGAGAAATGCGCCGGAAGAGCAAAGCATCTCCCAGACTGTCACAATGACGCTCCCCGATGGCGCACAGCAAACCGTGCCCCTTAAACCCGAAGATGATGAAGAATGGCTGGAAGGAGATATTAAGGCCCAAAACGCCGGAATTTACAGCTTTGAAAGCAAAACAGGACAAAAAAGATTTGCTATTATAGGCTCTCTTAATCCCCCGGAGCAAAAAGACACCAAAGCAACAGAAGACAAATTACGTCCTATCGTAAAAAAATCGGGCGGAGACTTGATCTGGCTGGAGGATACGCCTCACCCTGGAATCAGGTTTCTATCAGGTGCCCGCCAGAATTTCTCTGGACGCGGGTGGCTGGCATTACGCCAGAATCACGATTACGCCGTAACAGGATTTAAAAAAACACCTCTGTGCCCACCCTGGGCCTATGCTTTGGCTTTGCTCGGGTTATGCGTTTTCGCCTGGTGGAGAGAAGGGAAACATTAGATTCTATGCTGCTTTCCGGCGGATAGCGGCAAGAACCAAGTTAATTTTTTCCGCCATAGCCTCTTTCGCTACCGGCTTTCTTAACACAGATTTTATGGCAGGATGATCGCCGATAAGAGCCTCAAGCTTTTCGTGAGAGTAACCGGAAACCAAAACGAACGGCAAGTCTGGAAAATCAATATGCACCTGCTCCACTAATTCAATGCCGCTCATTTTCGGCATATTCTGATCCGTAACAACAAGATCGAAACCTCCGGGATTTTCCCGGATAATATCAAGCGCTATAAGGCCATTTTCAGCACTCTGCGTTTCAAACCCAAGACGTTCGAGCATATTCATCATCATATCGCGCACGCTTTCCTGATCTTCCACAAGCAATATTTTTCCTGTGCCTTTTATATTTCGCAAGAAAACCTGTTCTTGTTTGCTCTCAGGGAGTAATTCCGCAGCAGGCAGAAAAAGAGTAAAACTGGTTCCCTCAAGCAGCGTTGAATCAACGATCATAACCCCCTGATTGGCTGCAACCACGCCATGGACCATGGCAAGGCCAAGTCCCGTTCCTTTATCGACAGGCTTGGTGGTAAAGAACGGCTCAAAAATATGTTCCATTGTGGTACGCCCCATACCGCAGCCTGTATCGGTTACGCGCAAACAAAAATATTCCTGCCCCCGCACAAAACTTCCAAGAACCAGCCGCGTCCTCCCCGGTTCCATATCGTCGATTCTCATAAGGGGCGTTTTTACAAGATCAGAAAAGCTTTCCACTATCCTGGCCGTACCTTCAAACTCCTCTGATGAAACGCGCTTTAAAGCAACGGTCAGCTTACCGCGCTCATCTTCCATTGCATCGGCAGCATTAACCCCCAGATTCATTATCACCTGAGAAATCTGTGTAGGATCCGCTTTCACAGGCGCACTTTCTACAACAATATCCGTATGGCATTCTATCGTTTTGGGAAGGCTGGCACTTAACATGGACAGGCACTCCAGCAACGGAATAACGATATCGATTTCCTGTCCCTCATGCTCGCTTCTTCTTGAAAAGGCAAGCATGTGGTCAACCAGATTGCGCGCCTGTAGTCCTGCCTGCAAAATATTAATCGCAAAATTGCGTGCTGTCGTTCCCTCTCCCAGATCCTCCACCAGAAATTCCGCATAGCCATTTATGGCGGCAAGGATGTTATTAAAATCATGGGCCACACCTCCCGCAAGGCGCCCTACCGCTTCCATTTTTTGTGACTGGTAAAACTGCTTCTGCAATTCGTTTTTTTCCTGATCGGCTTTTTGCTGCTCTGTAATATCGCGCACTGTTCCAATAAAACCACCGTCAGGCAAAAGAGTGAGCGAAAGATCTACATAAATATTCCTTCCGTCCTCACAGCTTACAGGCATTTCGCCGCGCCAATATCCCCGGGCACGTAAATCAGCAAGTATTTCCTGCATGTTTATTTCTTTTTGCGCATGATTATATAGTTTTGCCCAGGGACTCCCTAAATATGCCCCAGCCTGATACTGTGCAATACCATGAAGGTCGATCAGCGCCTTGTTCATATAAACGATATTTCCTTCATGATCGGCAATACAGATACCATCATGCGCTGCTTCCATAGCCATCAAGCGACTTTCCAACAAGACGGAATCTCTCTGCCGCTGCAGGCTGAATGCCTGTAACGTCTTGGACTGGTAAGCATAAAGGCTGACAATAATCAGTAGAAAAAGCCCCTGCGCCATGGCCGCAAACGTTAGAAAATCAATATGCGCCGGCATGGAAATTAAAAGCGCCGCAAGCCCGCCCCCAATAACAAACAGGGACAGAGCAAGGACAGCAGCGCTGAGCGCTTCACTTTTTAATGAAAAAATTGCGGATAGCTTCTTGATCATGAAGTTCCGAAAGACATCCTACGAGACATTGATCAACCCAAATTCACGCGCACGAATTGCCGCTTGCGTCCTGTTTCGTGCCCCCAATTTTCGGCAGATCCCCCTTACGTGGAGCTTCACAGTCACAACCTGCAGTTCAAGCTCCCGTGCAATCTCCTTGTTCGAAGCGCCATGCACCAAGTAAGACAATACTTCTTTCTCGCGCGGCGTCAGGTTAATTCCACTACCTTCAGTCGCCTTCTCAGGCATGCGAGCAGCGCCTGAGTACATTCCAGAAGAAACACCGTGCTTGGGAATGTCATCATAATAAGACGGCATAACAGAATTGGTCTCGTGATCCAGGGGAACAAATCGCTCTCCTGTAAGAACAAGCTGAATGGCTTTCAAAAGAGCTTTTCCCGAAAGCGTTTTGGGGAAATACCCTACAGCCCCCAAGTCCATGGCAGATTTAACGTCATCCGGCTCTGCCACCCCCGACATCAGCGCTACCCGAACTGAAGGGTATTGTTCGCGCAACCTCTTAAAACCTTCCATACAATTCATGCCTGGCATACGCAGGTCGAGAATAATAAGGTCCTGATCCGGAGATTTTTTCATTAACTCGAGAGTTTCATAAAAGTCCTTGGCAAGACTAACTTTCGCGTCCGCTTCAGCTCTTTCAATATATTGTACTAACGCATCTCTGAAGAGAGTATGGTCATCTGCAATCAATAGTTTCATGGCATTTATCCTGCCGGTAGGTTTATAACGGTCAATTTATGGAACGAACAAAAACCAGAAATACGAGCCCTTATACAACCTATACTTTAGCATAAGATCGCAAAAAGCTATCAAAAACGCAAAAACCTCCGCTCGTATTCACCCTCTGTAACCTGCGAGACTATTTATTTTTCAAGCGCAGACGATAAATATAAAGGCCTTCCATTACCCTTTGTACATAATTTCTAGTCTCGTAAACAGGGATAAGCTCTACCCAATCCACAACATTTACATCTCCTTTCCGCGGGTCGCCAAACGTTTTAAGCCATTCATCAACCCGGTTAGGCCCAGCATTGTAAGCGGCGACGGCGAGAATATAAGATCCATCGTAACGATCAATCATACGTTGAAGATAAGTAGTTCCAATCCGAATATTGTGGCTGGGCTTTGCGGTAAGCCAGCTTGTTTCATGCCTCAATCCGGATTTTTTAGCCACTTCTCTGGCTGTAGCAGGCATCACCTGCATAAGACCAAGCGCCCCTGAGGGACTTCTGGCCTTAAAATCAAACATGCTCTCCTGCCTGATGAGTGCATGTACCAGCGCCCACTCAACCTTAACCCCCTTCAGTTGATCTGTAATGATCGGATAAGATTGAACGGTTAGGAACAGGCCTTTTTGCGTGGCTTTTTTGGCTATCCGTATAGCGTCGTGATAGTGCCCCAGTTCGGCGGCCAACTCGGCACCAAAACGGTAAGCCTGTGGGGATTCCTGCGTATTAATAAAAGCCTGAATAAATCTCGTTGCCTCTTCACGCATATCGGCACTATGAAACAGTCGCGCCGCCTGAACCAATTCCATTGTATTGAAATGTTCTTTGTCACTAAGTGTTAACGAAGGGGGCGCTATACGGGGAAGATATCCTTGCTGCTGGAGTTCCTCAGATGCCAATTGTCCGTAATATGACGACTGATACTGAGCTGCCTTTTGCACCCAATGTTTAGCCATCTCGTCCTGCCCCAACTGTTTTGCTGCCTCACCAGCCCAGTAGGCCGCCCTAGATCTGCTAATCGGCGTTTCCACTTTTGTAAAGAGAAGCTGGAAATGTTCGAAGGCTGTCGCGGGGCGTTTCTGATAGCGTAGTGCGAGAAATCCTGTCAGCCATTCCGCCTGCGCGTAGGCGAGCCCTTGCTTCTGGCCATGCTCAGAAGCAAGAAGGTAGGCGCTGTCATAACGTTTTTGTTCAAGCAGGCGCCGTATAATTATATGGCGTTCAAGCCACCATTCATCCGGATTCTGAATTTCGTTCTGAGCCGGCATATCATGCAGTATTTCCATAGCCGCAAAATCCAGATCATGACGCCGGCGCCAGCGCAGCCGTTCATAAAGCAGGCCAGGGTCGCGTTTGAGATTCGGCGGAACCCTGTTAATAAGCGCCGTCACATTGCCGGTTTGCTCCGCCAAGGCAATGCGCGCTTCCGTTAACGCCGGGTACCCCCCTTCCAGTACACGGGCGATCGCCCGTGCATTTGTGTATTGTCCTGAAAACAACAGCATATCGAGCCGTTTTATATGGGCCTTTTTGCCGATATAGGCCTTATATTTCTGATAAAGCGCCTTCTGGTCTTCCCGGCTTAAGGGCGTTTTTGCCCACCAGGCCGCAAGCAGCTTACGCACTTTATCCGTCTTTCCATTCCCCAAGAGCGCATTAATATACATATCAAAACCATGCGCTGTAAGGGGCGGATAATCATCAAACCAGGCAATAATATCAGCACTTTTACTCGCATCGGAAAGGGACTTTTCCGCTTTGATACGCAGCGAACGAATATCGGGCCATTCCGGATTTTGTCTTATAAAATTGGCCAGACGTAAAAAACCTTCTTCCTCCGCGCTTCTTGTAAATAGAAGCCAATAATAAATTTTTGCTGCCAGCGGGTCCTTAGTCTCCGCAATCATTTCGCTGCCTTCTTTCCATCGCCCTTTACTGATGGTTTTTAATGCGTCGACCGTTTCCTTATAGACATGGGGAGTCTGCAGTGAACTTAAAGGGGTTTCTATAGCGTAAAGGCTGGCGGGAATCGTCAAAAAGACCGCAAAAAGCGCTATGACGCCGAGTTTCTTGCATCTTGCCGCCAAGCCATATACATTATGGCCAGAATTTTTAAAGGAAACACGCATATGTTTACAGGCTCCATACCCGCATTGATAACCCCTTTTAAGAACGGGGAAGTTGACTGGAAGGCGTTTGAAAATTTTGTAGAATGGCAGGTTCAGCAAGGATCTCATGCTGTTGTGCCCTGTGGTACCACGGGAGAATCTCCGACTTTGTCTCATGAAGAACATAGAGACATAGTTAAAAGATGTGTGGACGTGGTCAAGGGGAGAATTCCGGTTATCGCCGGAAGTGGATCAAATTCCACAAAAGAAGCGATAGAATTGACCCGGCACGCCAAAGACGTGGGTGCCGACGCCGCCCTGATTGTAACGCCCTACTACAACAAACCCACGCAAGACGGCATGTTTGCCCACTTTAAGGCGATTCATGATGCGGTGGCGCTGCCGATTCTTATCTACAACATTCCGGGCCGCTGCGTTATCGACATGTCTGTGGATACAATGGCAAAACTGGCAAAATTACCAAATATCGTAGGTGTGAAAGATGCCACGAACGATCTTTATCGACCGTTAAAAACCCGGGAAGTCATTGGTGAGGATTTCTGCCAGCTTTCTGGTGAAGACGGTACCGTAGCCGGATTCCTTGCCCAAGGCGGACATGGATGTATTTCCGTAGTAGCCAACGTTGCGCCGGCCCTGTCTTCCCAAATGCATGAAGCATGGCAAAACGGCGACCTGGAAACCTTTGGGAAAATCCGCGATCTTCTGGCCCCGCTGGCACAAGACCTCTTTTGTGAAAGCAACCCGGCACCGGTGAAATACGCCGCCAGCACATTGGGCCTTTGCAGTGATGAAGTGCGTCTGCCCCTGCTCCCCGCTTCCGAATCGGCCAGAGCCAAAGTCGATGCTGCGCTGGCTTATGCGGGGATAGGTAAAGATAGCGCATCGGCCCAGATCACGGCACATGGCTAAGAAAAAAGATAAGAAAGCCGGACTGATCTCGGTAAACCAGACCGTGGCGGAAAACCGGCGCGCACGCTTTGACTATGCCCTTGAAGATAAATTTGAGGCCGGAATAGTACTTGTGGGAACCGAGGTTAAAAGCCTGCGCATGGGACAGTGTTCACTCAACGAATCCTATATCGGACCGAGCAGGCAGGGAGAAATGTTTCTCTATAACGCCACCATACCCGAATACAGCCAGGCCGGGCCAAAGATGCAGCATGAAACAAACAGGCCGCGAAAGCTTCTTCTTCATAAACGGGAAATCAACAAACTGGCCGGTGCCGTCAGCCGTGAGGGTTATTCAATCATCCCGCTGCGGCTGTTTTTCGATGCGCGGGGACTGGCAAAAGTGGAACTGGCGCTGGCCAAGGGTAAAAAACTGCATGACAAGCGTGAAACTGAGAAAAAACGCGACTGGAACAAGCAAAAATCACGTATCATGCGTGAAAAGGGCTGACCCGGAGGGCACCCTTTTCACGGCTTGGCTTTTTTCTCTCTTTACGGCAACACTTAAAAACTTACACGCAGCGTAAAACCACTTTAATTCTCCGCAGGTGCCTCTTTCTTGTCATTGGATGGCTCCGGCATATCCGTTTCCCCCTCATTGTCAGAGCCAACCAGCATGGCGTCAGCGACAAGACCGGCATTGGCGCGGATCTGCTTTTCAAGCTTGGCCGCCACTTCCGGATTTTCCCGCAGAAAAGTTTTTGCATTTTCGCGCCCCTGTCCGATGCGCTGCCCGTCATACGAGAACCATGCCCCGGATTTTTCCACGACATTACCGGCTACCCCCAGATCCAGGAGCTCACCCATCTTGGAAACACCCTCCCCGTACATGATGTCGAATTCCACCTGGCGGAAAGGAGGTGCCATTTTGTTTTTGACGACTTTAACGCGTGTCTGGTTCCCGACTACATCTTCTTTATCCTTAATTGAACCGATCCGACGGATATCAAGGCGTACAGAGGAATAGAATTTCAATGCATTACCGCCGGTCGTCGTTTCGGGAGAGCCGAACATCACACCGATTTTCATACGGATCTGGTTGATAAAAATCACCGTTGTACGCGAACGGGAAATCGACCCCGTCAACTTGCGCAGCGCCTGGCTCATCAGGCGGGCCTGCAACCCTACATGGGTATCGCCCATTTCCCCCTCAAGCTCGGCCCGCGGCACCAAGGCCGCCACAGAGTCCACAACCAGCACATCCAAGGCACCGGAGCGTACCAGTGTATCGGCGATTTCCAGCGCCTGCTCCCCCGCATCGGGCTGAGAAATCAGCAGGTTGTCAACATCAACGCCAAGCTTCTTGGCATAGCCGGGGTCCAGCGCATGCTCCGCGTCCACGATAGCGCAGGTGCCACCGGTCTTTTGCGCTTCGGCAATGACGTGAAGCGCCAGCGTCGTCTTACCGGAACTTTCCGGACCGTATATTTCAACAATGCGCCCGCGCGGCAGGCCGCCGATCCCCAGCGCGATATCAAGACCGATGGAACCGGTGGAAATGGCCTCGATCTCCATCGGCCTGCTTTCACCGTTGAGCTTCATCACGGAGCCTTTTCCAAAGGCCCTTTCTATCTGGGATAAAGCAGCATCAAGCGCCTTTTGCTTATCCGCGGCATTGGCATGGTTCATGTCGTCGTTCTTTCTTAATGGTGTTACGCCCATAGCTATATCTCCCTTTTTTCTCGCACGATTCTCATCGTGGTGTAAACAAATTGCCTGTACTTATCGCTGAAGTGATTCCTTCAATACACACAAATGTACACTATTCGTTCTTTTGGTCAAGGAAAAAGAACAAGAAGAGAACCCTATTCTTCAAGAACCTCTTTCACCTTCGCGGCGAGCTGTTTGAGAGTAAAGGGTTTAGGCAGGAAGAAAATATTTTCGCCCATATGGTCCTTTAACTTGTCCTCGGTATAACCGGACATGAAGATGATCTTGATATCGGGACTGTCTTCACGCACGCGCTGCGCCAGGGTCGGGCCGTCTATACCGGGCATGACCACATCGGTAACCAACAGATCGATCGGCTTTCCTTCAAGACCTTTAAGCACATCTAAGGCCGCCTCCCCGCTTTCAGCGGCAAGAACATCGTACCCTTTATTCGTCAGGGCGCGCATGGAGAAGGTGCGCACGGCATCTTCATCTTCCACAAGCAGTATACGCTCCGTGCCGGTAAGGTCACCAGCTGATTCCGTTTCATGGCCAGCCTCCTGCCCGGCCGCTTCCTCTTCCGCTTCACTTACGCGCGGGAGGTAGATAAGGAAACTTGTTCCTTTTTTAATCTTGCTTTCGACGTGAAGATATCCGCCAGTCTGACGGATAATGCCATACACCGTTGAAAGCCCAAGCCCCGTACCCTGCCCCACTTTCTTGGTGGTAAAGAACGGTTCGAAAATGCGATCAAGAATCTCCTTTGGAATTCCTGTCCCCGTATCCGTCACCTTTATCAAAACCCAGTGACCGGGCGGCATCTCTTCCGTCCCCAGTTTCTTCGCCTTTTTATTTACAAAATTTTCCGTTTCGATCGTAAGCTTGCCGCCGCCTTCCATGGCATCGCGGGCGTTCACGGCAAGATTGATAAGCACCTGTTCCATCTGCCCTTCATCAACTTTTACAAGCCCAAGGTCATGCCCGTGGCGTAAGTCGAGTTCTATGTTCGCTCCGATCAGGCGGCGGATCAGATGAGATACCTCCGTCAGGATATCCGTAACATCATGAACTCTGGGGCGCAGTGTCTGCTGGCGTGAGAACGCTAGAAGCTGGCGCACGAGATTAGCCGCACGGTTGGAGTTCTGCTTGATCTGCATAATGTC
>CAZBNG010000051.1:0-15463 GCA_964493095.1 uncultured Pseudobdellovibrionaceae bacterium
GGTGGCGTCCGAGCATACTCTGTATTGGGGGGAACCGTCTCCTGAAATGGAAATATTGATACCATCGCTCATTCCAGAAATTTGGACTATATTGGAGGTAACTAGGGTAGAGAGGCTTACGCCTGTTTGGTCGGTGAAACTGAAATTGTCCGGCTGATTGTCTACGCTGCTCCCTAAAGCAACCCATTCCGTGCCGTTACAGAATTTGTACATATTATCGGCAACAAAATACTCAACTTCCGGCTCGTATCCGTCCGGCGTGGTGCAATCCTGCGCATAAGCGGGAAGCGTTGCTGTGAAAAGCAACGCTGCTAAAACTCCGGCGAAAAGAAGGAATTTTGACTTCATGGCCTATGTCACCCTTTTGCGGATCAGAACAATTATTCCGCCCATCAGGATAGTGCTCAGCATCATGCCGATCAAGAGGCCGAGGCCGATTTGCGCCTTGGAAACGCCGTATCCGGTGTAAGCTTTCAGGCCCTTGATATCGTTTTCCAGCGCGGCGAGACGGTCGTCGCGGGTGTCGATTTGCGCGCGAAGGGCGGCGTTTTCGGCGCGAAGCTCCTTCATGCCCTCGACCATCGGCGCGATCAGGCCGACATAGTTCATTGTTTTTGTGCCCATTTCGTCATCGGCGGTGGTGACCAGTTCGGGGAAGACTTTCTCAACCTCCTGCGCCATCACGCCGTATTCAATCACACCTTTCGGGTCGTCCTTCATGCGGAAGGTATAGGTGCCGAGCCGGTCCAGTTTTTCCAGCATCGCGCCGCGCTCGGACAGCGGGTGGATGTCGGTTTTCAGGCGGCGGTCGGATACGTCGGACAGGCGGCCCGTGTAGTGGATATCGCCGACCACGTCGAGAGCGACGGTGGGGCTGGCCGTGCCAATTCCGACATAACCGGAGGGCAGGATCATCATTCTGGTTGAGGGGCTGGTCGTTCCTTCTTCGGCCTTGAATTCTATTTTCCCCCTGGAAATAAGTTGCAGATAACGGCTGTTGTCTGAATCCGTTGGCGTGGCCAGTGCGATTCCAACGCTCGCTGGTAAAAACAAACGCGCCATATTGGGGTTTGCCGAGCCGTCCGTTGTTGAAAGCTCTATATTGCGTGCACCGTCTTTCAGGAATAGCCGGCTAAGACCGCTGCCAGACGATTCAACCATCATGGTCGTGTCCTGATCGGCGGCGCCTTTTACATGCAATTCATGGCTGGGGCTGCCGGTGCCGATGCCGGTGGTGCCGTCGGCTTTGATAATCATTCGCGCCGTAGCCGTGTATTCGGTATCCGCTGTCAGGCCCGTATTGCCATAGAACAAGGTGTTTCCGCCAGTCATCACAATTCCGGTGGCGACCGTGCCACGGGCATAGGTTTTAGGAGCGCCTGAAACGTCCACAAACTCTGCGCCGGAGTATAGGAAGCTATAGGTTGGCGCAAGAGCACCCATATACAATCCACCCGTCGAGCCGGTTTTCGAAGAGTAAATACGAACCGCGGAATTATAGTCGCCTCTTTTGACCGTCAGGGTGTTTGAAGGTGCAGTGTCACCGATGCCCACATAACCATTAGAATGAATACGCATTTTTTCTGTCCCACCCTGGGCAAAAACTTGCGTACCATTGTTGTATACATATTCATCGCTGCCGTTGACATAGGTCGAGCCACCCGGTGAGCCGCCGGGAGCGACAAACCATGTGGTCAGATATCTTGTGCCGGAACCTCCTTTGTTCCAAAGCGCAAGGGGAGTGGCGGTGCCGTCTGTGGAAATTCCAAGACCTGTTTTGGCGGCCCCGGCGATTGAAACCATTTCATCTCCGGTAACCTGATTGGAGGTTGTGTTAACTCTTACACGTCCACTGGAATCGACCGTTAAGCCTTCATTACCACCATCGCCGGACAGCCAGTAAGAGCCGAGCTGGATATTCGCCGTAGCGGTATGGTTACCAAGGTTGTCGGCGCCGCTCCATCCGCCGGAAATGTCTTTACAGTTGTCGCCGCTTTCGTCACAGATTTGCGCGGCGCGGATAATGCCGTTTACATCAAGCTTGGCCGCAGGGGTCGCCGTGCCGATACCGACATTGCCATTGGCTAAAATAGCAACTCTTTCCGTGTCTGCCGTACCAAAACGCATATTGGCGCCTGCCGCTGAACTCCATATTCTGAAATCATTATCACCTGACGATCCGTCGCCAAGCCATGCAAACGCTGCGTTGGCCGAGTCGCGGAAAGAAAGATAACTTGCTCTGGCTACCTGTGCGTTCGTATTGTCGCTATCCTGAAGGATAAAAATGGCGCTCGGTGCTGCTGCGTGTAAAATCGAACTCGGGCTGCTCGTGCCGATTCCGACATTGCCTTCCACGTAAAGCCCGGCAACGCCAGTGCCATCGCTGTTGAAAATCTGTACCTGATCGGTGTTGTCGGTCGATGTGGAGCTTTTGAAAATTCTGAATTTGTCAGTGAATACGTCAGTTGCCCATGTTTCATAACCCGCCTGAGCGCCATCCCAGTTGATTTCCGCACCTTCGTATGTGCCGTCCTGTGCGCGCAGGGTGAGCGTACCGCCCACGTCAAGCTTTGTAGTGGGAGTTACACCAATACCGACATTGCCGCTAGCATCAATGCGCATTTTTTCAGTATTATTTGTTGCAAACAAAAGGGGCGCGTTTTCTGCCAGCCAGAAGCGTCCATCTTCTGCGCTCGATAAACCGACAAAAAAGCCATCAGTAGCGGTTGTTCCCGAATCCGCATTAGTAAAATGTGAATAAACGGCTGCTGTTCCCACTGTGGAATGCAGGTGCAATTTAGAATCTGGGCTTGCCGTACCGATACCAACGTTGCCCGTCGAATTAACAAACACACCTTCATTGCCGCCGTCGCCGGACAGCCAGTAGGAACCCAGCTTGATATTCTGCGTGGCGGTATGGTTACCTAGGTTGTCTGCCGCGCCCGAGGCGGCGCTTGCCGCTGTTGTATCGACATAGGCTTTGGTGGCCGCGTCCTGTGCCGCGGTCGGGTCGCCCATACCGGTGATTTTGTATGTGGCCATGGCAAGGGCCTGCGTGGCGGTATGGTTGCCCAGATTATCGGCACCGCCCGCTGTGATCGCGTCATCGACGTATTTCTTGGTCGCAGCATCCTGGTTTGCCGTGGGATCGCCCATACCGGTGATTTTATATGTGGCCATGGCAAGGGCCTGTGTGGCGGTGTGGTTACCCAGATTGTCCGCCGCGCCGGATGCCGCAGTATCGACATACGCTTTGGTCGCGGCGTCCTGCGCCGCTGTCGGGTCGGCAACGCCGACGATTTTATTGGCGTTCATGGTCAGGACACCATTTACATCCAGCTTGGTCGCCGGGCTGGCCGTACCGATACCGACATTGCCGGCAGACGTTATGCGCATACCTTTTGCGCTGGCACTCCATGGGCCAACTGTAAGATTGCCGCTTTCTATGGTGCCGTCTGTAAAGATAAGGGCGCTATCTCCGGATTGCGTCAGGGAATTATAAGCACCCGCTGCTGCATCTGGAATAATTCTAAGATATCCCGCCGAGGTTGAAGCAAAAGCTATTCCGGTAGTACTTGTGTTTCCGTCTATAACGTGCAGTTTTGCCCCAGGATTGTTGGTGCCGATACCGACATTACCGGCCATGTCGATGACCATGCGCTCCGTCATGGTGCCGTCGGTGGCGGCAGTGTGGAAGGAGAGATATCCACCTGCTGTTCCTGTCCGTCCGAATCGTAGATTGGCGATTTCCGCATCGGTGTCTCCCGCGTTGCGCCCTACGAAGGAAATGTTGGACGGTTCGCCGCCCGAGTGAACGGACGAAACTGTAAGAGCGGGCGATGTCTGCGATCCCGTTGAGTGCAGATGTCCCAGCGGGCCGGTGGTTCCGATGCCGACATCTCCATCCGCGGTAACGTATACGCCCTCATTTCCGCCGTCGCCGGACAGCCAGTAGGAACCCAGCTTGATATTCTGTGTAGCGGTGTGGTTACCTAGGTTGTCCGCCGCCGCAGCCGAAGCGGTGTCGACATAGGATTTGGTTGCCGCGTCCTGCGCCGCTGTCGGGTCGGCGACACCGACGATTTTATTGGCGTTCATGGTCAGGACGCCGTTAACGTCCAGCTTGGTGGTCGGGGTTTTTCCTATACCGACATTGCCGCCGTCCGTAATACGCATTTTTTCTGAGAAGTTGGTGCCGGCACCCTGATCGGTTTTAAATATACGCAGGTCGTTCTGGTAAACATCAAAACCCCAGTCAGTATAAGAACCAGCACCGCGTAAATGAACCTCCGCGCCCTCATTTGTTCCGTCCACTGCTCCAATATCAAGTTTTGTAATGGGGGATGTTCCGATACCGACCCTGCCGTTCGAGGTCAGTGCCATGAGCGACGTGTAACTGCCGGAGGCGTCTGTGTCATACAAGAAATCAAGTCTAGAACCCTGAACACTAAATCCAAAAACATTGTCGAAAGCGTCATAGGTAGCGTTCATATCGGCCATGTAAATGGTGGGGCTAGCATTGCGGTCAATACGGATAACTCCTTCGTCTCCGCTTATGTGCAATGCCCTTTGCGGGTTTGTCGTCCCGATACCGACATAACCCGTGCTTCTGTCGAGCATTATGGCGCTGTCGATAAAGGTGCCGGCATCATCCATGCGGTTGATATAAAGGTCGGAGCCGGCATTGGAGCCCGCTTCGGCCACGGTGTCCGTCACGATGTCCCAGCGGGCGAGACCGCCCGTTGACAGGCGCACACCTTTGATTTTCTGGTCGGGTGCGCTGACCTGGATGCGCGTATGGTCGGAGCCGCGCACATCAAGTGGGAGTTCGGGAGCGCTGCCGATCCCGACATTGCCGGTGCTGTAATAGATGTCATTATTACTGACGGTCCAAGGGGAGTAGCTGGTATCCGCGAATGCCGCGCTAGGCGGTGTAAAGTCAGCTGTATAACGGGCGACGCCCTTGGTGATGCGGAGTTCGTCAATGTAACCATCAAGATAGCTGGTAGCGCCGCCATTCTGGCGTCCTATGTTCGGCGCCCATGTTGTCGCATATGTATAGTCTGCGGTTTGTCCTGTGGACGTGGCGTCAAGCTGGCCATTCAGGAACAGTCGCATTGTTGATCCAGAACGTGTAAAGGCAACATGATACCATTGATTGGCCGATAATGTTGTTGATGCGGCAAATGTAGAGCCCCCTGAAACACTAGTATAGAATTTCAAAACATTTGTTGCATCAACATAGAATTGAAAAGGGAAATTTGTGCCGGACATCTCAAAAATTTGCTGTGTTTTGTTGATGTTGTTTAGGCGGATCCATGCCTCAATCGTGAAATCTTCCGTGCCAAATGCCCAATCATTGTGAAGACCTAGCGACGCATAATCGCCTGTTCCATCAAGGGAGAGAGCGCCGCCGCCAAATTTCGATTGAACTGCTGATACGGCGGCATCGCCGTTGGCTGTCAGTGTATGGCCGCTGCGTGATGAATCGGTGAGGTCGGAATCAAAATGGGCGAGCAGGACAACATTGTCGTAGTTAAGATCCGCTTCACCGCCGCCGCTTCCGGCATAGGCGTTCCAGTTGCCGGCGCCATCGCACATGTCAAGCCCGTCACCGGCGGAATTCAGACGCAGTGAGCCTTTTTGCGAGGCACCGCAGGTCGTGGCGGCATTGGTTAAAAGCAGGTCGCCATTAACATGAAGTTTTGACGCCGTGTTGGTCGTACCGATACCGACTTGCCCGCCTGCACCAAGCCATAATAATGCGCTTGCAGTGCTTGTCGCGCCGCCCGTTGTAAAATAAGAGTTTCCATTTACTCCAAAAAGACCTGATGTTCCGGAATTGTCGCCGAAGTAAATACCGCCTATACCATCGGTTGAACGGAAATACGCAACCCCTTCATCGGCGCTTTCCACGCGAAGCTGGTTGCTTGTTGTTGACGTGCCGATACTGACTTTGCCTGTTTCATCGATAATCATGCGTTCAAAGCCGAAGGTGTCGAAGCGGATTTTGTCCTCGTCGTCGGTTTCCTCGACCTGTATCTGCGTATCGCCATCACCGTCCACGACCTTTCGGCTGCCGTCGACCAGCGCGTCATCGACATATTTCTTGGTGGCGGCGTCCTGATTGGCCGTCGGGTCGGCGATATTCTTGATCTGCGTCGCGCTGCCATCATTGCCTGCGCCCAGAACGTCGGCAAGGGTTACGGCTCCTCCTACCCCGGAGCCGCCGCCCGTGTCGGAATCGCAGACCCAGCCGGAAGCCGACCAACGGTTAAAGTTGCCTGACGAGCAAGTCGCGGGCGTGAAGTCAACGCCGTTATAAGTATAATCGTCGGATTCCAGCGTGCCGTCGATATCGCCGTTTCCGGAAAGGGTCAGGTCTACAGCCTTCAGGTTGCCGGTCGCGTGGACGTTTCCGGTGACTTCCAGCGCGTCGTCAAAGGCGCTGACATCAAAGGTGTCGGCCTGTCCGATCCCTATGCGCTTGTTTGAAAGATCTGCGAAAATGGCGTTGCCGATATTCAGGTAATTGCTTGTTGCTGCGGCCGGGACATCGCCATTAACAACGATGTTGTTGCTGCCCGTGGCCAGCGTGGTAGCTGCGCCGGATCCGAGAATTGTATTGTTCGTGCCGGACGTTAAAGCCGTGGCGGCTGAACCGCCGAGCACGGCGTTATTATCACCTGTCACACCGGTAGCCGTCAGGTTGCCCACTACGATTGTGTCTGCGGTGCCGTTATCCGACCACACTACGGTGTTGCCGTCTATATGGTAGGAGTCCGTAACGTCAACCGCGCCGTTGACATCAAGGGCGTCATTCGGGGAGGCAACGCCGATGCCCACATCCCCGTCGTTTTCAACAACAAGGAGAGAATTTGCGCCGCTGTCGCGAATTTCCAGTGCGTTTGCCGAGTTGTCAGACGTTGCCCCCTGTACGGTAAGGGTCGTTCCTGACACGGGAGCTGTTCCTACGCCTACAATGCCGGTGCCCACCGTCATTTCCACGCTGCCGCCATTGGCGTCGATTTGCACGGCGCCGGAGCTTTCCGTTACCTGTGCGCCGGAAGCCCAGATCACGGAATTGCCGTTGGCGAGCGCGACATCCGCGTTGGCGTTAATATCGCCGGTGGCGCGGATGGTGCCGGTAACGTCCAGTGTATAGGATGCGCTTGTGCTGCCGATCGCTACCTGCGTGGTGCCGGTAGAGTTAAAGTATATGTTGTCGGTATCTACGCGGGTCCAAACGCCGATATCCGGATCGCCCGCCGCGACGGAGACGAAGTTTGTTCCATCGCAAATGTCGACGCTGGGCGGGCTGTTCGTGTCGTCAATACGCTGAAGATAAATGTTCGCCGCATTACATGTGTCAAGAATTTCGGTGCCGTTGGAGCCTGTTTTTGTCGGGAGCAGCAAGGACGACGCACCAAGCATAAGCTGGGCGGAGCTGGCGGTCAGGTTAACGGCGTTTGAAAAGCTTGCGCCGCCGGTAACGTCAATGTTCTTTTCAATGGCCGCCGTGTCCGGTGCGCCTGACTTAATGCTCCAAAGCCCCCCGGATGTGGCGGCCGCATTATTATAGTCGTATTGCTGGACAAGATCGTCGCCGCCTTTGCTTAGTGCCGGGGGACCTTCGCTACAGGTCGTTTCAAAGGTGCGGTTGGGACCGGCGGATATAATCGCCATAACGGTGTAAGTGGCGTCGTCTGCGCCATTACCCGCCAGCCGTTTTTGAGAGCCGCCGCCGCAGGCGGCATCATCAACGGTGGTGCCGGCATCCCATACGCAATAGCCGTAAGCCGTTCCCCAAGGGTCGATCCGGCTGGATCCTACCGCTGCGGGCACTTCTCCGCCGCCGGTCAGGCCGGGCAGGGCGGCGCCGTATTCAAGAGGCTCTACGTAGCCGTCACTGTCACAGTCGCCGCTGTTTGCGCCTTTGGAGGCTTCGAGCATCGCCAGCTTGGAAGCAATATTGATCTGGCTTTCGGCCTGGGTGCGGCGATTGACGTCAACCATCGTGGAAAGGGGGCCGCGCATCGTGGACATGATGCCCGCCCCAAGAACGCCAACAACGGCGACAGCGCCGAAAAGGGTGAAGAATACATTCCCCCGCTCATGTTTGCGTGCATTGTTCTGTGTTTCTCTGCGTTTATCTTCTCGCATTAATCCCTACTTTATTAAAGGCAAGGCGCTGTTTTTTGTTTTTTATGCCTTTAGTTTTTTAAAGAAGTCTTGCTTACACAGTGGAAAAAAACAGGAAATTCTGAAAGGGCACGATAAGAAGGAACGCCAATTGAGCGCTAACGTATTCAAAAAACGGTGAAATACGATGTTTGCTCCCATAAACCAAGGCCCCTGTGCTTAAGCTGAAAATTTCCCACTTCTTCTATTATTGACTAAATGTATTTACAAATTATTAGCAAAAGTGAGTCTTTTTGGCGGGAGAAGGCCCAATTAGGTGGGGATAGACGGAGTTTATTTCATAATATCGTAATTGAAGGCGCTATGTTGGACATAATATATTTTTTGTCCACAGGCATTTTGCGAATCGATTACAAGAGAATGAAGTGAAAAAACAAGGTTACACAGGGAAATCTGTTGCCCGTGCCACCCCGAACTTTGAAAGTGTTTCTTCCTGGCGTTTGTCCAGTTTTTCCAGATCGAAATCCTGAATAAGTTCGTTAAACACATTATGCCAGTTTATTTTTGCTTTCAGGTGCAGGAATACGGAACCCAGCCCCAATGCCGCACGATCCATGAAAACAAATTCCCTGGGGACCGTGATGCTGCCGTTTTCACGGCTCAGTGCGCGCAGCTTTTCGTGAACTTTTTCAGCGATTTCCCGGCCATAGATGCCGTTTGTCACTTCGCCGATAGGGCGCACGGCGTCTTCCAGAACAGGGCCGTAGAGGAAATGAGCCCATATATTAAGGGTTTCCACCTGTTCCTTTGAAAGATTGCGGAACCCCCATGTTTCATAGGCGTGTACGGCAAGATCATCATTGCCGGTTTTAAGGGCGTTGTAGAGGTTTATGACGCCGCCAATGAACTTTGGCGGAAAAACGCGCACGCAGCCGAAATCCAGCAGGTTGATGCTGTTATCCTCACGTACCGTGTAATTGCCCAGATGCGGGTCGCCGTGAATAACGCCGTAATAGTATAGCGGCACATACCAGGCGCGGAACATATTCATTGCGAGTTGGTTGCGTTGCTCCTGCGGTGCGTCCACAAAGTCCAGAATACGCCGTCCTTCGAGCCATGTGGTGGTAAGCAGGCGCCGGGTGGAAAGCTCGTCGATCACTTCCGGAACGTGCACATTGTTCTCATCACGCAGCATGTAAGCGTAGAGTTTGCAGTGACGCGCCTCCAGTTCGTAATCAAGCTCCTCTTCGAGCCTTGCTGCGAGTTCTTTCTGGATTTGCCCGGTATGAATGGATTTATCGTAGCGCTCATAAATCCCGAAGATAATGCGTAGTTGCTGCAGGTCCGTTTGAATAGCGGAGGCCATATCGGGGTATTGTAACTTGCAGGCCAAATTTTGGTTATTTTTGGCTAAAGCCTTGTGAACCTGTCCTAAACTCGCGGCTGCAGATGCTTCTTTGTCAAAGGATTTGAATTTTTCAAGCCAATTTTGTCCAATTTCTGCTTTCATGCGACGGCGTACGAACGGCCAGCCCATCGGCGGGGCATTGGACTGGAGTTGCTGAAAGGCCTGCGCATATTCGGGCGGGAGGGCCTCGGGGACGGTTGCCAGAATCTGGCCGACTTTCATCAGGGGACCCTTGAGATTGCCCAGCGCCATCATAAGCTGGTCTGCATGTTCCTGTTTTTCGATCTTCAGGCCAAGATATTTGTCGCCCGCCAGTTTTGTAATTAGCCCGGCCATGGTACCGGTAACCTGTCCGTAACGCCTGATTTTACCACCGAGGGAGTTCGTCTCCAGCGGTTTATCGTCCTGTTCCTGATCTTTGGTCTTTTTCATGTTGTAGGTAATGTGGCCAGAATGAAGTAAAAGTCTAGTGGTTTCTCATGATAAATAACTTTCCCGTTTTTCGAAACTGTGTCATCAAATAAGTATGCGGCAAAGTTTTTCTAACGATATTCCGGCTATTCGCGACCGTATTTTGGAGGCGGCGCTTCCGGCGGTGGTTTTTGACGGCTGGGGGTGGCAGACCATCGAGCGGGCTGCCCGCGATGCCGGCTATGAGACTGATATCGCGCGCGCCGTATTTCCCGGGCGTATGATGGATGTGATGAAAGCATTCTCAGGCCTCGCTGACCGTAAAATGATAGAATCTCTCGCCGGGCTTGATCCCTCGCAGATGCGGGTACGTGACCGCGTGCGCTGTGCGCTTGTCGCGCGGTTTGAATACCTGAACTCCTGCCCTGACGCTGCGTGCGGTGCGATGGCGTGGCTGGCGCTGCCTACCCGTAAACCTGCCGCGCTGAAAATGGTATGGCGTACGGCCGATTGCATATGGGACTGGGCCGGGGATACGGCCACCGATTATAACCGCTACACCAAGCGCGGGCTTCTGAGCGGTATTATCATGTCGGCTTCGCTGGTGTGGTTGAATGATGACACTCCGGATATGGAAGAAACAAAAGGTTTTATCGACAGACGCATTGAAAATGTAATGCAGTTTGGAAAATTGATGGGCCGCGTAAGCAGAAAGGCGGCGGGACATGCGTAGACAAAAATATCTGGTTGTCTTTACGATATTGTTTTTAATGGCTGGGTTTAATCCGGCTTTGGCGGAAGGCGGTTTTTGGGAATGGGTTACGGGCGGTCCCAAGGATACCGATCCCGCTCCGGCGAAAACCCTACGCGCACCTTTTGCCGACGCCCCGGCAGACGAGCAGGCAGGAGGAGGCGATGTGCTGACGCGCCTGCCGGAAAACCAGATACCGATGGACCAGCCTCACCGCGCTAAGGCGCAGATACAGGCATGGGTTATTACAGCCGTTTCAGAGGCTATGAGCTTTCCCGCCGGGGATATTGATGCCGACCTGGCGCGGACAAAAGACGATTTTACGCCCGAAGCGCGTGAGCAATATCTGGCGTTTATGCGCAAAACCGCCTTATTGCAGCCTTTAACGAAAGGTGGTCTGAGTTTGCGCAGCGTGGCAAGGGAAGAGCCCTTCCTCCTTAATGAGGGGGCGGTGAACGGCCATTACCGTTGGCTTTATGAAATTCCTGTACTGTCTACATATCTCGCTCTCGATGCCGATGGTTATCTGGAAGCCAAAGAACAGAATAAGGAGCTTGTGATTAGAGTGCAGGTCGGCCGTTCTGGCACGACGAAAGACCCCGAGGGGCTTATCATCGAGACATGGGAAGGAAAACTTGTCGATTAGCCCGAAAGAGGCTTTGCGGGCGCGCATAAATCACTACAATCAGGGTTTCCGAATCACATTAATCGCTAAACCGAAAAGGAGCGCCTTATCTATGTCTGAAAACGCCAAATCCGAAAATGTAACGAATTTCCCGCAATCAGGCGATGCCGAGGGCGGCGATCAGACAAGTGATATTGGCGGCGTAGCGGGCAAGCGCCTTTTGGCCTTCATGGAGCGTATCGAGCGCCTGGAAGAGGAAAAAGCCGCGTTGGCCGAGGACATTAAAGAAGTTTACGCCGAAGCCAAAGGCGTGGGTTTCGATGTGAAAATCATTCGCCGCGTGATCAAGCTGCGCAAAATGGACCCGGAAAAGCGCCGCGAGGAAGACGAGCTTCTCGACCTCTACCAGTCTGCGATCGGCATGGCTTAAATTAGGCAGCCTCGGCAGAGGGCATGTGGTTGTGGGGATTCTCGTTCGCAAATGCCAGATTATTTCCCGCACTGATTTTGTAGACGCTGTCGATAACCAGGGAAGCCATGGACTTGATTTTTATTTTACTGAGGGCTTGTAATTTTGCCTCGGCTTCTTCTTTGGTTATTTCACCGTTAATTTCAGCCGTACGGATTGCGTGGAACAGGGCAGAGTGCTTTTCAACAGTGCTGGGTATAGAGTCTGTAATCCATACTTCATCCAGATCATTATTGTTCAGAATGTTTTCAAGCGCGCCGTTGACCAGTACGCCGTGACTGACCGTGGCAATAACTCTTTTCGCCCCGTTTTCCTTCAGCTTTTTTGCAGCATCGAAAAGGGTGGAGCCGCTGCTGATGATATCGTCTACAAGAATGGCCGTTTTCCCTTGCACAGAGCCGTTGCCGCCAATGCGAAAATCAGTGATTTCCGTATGCTTTTCATCGATACGCCGTTTTGTAATGAAGAACATATTAGGATCTTGGCTGATATTTTCAGGCGTGCTTTTGAAAGGAAGGGCATTGCGCAGGTCTACGGCCCTTCTGATCGCCTCGTCATCCATTTTGTTGCCTCCATCGGGCGCGCCAATAATGATGTTGCCGTTTTCAATGTCGCCTCTGACGGTTTCTTCATTCTGTAATAATTCGGCAAAGAGAGGGGCCGTAGAGACAAAATGAGAATTAGGTTTGAAATGGAGTGCTTCGGCCGCAACGTTAAATGTCTGGCGAAGTTTGTTCCATTTGAAAGGGATTAAATCAAAAATTCTTCGTACCGGTGAGAGCCACCTTGCGCCGAAAGCATTCATGAAATGGGAGGCGGCGTCCTGGGAGTGTTCAGCAAAACCCGTATGCGTATCTGCGCCCATCATTTTTAACATGCGGGCGTAATAACTGCAGGATACGGCGTTGGCCTGCGGATATTCGGCAAGCGTTTCGCCGTTTCTTACAATCTTTTTGCTGAAATCCCGGTCATTGCGCATGAACGGCGTATAAGGCTCCAGGACATGAACAGAGCGAGCGCCATATTGTTCTTTGAGCATGGGAACGGTGAAAAGCAGGGAAAGAGCGCGTGCGCTGATATTATCGCCGCTGGCGGAATTAATAATCGTAACGTCAGCCCCGGCGATTTTCCTGCTGGATAGCTCTCTTTTAAGCAGCTCTATATCAATAAGCTCCCGGACTTTTTCATCATCGAGATCTTTTAGTTTGCCGTCCGTATCGGGGTCGCGGTAAAGGGCGGCGTAGGCTTCATTGTCTCTGAATTTGCTTACAGTGGCTTCAATAACATTTTCTTCGCCGAACTCAGCGATAATATCTGCTTTCGTACTTTCAGACACCCGTCCTAGCACTATTATGTGCCGTCTTTTATTTCCATGACCTGACATGGTGAAATTTCCCCAAAACGTAAAGGTGTTTGTATATGAAAAATACAGTCTTTAAGTCAAGGTTTTTCTGTCAAAGATTGCGGTTATCAATCAGTTCCTGCACAACGGCCGGGTCGGCGAGGGTGGAGGTGTCGCCCAGGTTTTCGAATTCCCCGGCGGCAATCTTGCGCAGGATTCGGCGCATGATCTTGCCGGAGCGCGTTTTGGGCAGGCCGGATGCGAACTGGACCACATCAGGCGTGGCGATGGGGCCGATAATTTCCCGCACCTTTTTTATAACCGCCTTTTTCGTGTCCTCACTCTCTTCTTTGCCCTCGTTCAGGATGACATAGGCGTAAATACCCTGTCCCTTGATATCGTGAGGGAAACCGACAACGGCGCTTTCTGCCACGCTATCGTGTTCATTGATGGCTTCCTCGATTTCCGCGGTGCCCAGCCTGTGGCCCGAAACGTTAATCACGTCGTCGACCCGCCCGGTGATGCGGTAATCGCCGTCAGAATCGCGCCGCGCCCCGTCCCCGGTGAAATACATACCCGGGAAAGAGGAAAAATAGGTCTGCTCAAAGCGTTCATGGTCGCCGTAAAGGCTGCGCATTTGGCCGGGCCAGCTATCCAGTATAACAAAATTACCTTCTGCTTCGCCTTCCAGAAGTTTCCCTTCACTGTCCACCAGTGCGGGCTTTATGCCAAAAAACGGCTTCATCGCAGCGCCGGGTTTCAGCGCGTGGCAGGGCAGGGGCGTCATCATGTGGCCGCCGGTTTCCGTTTGCCACCATGTATCCATGATCGGGCAGCGTCCTTCCCCTACAACATTGTAATACCACAGCCATGCCTCGTGGTTGATCGGTTCGCCGACCGTGCCAAGAATGCGCAGGGAACTGCGGTCGGTTTTTTTGACCCATTCATCACCCTCACGCAGCAGGGCGCGAATAGCGGTGGGGGCTGTGTAAAAAATATTCACCTTGTGCTTTTCTACGACCTGCCAGAAGCGGGACCAGTCAGGGTAATTCGGAACGCCTTCAAACATTAAAGAAGTCGCGCCGTTGGCAAGCGGACCGTAAACGATATAGGAATGCCCTGTCACCCAGCCAACGTCCGCGGTGCACCAGTACACCTCCCCGGGGTGATAATCGAAGACGATTTCATGGGTCAGGGACGCATAAACCATGTACCCGCCCGTGGTGTGAAGGATGCCTTTTGGTTTGCCGGTAGAGCCGGAAGTGTAAAGGATGAATAACGGGTCCTCGGCGTTCATCTCTTCGCAGGGGCATTCGTCACTTTGCCCGGATACCAAGTCTTCCCAGTCCACGTCTCTTGCATCCGACCAGTTGGTCTTTTTGCCTGTGCGTTTGAAAACCAGCACGGTGTGGACGTGGTCCAGGCCGTTTATGGCCTTATCGACATTGTCTTTTAACGGGATGGTTTTGCCGCCGCGCAGGCCTTCATCGGCGGTTAAAATAACATCGGATTCGCAATCCTGTACGCGTCCTCTCAGAGCATCGGGGGAGAAGCCGCCAAAGACGACGGAGTGAACGGCACCAATACGGGCGCAGGCCAGCATGGCATAGGCAGCTTCCAAAATCATCGGCATGTAGATGGTGACGCGGTCGCCTTTTTTAACGCCCCTTGCCTTTAAAGCGTTAGCGATTCTGCATACTTCCGTCTTTACTTCGCCGTAAGTAACACGCTTTGATTCTTCCGGGTTATCTCCCTCCCAGATGAAAGCGACATCGTTTTTCTTGTTGGGAAGGTGTCGGTCCAGGCAGTTGTAACAGGCATTTAAAACGCCGTCTTCATACCATTTAATCGAGACGGGAATATCATAGTGTACGTCTCTTGCTTTAGTCGGTTTTTTGAACCACTTCAGTCTGTTAGCCTTTTTTAGCCAAAATGTTTCCGGGTCGTTCAGGGACTCCGCATAAAGGGTTTCATACTGCTTCTCACTAATCAGGACATTGTCCAGAATTTGTTGTGAGGGTTTGAAGATGTCAGAGGACATAAGTTTAGTCTCCTTCCTGAAATGAAATCTGCAGCCGGATCTTTTGAGTCGAATGGGCTATAAAAATCGTAAGGCTTAATCGCCTTCCACGCAAAGTTTTTTCTGGCGGCGGCGCACCATGATAATGGCAACTCCGGCCATGGTGACCGCGCCCCCGACAAGCATAGGAAGGGTGAATTTTTCTCCCAGCAGAAGGGCGGAGAAAAATACGCCCAGCACAGGCACGAGCAGGGTAAGGGTGGGCAGGATGTTCATTTCGCTGCGGCTCATCAGG
>CAZBNG010000052.1:0-2039 GCA_964493095.1 uncultured Pseudobdellovibrionaceae bacterium
GCGTCTGACTACGGATCAGAAGGTCAGGAGTTCGAATCTTCTCGGGCGCGCCATTTCGCTTCATGCGCCCCTTTTTTTTATGTGCGCTACCGCTTTAATCCCTAAGGTTTCTCCAGAAGATCTTAAAGATTTGAAATGCCTAATCGATTTTATCACGAATGGCCGCATAAATTACACGCGGGTACCTATGATGACCATTTTCCTCACCTTCAGTTCCGATCCTTAAATATTCACCCTTTTCATTTTGAAAGTAAAAGTTACAAAGTTCCAGACCAGAACCTGAACAATCTTGAACTTCGTCATAACCCATGTCCCTATACACGTGCGCAGCTGCCCCTATTTCGTTGTAGGGCGGCAAGCCTTCTGCGGGCTTCCACCCGCTTTGCAAAATCAGTTTCCTTGCATCTGGATAGTACATATCGAGAATAATAAATTGACCCTTTTGCACGCTAGAACAAGAGGTAAAAAAGATGAGTATTAAAAGGCAAAAGCCCTTAAATAAATTCGCAACAGCACTTTTGTGAACATCAGGCATAAAAAGAATTGTAAAGTGTAACTACCTTTTCTCCAACAAGTCTTTCACAGTTTTGAAATTTGTAAGTGCCTTGTTGTTACCCCTGCCTTTGTAATAGCTCTCATTTAATTCATTTTCAGGAAGAGACGCCCATTCTTGCGACAACTCCCTGATAAAATCCTCCGTTTTTATCGTGCCTGCCTTAAATTTTTCGAATTTCCTGTATTCCAAACGTGATCTGGCCAGCTTGTCCTGGAGATTTTCATCAAAGATCGCGTTTTCATTAACGCCCAACTTATTGACAGCTTCTTCGAGGGTTGTGTCTTTAAATTGATATCGCCCTACAGCTGTAGAGGCCATGCCTTTTAGCATCCATCTCTTTTTGAAGATTTTTCACTTCCTTGATCGTCATCTTCGTCAGGGGCTTTTTCTGATTGCCGTAAATCACATTGTAGTCATCGCTGCTTTCAAGTTTACCGATGAAATTGAGAAGCTCGTTACCTTTGGCCGTTGGCGCGATTGTTTCCGGCTTTCTTTGCGGCACGGGCGGCGCATTGTCGCGGATTCTCCGGCCTGTGGCATCGACATTTTGCGGGAGCCGACCAAAGCCGCCAATCAACAGATCATCGCCATTATTGTTCCCGGGCATGGTTTTATTCCTTTTTTTTGGAACATAAAAAAAAACACCGCAGGCGTAGCTGTGGCGTTTTCAAGGAAAATAGTCCTATAAAATGGGCCGAATGTCAAGCTTTATATTACGACCTGAAAATTTACAATAATTGAGCGCCGCACCCCGGAACATCTCCGGAGCGGTTCGCAGACTGCCCGCCGGCGCACCATTTTCCTATTCACAGATTTCAAACCTTGCCTAAAAAGCTTATAAACCGGGATTTTCGGGTATACAGAGCATTCTTTTACACCCCGCTAACAACGGCCTTGACCGGGACGGCGTAATCTTTAGGATACAGGCATTGTAACTATTAACCGTGAAAGAGCGGCGCGCAGGTGCGTCTATGGGCCGCAGATTAAAGTCAGATACATGTCCGATGTGAATGAGCAGGCCGAAGCTGTGCAGACCGAACCTATATATGTGAGGCTGGCTGAAAGCCCGCAGGAGATAGAAGCCGCGCAGAAAATCCGCTACCAGGTTTTTTACGAGGAATACGCCGCCAAGGCCACGCCGGAAATGCAAAAGCAAAAGCGTGATATGGACCGCTACGACCCTCATGCCGCCCACCTTATCGTTATAGACCAGCGCTCAGGCACACCGAACGTTGTAGGCACATACCGCCTCCTTAAGCGGGACGGCGCCGAAAAAGCCGGACAGTTCTATTCCAGCGGGGAGTATGACCTGTCTGTTCTACTGAACTCAGGCTCTTCTGTTCTGGAACTAGGGCGCTCCTGCGTCCTGCCTGAATATCGCAGCCGCCCCGTACTGCAGCTTTTATGGCAGGGGATTGCCGATTACGTGGCCCAGCATAATATCGACATGCTCTTTGGCTGTGGCAGTCTGCACGGCACCCAC
>CAZBNG010000052.1:2049-15248 GCA_964493095.1 uncultured Pseudobdellovibrionaceae bacterium
CCTCGCCCTGCCTCTTTCCTACCTCTACCACTATCATCTTGCCCCCGAGGGAATCCGCGCCACCGCCCTGCCCGACCGCTATGTAAACATGAATATGATCGCCAAAGACGATATTGTGGCCAAAGATGCTTTCGCCGCCCTGCCCCCGCTGATTAAGGGCTATCTTCGTACCGGCGCGACAGTGGGGGATGGCGCCGTAATCGATCCGGAATTCAATACGACGGACGTATTCATTACCATGCCCACCACCCTTATTGAAAAACGCTACCGCAAGCATTACGAACGCAAAATCCAGAAATCCATTCCCGGCGCGATTGCAGAAAACAACGAAAACGAAGAAGAGATCGTACAAGATACCGTCATGGCGGAAAGCAGAGCCTGAATGCGTATTCTGATCGCCGCTCTTAAAATGACTCTGTTCGCCCTTCTTTGTCTGGCCGTAGTGCCGCTGCAGATGCTTGTCCTGGCGTTTCATACCGGCAAGGGCGCCTATTTTTTCCCCTGTATGTGGCAGCGCCTCGTATGTTCGATTTTCGGCATAAAGGTGATCGTCCGGGGAGAGCCTTATACGCAATCGCAGACCATTTATGTGGCTAATCACCTGTCTTACCTGGATATCCCGGCCATCGGCAGCGTATTGAAAGCCTCCTTCGTTGCCAAGCAGGAAGTGGAAAGCTGGCCGGTTTTTGGATTTTTGTCCAAACTCCAGCAGACCGCTTTCATCAGCCGCTCCAAATCCGATGCCCAAAAGGAAAAAAACGCACTAGGCACCATGTTGGAACAGGGAAAAAGCCTTATTATCTTCCCCGAAGGCACCTCGACGGATGGGCGCGACGTTATGCCGTTTAAATCCAGCCTCTTCTCTCTCGTGCTTCAGGATAGCCTCGACCCGTTGCGTGTGCAGGCCGTTACCGTGCAGATGCAGGAGGTGGATAAGCGCCCCGTCCTATCGCAAAATGACCGCGACATCTATTCCTGGCATCTGAACATGGACACTGAAATGCCCGTCCACCTCTGGGGGTTCGCAAAAAGCAGGGGCGCACGCATTTCCCTTACTTTTCATGCGCCCAGACGCGCCGACGACTTTACAGACCGGAAAATACTTGCCAAAACATGCTATGACGATGTTCGCGAAGGCCTCGACGTAAAACCGCCGGCCGAGGATGATGTGGCGTTAAACTCAACCCGACTGCAAGCAGGAGAAAAATATGTCCGACTTTGAGCCCGCCGAAGTATCAAGACTTCAGGCCTATCTGCAAAACAAATTCAAAAACCCCGATATCGCGCTGATGATCCGCGATAAGGCCCGCGATTCCGTCGAGGTCATTATGAAGGGCGAATTTCTCGGCGTAATTTACAAGGACGCCGAGGATAAAGAGATCTCCTACGACTTCAATATGGCCATTCTGGAGATGGACCTGCCCGGCGAAGTGTCCGACTAATCCCCGGAATCATAAGCCAAAACCAAGTTTGCCCGCGGCCTGCGGTTTTTGCTATAATGGAAAGGTTAATAAAATTAACCTGCGAAGGGTTGGCATTGGGGCATATACGGCTTTCGGCTTATATTTTTATATTATTAATCCCGGCGGCTTTTGCTCAGGCCGCACCGGTAGTTTATCGCTCCAACACCATTGCAACATACCTTTCCCTCAACCCGGAAGATTTCTCACTGACCGAAACCGATCTGAACGACGATGGCCTAAATGAATTCATCGTTCGGGAGACAGCTTGTAACGAGGGATTTTGCCGCTTCCATATTCTTGCACAAACCGAAAAAGGACTAGCTTCCCTGCTTGAATCTACAGCCAGATCAATCTCTTTGGGCCCCGGCTACACAAACGGCGTACGGGATCTTCACGTTTTTGCCGATACACAAAACGACTATTCCTATCAAAACTATGTTTGGAGCCCCACCCTTTCCCGTTATACTGAAGAAAGTGGGGAGGAGTGATGGCAAGATATAAAACGCAAAAAAGAAAGGCGTTCTACAGGTTTTCAGCCGTTCTTTTGGCAGGAATCCTGTTTATTTCATTGCCTTTTTCAACTTTGGCTGCCACGTCAAACTGTACGCCCGGCCTGCCTTGCGTAACACCCAAAACGCCAAACGATCCCCTAAACGCAGGGGACGGCCCTAATATCAGCGGACCGAATGCCTTAAAATCAGGCAGCGCGGCATGTGATGCCGATTTTATGAACCAGCTTTACGCCCGGGCATGGCTTGAGGCCGACCGGGAAATGAAAGCCGCCAACATAGCCATCCGCAAACCCGACAGCGTGCTGGAATACAGCTGTTTTAACAAGCAACTGGATATCGTGGCCCATCGCATTGCGCCGATTTTCAGCGAATCGCACGCTTTTACCAACAAAACTTTCACCTATTCCTCCCTTGAAACAGGCACATACACAACCTTCATGGGTGACGACAAACTCGATAACTCACTGGAAAAGCTTGTTCTTTCCAGCCTCAAAGAATACCGCAACAATAATTTCGTCCACGACTTTCTGGGCGGATCGCTGGCCGGGGAAAACTCCCCGCCGGTCAGTAAAATCGGCGATAATTCCTATAACTGCGACGTTATGAATACGGTCAGCGTGGCGGCACAATGCGCCAACTTCGGCACGGACAACCAGTTTTTCTCCTTTTCCGACCTGGCACAGCTTGATCCGCGTGTTTTTCCGGCTGAATGCAACAACCCGGTGGATAGCGGCAAAGTCGACCTGGCGAGCAACAAGGATTTCGCTTATGTGAATTTCGATCTTTTTGATGATTACACAAAGCTTCTGGGGACCGGTGCAGCCTGTGCCCCGGCCATTCCCACGGGCGTTACGGTATTCCAGTACACGCCCCAGCGCGATATAGAGGCACCGCCGGGCCGCGAAGAAACGACATATCCGGACCATGTCTGTTCAAATCCGGGCTGTTACTATGACCCGGGATCGGGAAGCTGCAACTTCTAGGGAAAATGCAGTTTGCGCAAAAGGACATAATTTTAGTAGAATATAAAAATAAGGGGGTATTTTGGGCATAATCAGGAAAAAACCGGCTATTGTTCTTTCGGGCGCCCTTTTGGGATTGCTCTCGGTCTTTATGCTGGTACCCCGGACGGATGCCGCGCCGAACACAGCCGGCAACAGCGAAAGCCCCTTTGCCGACAGCCCATGCGACCCGGATTATTACGATTCCCTGAAAGCCCGCGCCTTTCTTGAAGCGCAGCGTGAAATCACCCAGAACCAGAATTTGATCGTCAAGCCCGACAGCGTTCTGGAATATACCTGTTTCGACCAATATGCCGATGTACTGGCGGCCCAGGCCCGCAATATGTTCAGCGAAAGCGAACGCTGGGGCCCGATCAACGGCGTTACACCGGGACAAAGCATGGGACTGTCGCTGGATGCCGCCGTCGGAGATTCCCTGAATAACTATATAACCGCCAATTTCAACCATCCCTTCATAGGGAAAACAGTCGGCGTGAATTACTCACCAGGCCCGATTCAGGCCGGTTCCTATAACTGCACAAAAATGAATGAGGTCTGGGCGCAGGCAAAATGCGGCGATTTCACCGAAAACGCCAACGAGGGTTTCTTCACGCTTCAGGATTATGCCAACAGCGGTGACAAACGTTCCCATGATGGGCAGGCCTGCAGCGCGGATAAACGCTGGACAACCTCTTACGATACGGCCCTTGCCGCGCCTGTCTGGCCCGCAGATCCCGCGCAAAGCTATCAAAACCTTACCAATGAAACAGAATGCGGCAGCTCTCTCAAAATTCCGACGGGAATCAGTTATTCCGGCAATTCCGGCAACGAACTTGTCTGCCTCATTCCCGGCTGCATCAGCAGAAACGGCGGTGCCTGTAGCGAATAATCAGTGAGTCACCTTTGTGACGATATCCTTGAGCGCCTTGCGCACATGCGAGGATTTCGTCTTTTGCAGGAACTTCAACACCGTGTGCAGGTTATGCGCCCGGTCCACCATTTCATAGCGCTCGTCATCCTCTTCTTTCAGGGCCTCTTTTAAAATTTCCTGATCGGCCTGTTTTAATATCTCCCCGAAGGTCTTTTTGGGAGCTTCCTTGCGGTCTTCGGCTTTTTTGGAAGGGATTTCAGATGGTACCGGCTGCTTTGTTTTCGTTGTTTCCTGCGTCTGCGGCGGCACCATCACGCTGGCGACATCCATCTTGCGCGCCTGTTCCTCCATGCGCTCAACAAGCCCCGGATGCTCTGCATTTAGCCGTGCACGGGTCTCGCGCAACTGGGCAAGAGCCTGCTCCTTGATCTTTTTGCTGTTTTTTTTGAAAATCTTGCGTGACAACAGGAAGCTCCCTATATCTACCCTCTGTATCTGCGTCCCAGACTATGATTATATGCTTATAAGCCTAAGACTTCACTATCAAAAGGACACTATGCTTAAATTCTACCACAAAGTCATGAATGTCAGCCACAAGCCCCTTGCATGGCTTCTGGACTGGCGCATGAAAAAGGGCAAGGAAGATGCAGCCCGCCTGCAAGAGCGCATGGGGAAAACCGGCGTGCCACGCCCGGAGGGTACGCTTGTCTGGCTGCATGCCGCCAGCGTAGGAGAAGCACAGTCAGCGCTGATCCTGATCGACGCCGTTTTAAAGGAAGATGAAAAGCTGCATATGCTGGTAACGACGGGGACACTAACCTCGGCGCAGTTTTTAGCACCCAAACTTCCATCGCGTGTCATTCACCAGTTTTATCCGCTGGATCATCCCGCCTGGGTGGCGCAGTTCCTTGACCATTGGAAACCGAACGCGGCGCTATGGATGGAATCCGAGCTCTGGCCGAATATGCTTATGGCGCTGCAGGAGCGCAAAATTCCTGCCGCGCTGGTTAATGCCCGCCTGTCGGGAAAATCGTATCAAAAATGGCGCCTGTTTGGAAAAATTGCAAAAACGCTTCTGGACACCTTCTCTCTTATTCTTGCCCAGACCCAGCGTGATCAGGCCTATTTTGAAGATCTCGGCGCCCAGAACGTCACGGTGACCGATAACCTGAAATACAGCGCCAACCCCCTGCCCGTGAGCGAGGAAGACCTGAAAAAGCTTTCCGCCGCCCTGCTCGGCCGTCCCGTCTGGCTATATGCCAGCACTCATGAGGGGGAGGAGTATATCGCCTGCCGGATACACCAGATTCTCAGGAACAAGATTCCCGACCTTCTGACCATTATCGTGCCGCGCCACCCTGACCGCCGCGATGATATTATTAAAACCATCGAATCCCACCGCCTGAGCTATACGGTGCGCGGAGCGGCGCTGGCTCTGCCCGGATCTGAAGACAACGTTTATCTTGCCGATACGATCGGCGAGCTTGGGCTGTTCTACCGGATCGCGCCCGTGGCCTGTATCGGCCGCTCTTTCAGCCGTGACGGCGGCGGCGGTCATAACCCGATAGAGGCGGTGCAGTTGCGCTGCGGCGTACTTCACGGCCCACATGTGCAGTTCCAGCAGGACATATACAATGAAATGGACCGGGAAGGTGCCGCCCTGCGCCTGAGCGATGAGGCACATTTCCGCCAGACATTGCAAAAGCTTATGACCGAAGAGGAAGCCCTGACCGAGTTGCAGGAAAAAGGCGCGGCTTACGCGGCCGGCAAAACAGCCGTGATCGACCGTGTCATGGAAAAACTCATGCCAATGCTTAAAAAAGCCGGTATGCAAAGCGCAGCGCAGCCCTCCCAGACAGGAACCGGGTGAGCATGCGGATAAAAACGCCCTCCTTCTGGTACGCTAAAAACGCCGGCTTATCTGAACGATTGCAAAAAGGAGCGTTCTGGCTCCTGAGTCTGGCCTACGGGGCCGCCCATAAAATCCACCAGGCAGCCGGAAAGCCCCGGAAAGCATCCATGCCGGTTATTTGCGTGGGCAACATCACCGCCGGAGGAAGCGGCAAAACGCCCGCCGCACTCGCCCTGATGAAACTGATACAACAACATAAGCTGGCCTTAAAACCGCATTTCCTCACACGCGGCTATGGCGGTGAGGAAACCGGCCCCACGCTGATCGATCTGAAAAAGCACCGCTACCCCGGCGTAGGAGATGAATCCTTGATTTTAGCAAAAACCGCTCCCTGCGTGGTGGCGCGCGAGCGTTTCCGAGGGGCGCAGTTCGCGGCAGAAAAAGGCGCAGACATGGTCTTGATGGATGACGGGCTACAAAACCAGAGCATTATCAAAGATTTTTCTTTCGTGGTGATCGACGGGACCAGCGGTTTTGGAAACGGAATGATGATTCCGGCCGGGCCGCTGCGCCAGCCGCTTGCCGAAGGACTGAAACAAGCAGGAGCGTTTATCATCGTCGGAGAAGACAGGCATAATGTCGCGGCGATTCTGCCCGCCGGAAAACCTGTCTTGTCCGCGCGCATTGAAATTGATGAGGCCCATATCCCCCCGCGCGATGCGTCATACCTTGCCTTTGCCGGCCTGGGACGGCCTGAAAAATTCCGTAACACGCTGGAATCTATCGGACTGGATGTCAAAATTTGGAAAGAATTCCCAGATCATTACTCCTATACCCTTCCAGAATTGCAGGGGCTTTTACAGGAATCGCGCAACACTGGCACCAGGTTGCTAACAACAGAGAAGGACCTGATGCGCATTCCTGATGCTTTTCATCAATACATAGAAACACTTCCCGTTTCCCTGCGCTTCGAGGACCCTAACAGCGTCGTTATCCTGCTCTCCGAAATCCTCAGGAGCGCGTAACATGAAACGCATCCGTTATTTCATCGAGGCCGCGCTTTTTTATTTCCTGTATTACGGTTTTAAAATCATGCCGCTGGATATGGCCTCCGCGTTGGGCGGCTTTATTGCGCGATCAATCGGACCGCACCTTGGCGCTTCCCGCAAAGCGCGGCGCAACCTGGAAAATGCCCTTCCCGGCAAAACCAAAAATGAATACGATTTATATATACGCGAGATGTGGGATAATCTCGGGCGCGTCATGGCCGAATACCCGCATCTGGAATATATTGCAAAACACCGCACCACCTACGAAAACGCCTCCGTACTTGAAGACGCCCTGAAGGGGAACGCCCCGGTTATACTTACCGGCGCCCATATCGCGAACTGGGAACTGGGGGCGGCCATCATGCTCACCCGGTTTCAGGCAAAGCTCGATATTACCTACCGCGCGCCCAACAACCCTTATGTAGACCGCCTGCTGCAACGCGCCCGCTCGCTGGGAAAAGACGTGACCGGCTACCCCAAGGCGCGGGAAAGCGGCCGCAAGCTGCTAAGCGCCATGAAAAAGGGCCATAATATCGGCATCCTGATCGACCAGAAATACAACGAAGGCATTCCCGTACCCTTCTTCGGACGAGAAGCTATGACCAATCCCGCCTTCGTACAGCTTGCGCAAAAATTCGGCGCGCCCCTCATCCCCGTATTCGCCGCGCGCATGAAAGGATCGCATTTTACCGTAACGTTCGGGCCTCCCCTGAATACTCTCAGCGCGGCGGGCGATCCCCTCCCCCTTGAGAAAGTGATCACACAGGCCCATATTGGACTGGAAGCGCAGATCCGCAAATATCCGGGGCAATGGCTCTGGCTGCACCGGCGCTGGAAGGATTAAAAAGCATGACAAAACACTATGATTTTTTTGTGATCGGCGCGGGATCAGGCGGCGTGAGAGCCGCACGGGTAGCGGCGCAGCACGGCGCGAAAGTAGGAATTGCGGAAAGCGCCGCACTGGGGGGCACATGCGTAAACCTTGGTTGCGTGCCCAAAAAGTTGCTAGCTTACGGCGCGGATTACGGCATGGGGTTTGAAGACGCGAAAGGCTTCGGCTGGAGCGCCGGCACGATAGCCCATGACTGGCACAGGCTAATTAAGAACAAGAACGAAAGCATCGGCAATATCAACAAATTCTACGGCAAGCTGCTATCGGATAATAACGTCGACCTTTACAACGGCTTTGCCACCTTCGTCGACCCGCACACACTGGATATCACCGGGGAAAAAATCACCGCTGGTAAAATCCTGATCGCTACGGGCGGTAAACCCAGAAAGCTTTCCGTTCCCGGGGGCGAACTGGCGTGGACATCCGATGATATGTTCTTTCTTGAAAATTTTCCCCGGCGTCTGCTGATTGTCGGCGGCGGTTATATCGCCGTTGAGTTTGCCCACATCATGCACGGCCTTGGCGCGCATGTGGACCTTGCCTACCGTTCCTCACTTTTTCTGCGCAGCTTTGATGATGACATTCGTCTGGCACTGGCGGAAGAAATGAAAGCACAGGGCATCGGCGTGCACTTCCACTGCGATATTGAAAAAATTGAAACAACGCAAAACGGCCTGAAAGCATACATGAATGACGAACGCAGTTTCGAGGTTGACGGCGTGCTGGCAGCGATCGGGCGGGATGCCAATACGGACAGGCTCAATCTTGAAGCCGCAGGCGTAAAAACGGAAAAAGGCGGCTTCCTGAAGGTAAACGATAACTACCAGACAAATGTGAAGCATATCTATGCGCTGGGGGATATAGCCAATAAATACAACTTAACCCCTGTCGCTATCAAGGAAGGACACGTTCTCGCCGACCAGCTATTCGGGAACAAACCGGAGGCGAAGGTCAATTACGAGAATATCGCCACCGCTGTATTTTCTCATCCACCGCTGGCCACTGTGGGACTGAGCGAGGAAGAAGCGCGCGCGAAAAATTATGAGGTGCGGATATTCAAATCCGCTTTCACGCCGATGAAACACAAATTATCCGGCCGCAATGAAAAAAGCGTTATGAAACTGGTCATCGATCAAAAAACCGACCGCGTTTTGGGAATGCACATGATGGGCGGCGATGCGCCGGAGATTATCCAGGGATTTGCCGTAGCGCTGAACGCCGGGGCGACAAAGGCGGATTTTGACAATACAATGGCCGTGCACCCGACGGCGGCAGAAGAATTCGTTACGATGCGCTAGCGCGTTTTTCGGCTACAGGCTCGGCGTTGAAAGGCACATCGCCGGCCGCGACGTCCTGTTTGGCGGCCTCATAAATTTCCTGCATCGTTTTGCCATACAAATCGCGAGAGGCAGGCAGCAGCATCTCCCCGCCGCAAACCTGCTTGAGGAAATCCACGACGTGGGAGGGACGCGCATCGTCTGCACCCGTCAACTCGCGCCGAAAGAGCGCGGTTTCACGCTTGGTGATTTCGTAAGAAAGCCCTGCCGAAGTTGCAAGATCTGCCTCGTGCAACATCAGCGCCATCAGAGCAAGCACCTTGTCATCAAGTAACGGCTCAAGCTTCGCGTTCAATTTCGGGGCTTCCCAGCCGCCAAAATGGTAGAGATAAGCTTTTTTCATCAAGTTAGCCGCATTGTCGTCCTTGCCGATGGGAAGCACGTCGGTACACAGGAGCATGACCTGAATGCGCGCAAGCGTCGTGTCATCCAGCCCCGCATCTTTAAGATAGGGTTTGGCTAAACCGAAGGAGTGTAATTCCATGCGTCCGGGCATAAATTCGCCGTTTACCGTGTTTCCCTGCCCGTTATGTCCTAAATCGTGCACGCAGGCCGCAATCAGAAGCGTGGCGATTTCATTGTCACTCAACTCCCCGCTTTTCTGATGCTGGGCGATCAAACGCACCAGTTGCAACATTACCTTGCGGTAATGGTGATTGCCGTGATACGGCAGTTCATTGGGAACTTCGCCCATCACACCGGCCATTAAAAGCGCCTTTACAAACTCCGGATCAGGCTGAATTTTCATCTCTTCCAGCGCGGCAAAACAAAGATGGTAAAGGGTTTTTCCTGCGCCTTCCACCGGCACATGTTCCATAGGAACATAGCCTGGATCCTGTCTGCGGATGATGTCTTTCACGTCGGGGATAAATTCGGACCACATACCCCTATTGTAGTATGAAGAGCAAAAAACACACAAGCGCTTTAAAGCTTTGCGTTTTGGACTATTTTAAGGCATAAAGCCCCTTTCAATATTTAGGAAGAATGAACGAGATCCATGACCCAAGGCACTGTAAAAGACTGGAATCCTTCCTCCTGGCGCGCCAAACAGGCGCGGCAAATGCCGCAATACCCGGACAGCGCAGCGCTGGAGGCCGTAGAAAACGAGCTGCGCATGATGCCGCCCCTCGTTTTTGCGGGCGAGGCACGCAATCTTCAGCGCGAGCTGGAAAAAGTCGCGCAAGGTCAGGCGTTCCTGCTACAGGGCGGCGACTGTGCTGAAAGCTTTGCAGAGTTCGGTGCCAATAAAATCCGCGACACCTTCCGCGCAATTTTGCAAATGGCGGTCGTCCTGACCTATGCCGGGTCCATGCCCGTGGTCAAAGTCGGGCGCATTGCCGGGCAGTTCGCCAAACCGCGCTCCAGCGATACCGAAACACAAGGGGATGTCACGCTGCCCAGTTACCGCGGCGATAACATCAACGCACTGGAATTCTCCGAAGAAGGCCGCAAACCCGACCCGCAGCGCCTTTTGCGCTCCTATCATCAGGCGGCGGCGACGCTGAACCTGCTGCGGGCGTTTTCAAAGGGCGGCTTCGCCGATCTGGGCCGCGTTCACGGCTGGAACCTTGATTTCGTAGAAGGCAGCCCGCTGGGCGAGCGTTACCAGGACCTTGCCGACCGTATCAGCGACGCGCTGGGCTTCATGGCCGCCTGCGGCGTTACCAGTGAAACCGTGCCCGCCCTGCGCGAAACATCCTTCTACACCTCGCACGAGGCGCTTTTACTTCCCTACGAGGAAGCGCTGACCCGCACCGACAGCCTGACCGGCGAGTGGTATGACACTTCCGCGCATATGCTGTGGATCGGCGCGCGCACGCATCAGGAAGACGGCGCACAGATTGAATATGTCCGTGGCATCAAAAACCCGCTGGGTATGAAATGCGGCCCGGAAATGTCGCCGGATGAACTCATCCGCCTTATCGATATGCTTAACCCGGAAAACACGCCCGGCCGCCTGACGCTCATCGCCCGCATGGGTCATGAACACGTCACGGAGAAACTTGCGCCGCTGGTACGCAAAGTAAAAGACGAAGGCCGCCATGTGGTATGGTCCTGCGACCCCATGCACGGCAACACGGTGAAATCCTCCAGCGGTTACAAGACCCGCCGTTTCGAACATATCCTTGCCGAGATGAAGGGCTTCTTCGCGGTTCATGCCGATCAGGGTACTCACCCCGGCGGCGTGCATTTCGAGCTGACGGGGCAGAATGTCACCGAATGCGTTGGCGGCGCGGATGCGATCACGGACGAGGACCTCTCCGACCGCTATCACACACATTGCGATCCGCGCCTTAATGCCAATCAGGCGCTGGAGCTGGCGTTCCTGATTGCCGACGAGCTAAAGGCCATTCGCGGTAACGGCAGCCAGAAATCGGTCGCCGCCGCCGCTGCGGAATAAACATGACGGAGTAAAATGCAAGGCGAACTCGCTATCACTCTGGCCCAGATCAACCCCACCGTCGGGGATGTAAAGGGCAATGCCGCGTTAATCGAAGCCGTCTGGAAAGAGCATCAGGACTGCGACCTTATCATCTTCCCGGAGCTTTGCCTGTGCGGCTACCCGCCCGAAGACCTCGTGCTCAAACCTTCTTTCATCACCACTATCGAAGAACAGATTGAAGACCTCGCCGCAAAAGGCAGCGCGTATAAAGCCGCCATCTTGATCGGCGCGCCGCATAACGAGCGCGGCAGACTTCACAACACCGCCTTTCTTATTCACGGCGGACTTGTCACGGCGCACATTTTCAAACATCACCTTCCCAATTACGGCGTATTTGATGAACAACGCATTTTTCAGGCCGCCGCCCTGCCCGAGCCCGTGACCTTCAAGGGACATAAACTGGGCATTATGATCTGCGAAGACATGTGGTTTTCCGATGCCACCGCACACCTGAAAAAGCACGGCGCGGAAATACTGATTGTTCCCAACGGCAGCCCGTTTGACAGCAACAAACATCATGAACGCCTGCAACATGCGCGCGGGCGCGTGAAAGAAACCGGCCTGCCGCTTCTCTACGTTAACCAGATCGGCGGGCAGGACGAACTGGTTTTTGACGGCGGTTCCTTCGCAATGAATGAAAAGGGTGAAATTGCGATGCAAATGCCTTTCTTCACCGAAGACATTATGCCTTGTTCTCTTGATAGCAGTGAACATACGAACAGCGAACCGCACGATGATATTGAAATGATATACGAAGCCCTGAAACTCGGGCTTAAAGACTACATCGAAAAGAACAATTTTCCCGGCATCCTGCTGGGCCTTTCAGGGGGAATAGACAGCGCGATCTCCGCCGTGATTGCCGCCGATGCGCTGGGGCCGGAAAAAGTACATGCCGTGATGATGCCCTCGCAATACACCTCGCAGGACAGTCTTGATGACGCCGCCGCGCTAGCGGAAAATCTCGAAATCCGGCTCGACACCATTCCCATCGCGCCCACTGTGGAGGCACTGGAGGGTGCCCTTTCCGGTTATGCTTCCTATGAGCAATGCCCCGTGGCTTTTGAAAATATTCAGTCACGCGCGCGCGGCGTTATCCTGATGGCGCTGTCCAACGCGACGGGAAAAATGGTTCTCTCCACGGGAAATAAATCGGAAATGGCGGTGGGTTACGCCACGCTCTACGGCGATATGTGCGGCGGCTACAATGTGCTCAAGGATGTTTATAAAACGCAGATCTACGAGATTTCCCGCTGGCGTAATGAACAGGATTTCGTCATCCCGGAGCGTATCATCACCCGCGCCCCCAGCGCCGAGCTGAAAGACAACCAAACCGATCAGGACACCCTGCCCCCTTACGAAGAACTGGATGAAATCCTGCACAACGCGATTGAGCTGGAAAAATCATCGCAGGAAATCACCGAACTCGGCTTTGCGCCGGAAACCGTAAAGCGCGTGATTTCCATGCTCGATCATGCCGAATATAAACGCAGGCAGGCCCCGCCCGGCGTCAAAATCACCGCCCGCGCCTTTGGCCGCGAACGCCGCTACCCGATTACAAACGGGTTTAGGTAGTTAGCTTGGATCTTCAGGCCACAAAGCAAACACAAAAAACTTATTGCCAAACCACTCTTGTTTTTCATAAATTGAAAACATGCCTTTGAAATGGTTGTTTTTTAACGTCGTACGTACTCTTAATTACCTATGGCCTCCCCCAAAAGCCAGCATGTTCACGGGCTGGCGATTGGAAACAGGTGATAACGGCACATTAGTATGGAAAAA
>CAZBNG010000053.1:0-15226 GCA_964493095.1 uncultured Pseudobdellovibrionaceae bacterium
GAAGCAGCCGATTTCTTTAAGGCCGTACCCTCGATCCGCGACAAGCTGGAGACACTCAAGGATGTGGGGCTGACTTACATCAAGGTCGGGCAGCAGGCGAATACCCTTTCCGGCGGCGAGGCGCAGCGTGTGAAACTATCCAAAGAGCTTAGCAAACGCTCCACCGGCAAGACGCTTTATATTCTGGACGAGCCGACAACCGGTCTGCATTTCGAGGATGTACGCAAGCTGCTCGAGGTCCTGCACAAGCTCGTCGATCAGGGCAACACCGTGGTGGTGATCGAGCATAACCTCGATGTGATTAAAACCGCCGACTTTATAATAGATATCGGCCCGGAGGGCGGCCACAAGGGCGGCAGGATCGTAGCCGCCGGCACACCGGAGGATGTTTGCAAAGTTAAGGAAAGCTATACCGGGGAGTTCCTAAAACCGATGCTGAAGAAGAAGAAACTGGCGGCGTAATTTTAACACGGAGGACACAAAGAGCGCGGAGGGAGTTTTAGTTCCCGCGGCACACATAATTACTATCCTCCAAAGAGGACGGAGTAAAATAGTTGCTTTTACTCCGTCCCTTTTTCCGTCATGTCAGGAAGGAGAACCGCAGAAAGGCGACTTCTGACCCGAAATGCTTTTTAGAATACAAGAAAAAACCCAAACAACATTATTGCGATTAATTCTTATTCGCATTATTTTCAAGGGAGCAAAAATAGCTTGACTTTCGTTTATTTTTTATGTAAATAAAATGCACATTTTACCGATAACCGCAAACTCCGGGAAACAGCGCCACAATGCGCCCGGCAGGAGAGAATGGCAATGAGCAATACGGCACCTACTCAGGTAACAGTAACGTTAACCGGCGACCCTAATAAAGTCGCTGCCGGTCAACATGTAACAGAAAATATGAGCAATACAGCGGCGGGCCATTGGGCCGCCGCAAACGATACGAAAAAACGCGCAGCCCTTGACGCCTGGCAAAACAAACTCGACCCCGACAGTTTTCTGAGAAGAGTCTGGAAAAACCGCTGGGCTCCCGCCGTTGTACTAGGCGTTGTGGGATATACCATCGGAGGCGGGTTTTCCAGTGACAAGCCGGCAGGCCCGACACCCGAACAGCAACTAAAACAGCAATATGAGGCCGCCCTTGCAAAGCAATACCAGGATTACCAAGGCAACCTCGCACAGATCAAACACGACAACAGCCCGTATAATACGCTGCACGATGTTGTGATCTTTCACGATTCATCGGTGGCAGTTTCCTTTCCCGCAGCTTATCTTGCGCAAAAAACACCGGCACAAATTCAAGAGTCTCTTAAGGTCGCAGCACAAGCGCGTCAACTGAATCCGGCAATTGTGGGCAAATTTCTTGCGTATGCGGCGAACCAGCAAATCACAGGCCGGACGATTGCCATTCACGATCCCGCGCTATTACAATCCCCGGAGACGATCAAGGCTCTTACAGCCGCTATGGGCATTATCAAAAGGGATTTACCCAAACACACAGACGCTACTTTGACATACGGGTTTAAGCTCGTTGTGGATCCCGCTACGCAAAAACGCGCTCTGAATGTCTATGCAGACCCTGGGGCAGACGGCATTGATTGGCAGAAAGTCGGTGCGACCCCCCTGCCTTAACAGGAAAAATTATGTAGCAATTTTATAAATAATATGGTAATAATAGCTTACTTCAGAAATTTTGGAAAAGGAGATGTGTGAATATGGCTGATACTGCTGGTGCTCTTAATAAGGCGGCGGGCGCTCTCGGAGGAACATGGAAGTTTCTCCAAAGTGCCTCCCCATGGATTCTGGGCATCGCTGCTGTAGGCGCCGTAGCAGCCCCAGTCTACGCAGGGGCTTTATTTGGGTCTTTGTCGACCGGCTTTACCACTCTTGCCAGCGGCGCACAAACCAGCCTTAGTTATGCAACAAGCTTCGTTCCCAGCGCACCCGTTGTTCCTCCCGTTCCTCCCACAGGAGTCCCGGGCGGCATTGTAGGCGGCCCGATTCCAACCGGCCCTTAAAACGGCATGGTTTCAAACATGCTGTAAATCGGGCCGAACACGGCGATAGCAATCCATAAAATCATACCGCCGAGAATGGCAGTCATCATCGGCTCAATCATAGCGATAACGCCCTGCACCGTTTCGTCTACGTCGTTGTTATAAAATTCGGCGATCTGGTCGAGCACGGCGGACATGCGGCCCGATTCCTCGGCGATTTTCACCATCTGCACCACCATGGGCGGGTATTCCCCACTGGCGTTCAGAGCATCGGACAGAGTGGCGCCGCGCGCCATTTCATCGTGCACATCCACCAGCGTTTTTTCCATGGCGGAATTGCTTACCGTATTTTGCGCGGTCTTGAGACATTGCAGCAACGGAATTCCGGCCGTAAACAGGGCGCTTACGGTATAGGCAAACTGCGCCACGTCGATTTTACGCACCAGCGGCCCCAGAATAGGCACCTTTAAAAGAAGCGCGTCTGTAAAAAGACGGAAGCGATCAGAGAGTTTTCGCAGCAGGGAAATTCCGGCTACCGTGCCTATAATTCCTATCAGAACGAACATCCAGAAATTCTGGAAGAACGCAGATACGGCCATAAGGGAAGTCGTAGCAAAAGGCAAAGCCTCTTTCTGATCCATGGTAACAAGAAATTCTATAATCTGGGGCACCACAAAGCCCATCATGATTACAACAGTCAGGATAATCGCGATGGTCAGGATAATGGGATAGCGCGTTGCCTTGCGGACACGGCGGTTCATATCGTCGACCCATTTAAGATACTGTATGAGGTAGCGGTAAGCCCCGACCATATCGCCGGTTTCTTCGCTGGCCTTGACGATCGCCACATGAAGCTTTTTGAAAATCCCCGGATACTGCGCCATGGCTTCGGACATCGACGCCCCCTCGGAAACCAGACGGTGCATTTCATCCACCACGTTGATAAAGGTGCGGTTGGACATGGCCGCGCGCGAATGCGCCAGCGCCTCCAGCAACATCACCCCGGAGCTTTGCATCTGTTCCAGCTGAATGAAAAACTGCAACAGGTCACGGGTGGGAACCTTGCGTTTTTGCGGAGAAAACAACCACGTCCCGCGACTTTTCATCTCCGTACAACGGATCAGCTCCATCCCCACATCACCCAGGCGTTTTCCCAGGTGATTTTCATCCGAAGCGGACAGAACGCCGTATACAGTACGACCTCTTTTGTTTACCGCCTTGTACCTGTATGTCTTCAGCTCTGCGACCATGGAAGATATCCTCTGAGTGTTGCGCTCAAATCCATTTTTTATTGTACGTTGAATTTGTTAATTTTTCCACGCCTTGTTTGTATTTTTAGCGGAGATAAAAAGAATGGTGCCCCCAGCGAGACTCGAACTCGCACTCCCGAAGGAACCGGATTTTGAATCCGGCGCGTCTACCAATTCCACCACAGGGGCTTGACGGGTTACCGTGATTGGTTATCAGTAATCGGTAAGAAAAGAATTTGCAACATCAAATCACGAGCTTTCATGACAGCCATACGCCCCATATCACAGGTTTTGCTTGACCTGCAACAGACACTCCCGAAAAAGGAGATTAAACTTGCCGACCTGCTTGAGGCTTTTCACGAGCGCGGTTTCGGCCTGCTAATCTTCCTGTTCGCCCTGCCTGCCGCCCTGCCCCTGCCCGGCCTTGGTGTCAATACGGTGATTGCTCTGCCCCTGCTGTTCCTTACCATCCAGCAGGCCATAGGGCGCCACCGCATCTGGGTGCCCGATTGGATGAAACAGCGCTCCGTTTCCCGCAAATATTACGACGGGATCATCAACGCCGCGCTGCCTCTTCTGGTTAAAATCGAGTTTTTCATCCGTCCGCGGCTGGGTTTTATGACACAGGGGGTATTTTCGTACCTGATCGGGCTGTGTGGCCTTATCATGACCTTATCAATCTGTGTTCCCCTGCCCCTGACCAACACCGTCCCGGCCATGGGCGTTGCCCTGATGGCGCTGGGCGTAATGATGCGCGATGGGCTGGCGGTTATTGCGGGCGCCGTTCTCGGCCTTATCTGGGTCGCGGGAATTTTCTACATCATTATCTTTATGGGCACGGAAGGGCTGGATATAGTAAAAACCACGATAAAGAGCTACATTTAAACAATGAAAAAACAGGGATTCATAAAGCGCATTATCAGCTCTCCCCGTATCGTCATGGCGGGGATCGCGCTGATTTCGGCGTTTTCCCTTACCGCCGCCTTCATCGCACAGTACGGTTTCGGGCTGCAGCCCTGCATTTTATGCCTTTACCAGCGCATCCCCTTCGCCGTCACGCTGATTTTATCCCTTGCCGGGCTGGCGCTGCATAAGCGGGAAAAGCTGGACGCGCGGCTCGTCATCGCCGTGTGCGCTGCCGCTTTTGCGGCCAACGCCGTGATCGCTTCCTACCATGTCGGGGTGGAGCAGCACTGGTGGGCATCGTTTCTGGAGGGGTGCGCCGTGCCCGATCTGGGCAAAGACCCCGAAACCATGCTGCAAACCATCATGAACGCCAAGGCCGTGCGCTGTGACCAGATCGCGTGGGTGGACCCGGTATTTGGTGCGTCCATGGCCGTTTACAATGCCCTGCTGTGCACCTTCATGGCGATTGGTAGCGGGATAAGCGCGTTTTTCGTCAGGCCACGCCGGCAAGCTTAAGCACCGTCATCACCACGGTGATCAGTGTGCCGTGAAAAATAAAGAAACCGATAGATTCCTTCAGAGTGCGTTTTTTGGAAAAATCAAATAAATCGTTGAACATGGCCGCCGTTCTCCTGCCTGCTAAAATACGTTAAAACCGTTGGTATGCCTTGTGTCTTAGACGGTTTCAGGAAGCGGCGTCAAGCTTTTTCGGAAAATTTCGGGCTTTGGCGATTAAAAAGCCGGGGATTTGGCCCCCGGCTTTTAATCTCTTATGCTTTCCTTGCAGGGAAAGCGACGTAATTCCCGCGATTATTTGCCTAAAGTCGTGAGGTAGGATACCACAACCATGCCGACGAGCACGTCAACAGTGTATGAGAGGTATATACCCACCAAGGCAACAATCACTGACATCAGGTCACTGGTCAGTTTCTTTCCTGTCAGGATCGCCGTGGACAGGATCATAACCCAGCCCGTGCCGATCAATGTGTGCAGGGAGCCGCCATCAAAGAAGCTACCTACGGTGCCGTCTACCAGACCGAATACGGAAAGATAGTGGGCCAGGAATGTAGAAAGACCTACCGCCAGAATCGTATAGAACAAGAAAAATCCTATCGCTCCGGTTATAGACCGTGATTGTGCAAGGTTTGTTATATGTGAAAACATAAGACACCCTCCTTTCGTTGCACTTTTCCCTCACGTACCACCATGGCACGTTTGGTCCGCTACTGATCCACCAGTTCGGTATCCCAGTAGAGGAAATCCCCCCAGCTTTCATGAAGAAAGTTTGGCGGGAAACTCCGCCCCTGCTCCTGCAGCTCGAATACGCTCGGCTCGGCAGGCTCGCGGCAGGGGTACATATCCACTTCATGGGGCATAAAATTGCCCTTCCTTGTATTACAGCTCCGGCATGAGGCCACAATGTTGTCCCAGGCGGTTTTTCCGCCTCTGGAGCGCGGGATGACATGGTCAAAGGTCAGCTCATGCGTTCTAAATCTCGATGTGCAGTACTGGCAGGTCCAATTATCCCGCAGGAACACGTTAAACCGGGTAAAGGCCGGCATGCGGGAGACTGAGACGTAATCCTTGAGCGCCAGCACGCTGGGCAGTTTCATTTCGAAACTGGGAGAGTGAACCGTGCGATCGTATTCCGATATCACGGTGACACTATCTCTAAAAATGGCCTTAACAGCTTCCTGCCAAGGCCATACAGATAGCGGAAAATAACTAAGTGGTCTGTAATCCGCGTTCAAAATCAAAGCCGGGCACCTTTCCAACGGTCTTATACCGTTATAACTACTCTCACCTGGTATCGTGTTCTCCATAGGGAACTCTCTCCTCTTGTTGTCCGTTGCGTGACAGGTGGGAAGTCCCTTGGGAAAAGACTCCCGCGAATCCATAAGTTTATTATAACACGGTTTTCACGTTTTCCGAAGCTGAGCGCCATATTTCGTTGCTGCATAATAGCAATTTGTGCAACGCAACAACCTTGCCGTTAACATATTTTAAGTAACAAAATTACAATGTTAGGCAACATTATTAACCTGCCAATTAAATATTTGTGCGATGCAATATGCTGCGCTGCATTTTGTCACTATTTTTCTTGACAGTTTTTAGAAAGAAACGGATTTAACCTATTTGAATACAAATGAAAAATGACGGCCGCCCCCAGCCGTCATTTTCGTTTTTTTGGTTGATCTTATTTTCAACCTGCCCCTTTATTTTTAAGCCCCGGCCCCTTGTTTTGTGCTGGCCTGTTAGTGTCATGTGCCGGCTTGTTTGTGCCCTATCTTTCCGTAATCAAAATTACTAACAATCTATCTAAAATTTTATCTAAATTTTATTAAAAGTAAGTTAACATAAAATTTAACAAACCCATTTGCGTAAATAACCTTTGAAACGCAACCGATCGCAACGCGTGTAAAATTTATGTTACCGCTTCGCCGCATCAATTCTCACATTTTCTCACTTTAACCGTAAGTTAACGAAACCTGTCTAAACTTTACAGAACGTTTAAATTTCAAAAGAGGAATAAATTATGGGAAAAGATATTGCACAAAAAGATGGCGGGCAGCTTTCCGACACCTTTGGATCTATAGCAGATACACTGAAAAGACGGGCAGCGGAAGATGCTGCAACGGCGGCATATCGTCAAGAAACTGACACAATAATAGCTAAAACCAAGGCTGACATTGAGGAAACTCTGGCTCTGCACGAGCGTGTAGAAAAAGAAACCCAGCAAGCTGATGTCTGGCAAAAATGTGTCCTTGACGCTATGGACAAAGACACATCCGAAGAGATGAAAGCAGCCAGAGACGCATGTGGCCCTACGCCTAAATTTTAGCGCTCATATTTTACTTCTGCAGGTCCTGCGTTTTTCCTTATAAGACGGATTTAAGGAATTTTGCGCCACTTTCCACCCCGTCCTGATCTATCCCGTGGGGCAGACCGGGCGTGGTGTGGCCGGAAACCGCGAACCCGGCCTCCTCCAGCGTCTTTTTGGCATCATGCCACGCCGCGACGGGCACGACATCGTCGGCCTCGCCGTGAATAAGGTGAACGGGCGGTTTTTGAGCGCCGCCGGAGAGGCCCGATCCGCCGACCAAAGCGCCGGAATACCCTAAAACCCCGGCGATTTTGTATTTAAGACGCGGCGCGGCGTATAAACTCATCATCGTTCCTTGCGAAAACCCGCATAAAACGAGTTTTGAAGGGTCTACAGCGTGTTTTTCAAGGGAAGAGGCTATAAACCCCTCCAGAATGGGAAAGGCCATCTCCACGCCTTTTAATATCTTGCCCGGGTCGCGGTCCTGAAGGCTGAACCACTGGTAGGAATTGGGATAACCCGGCGGCACCATATCGCAGGCAAAAGGCGCATCGGGGGAGATAAAAGTGGTTTTAGGCAACTCCTGCGCCCATATGGGGGCCAGAGAGATGAGATCCTGCCCGTTCGACCCCAGCCCGTGCAGCAGAATGACGAGACTTTCGGTCTCCCCCGCCGCTTTATGCTCATACACTCTTTCGATTTCACCGTTTGCCATGGCTTTCCTCCTGAAAGGCCAGCAATAGCAAACTCAGCCCTTCAGGACCAGAGTTAATCATGATAGACTTGTCGCTGTTTGAGACATTCGCCAAAGGGAGCTTTCATGAAATACGACCTTCTGCATATTCAGGGAAAACCCTATGTCCTTGTACCGCTACACGATTACCGCGACCTTGTGGGGTCAGGCGGGGGCGACAACCTGCCCGATGAGATTCTTGATAAAATAACCGCCCGGGCGGAACACCCCATCAAAATCCTGCGCCAGCATCACGGCATGACACAAAAGGCGCTGGCCGATGCGGCGGGCATTTCCCGCCCCTACCTGACCGAGATTGAAACCGGTAAAAAGGACGGCTCCATCCGCGCCCTGAAAGCGGTAGCGAAAGTGTTCGACGTCAGCGTCGGACTGGTTACCTAGAAATCAGGGTTTTGTATAGGCCCTGTCATGCTGAAGAGCGGGAATGGACGCCCGGACTTTTTCAACATCCTCCAGCCTGATGTCGGCCATGACAATCCCCGGCCCGCTCTCGCTGCGCTGCGCCAGTATATCGCCCCACGGGCTTATGATCATGGAATGACCGTATGTGCTGCGCGCGCCTTCATGATCGCCGCTTTGCGCGGCGGCCAGCACGAAGGAGCCGGTTTCAATAGCGCGGGCACGCAGAAGTACTTCCCAATGCGCCCGCCCGGTGGGCACGGTAAAGGCCGCAGGAATTGTCAGGATCTGCGCCCCCGCCTTTGCCAGATCACGATACAGATAGGCAAAGCGCAGGTCGTAGCAGATACTAAGGCCGATGCGCGCGGCGGGCGTATCTATTACTGCAGCGCGATCCCCGCCGGTGAAAATCCTGCTTTCCCGGTGGCTTTCACCGCTGGGCAGATCGACATCGTAGAGATGGATTTTATCGTAGGTGGCCAGCAATCCCCCGTCCGGGCCGAAGGCAAAGCTGCGGTTGGCGATTTTATCCTTAGCCACCTTAATGGCCATTGAGCCTATGATCAGCGTTATATTTAGCTCCTTAGCCAGAGCGCTGAAAAACGGTACACCGGGGTGCTCCTCCTGCGTCAGCGTTTCATGAAGCTTTTCCGCGCGGTTGGATACAACCTGATCGGTAACTTCCGGCGTCAGGATTAATTGCGCGCCGCGCGAGGCCGCTTCACGCACCAGCACGCCCGCGCCCTCAAGATTGCGGGCGATATCCGCGCCGCTACCCAGCTGTATACAGGCTGCTTTCAGGGCCGCGCTCATGCCACCCCTTTCAGAATTCCATCAAGGTCGCCCGCCGCTTCGAGAGCATAAAGATCGTCACAACCGCCATAATGTTTGCCATCTATAAAAATCTGCGGCACGGATTTCGGCCCGCCTGTGCGCTCCACCATCTTGGTACGTGCGGCATCATCCCCGGTAATATCGTACTCCTTGTATTTCACTTTTTTTGAATCGAGCAGCGCCTTGGCACGCTTGCAATATGGACAGGTATTCCATGTGTAAATTTCTACATTCGCCATATGGGCATCTCCTTATTTTAGGGCTATATAAGAAAGGTATAGGTTAAACCAAATCAAAGTAAAGATGCTATGGTTCTTAAACGCTCCGGCACCTGTAAAAGCAATATCCTGATTATCGGCGGCGGCATCGCCGGGCTAACGCTTGCTGCCATTTTGGGCTCTACGGGCCTGAGCGTGCATATCGTCGATCCTTCCGCGCCCGCACCGCTGAAAAAAACGCCGCCCTCGGGGCGCACCGTGGCGTTGATGCAAAGCTCAGTCAACATCCTGACGGCCACGGACGTATGGGATTCCTGCCGCAATTTTGCAACGCCCATGCGTCACATGAAAATCATGGATGACAGCATCGGTGGGGCAAAACCCGTGAGCATCGATTTTGACTCGCACGATATCGGCCTTGAGCAGTTCGGGTTTAACATCCCCAACGACCCGCTGCGCGCCGCACTGTTTGAAACCGTGAAGGCGCACAGGAACATCACCGTGCATGTGCCCGATGCGCTGGAGAGCTACGATACCGGCCCGGCGCATATCACCGCGCGACTGAAAAGCGGCAAGGTGATCGAGACAAAGCTGCTGATCGGTGCGGACGGGCGCAATTCAAAAGTGCGCGAGTTATCGGGCATCCCGACTTGGAACAAGAAATACAGACAAAGCGCCATTACCTGCATCATCAATCATTCACGCAGCCATAATAATACCGCGCATGAGTTTCACCGCCCCGGCGGGCCGCTGGCTCTTGTGCCGCTTCAAGGGAACCAGTGCAGCGTAGTGTGGGTGGAGCCGGAGGAAAAAGCACAGGAAATCATGACGCTTCCCGCAGGCGATTTTATAGCGCGCCTTCATGAACTGACCAATGATGTACTGGGCGGGATTACGCTGGAAAAACCGCCGCAAAGCTGGCCGCTGAGCTCCTTAAGGGCAAAATCCCTGACCGCCCCGCGCATGGCGTTAATGGCCGAGGCCGCCCATGCCATGTCGCCCATCACGGCGCAGGGGCTGAACCTGAGCCTGCGTGATGTGGCGGCGCTCGCGGAGTCCATTGCCGATGCTTTGCGGCTGGGTCTTGATATCGGCAGTGCGAACGTGCTGGAGAATTATGAGCACCGCCGCAGCATCGATATCCGCACACGGATTATGGGCGTGGATGGCATGAACACGCTGGTGAGCAGCGGTATCGGCGGTGTTAAAGGTCTACGGCGCACGGCACTTAAAACCGTGGATAGCCTGCCCTTCCTTAAAACCTTTGCCATGCAACAGGGGCTTGCGCCGCCTATCGACAAAGGGCGTTTGGCGCAGGGACTTCCGCTTTAAACAAAACGTCATTGCGAGCCGGAGGTGAAGCAATCTTCATAAGATTGCCGCATCGGGCTTACGCCCTCCTCGCAATGACGAATAAAAAATAAAGTTCAGGTTTGTAAATGTCCCTTTACCACGCGGGCAAGGGAGAGCACGCTAACCTCTTTCGCCCCTGCCTTTAGCAGCGCCTGCGCGCATTCCTTTGCCGTCGATCCGGTAGTAAAAACATCGTCGATTAACACGATATTAGCCCCTTTAATCTGTCCAGCATGGCGCCCGCTTACCGCAAAGGCGCGGCGCACGTTTTTGGCACGTTCCGGTGCGGTTAAATGCCCCTGCGACGGCGTAGCGCGCACCCGCCGTAATGCTTCGGAAAGACAGGGAATGCCGGTGTCGCGGGAAAGCGCTCTCGCGATAAGATCGGCCTGGTTATAGCGGCGCATCAGCAGGCGGCGATAATGGAGCGGAACTGGCACCAGCATATCGGCGCGGGCCAGCATGCCCTCCCCCGCACGCCGCAGCCACGGCACAAAGGAAACCACCGCGTGGGTTTTATCTGCATGCTTGAAAGCCAAAATCAGATCGCGGCTGGTGTCATTATATTTCAGGGCGGCGCGCGCCTCCTTAAACGGCGGAAGATCGGACAGACACCCGGCGCAAAGCAGTTTTTCGGAAACCTCGTATTCAAAGGGAATGCCACAACACTGGCAAAACGGCTCGGAAATAAACTCCAGCACACCCCAGGCGGCGGGTGACACCATGCCCTGCCTGTCCACGAAATCGCCACTGATCGCGCATCTTGGCGGCAAAACAACATCGAGTGCTCTCCCGGCCCAATAGGCAATTTGCTTGTGAACAGACTTCATGACCCGGCAACCTTTAAAATTTGCGCTTTTTCGCAGATTTCTATAAATAGATTGTCTGGTTTAATAGCATGATTGCGTGAGAAAATGAACGCTGTTGCGCGCGAAGAACATCTTGAGGTTATGAACCTCAATCAGGGGGAATACGGAAAGAACGACGCTTATCGCGAGCGGCGCAACGAATTGCTGGCTGGCGTAGATCTTAAAGTCGTTCATAAGGCATGGTTTACGCTGTCCCACCTGTTGCTGGACAGCGGCGCGGTAGTGGCGGATATGGGATGCGACGACGGCTCGATGTCATACTGCATGGCCGCGATGAACCCGGATATCACAATCATCGGCGTTGACCGCAACAAGCGGCAGATCAACCGCGCCAGGGAAAAATACAGGCTGGACAACCTGAAATTCGAAACCGGGGAAGCCGCCGGGGACGTGTTTGAGCCGGAATCGCTGGACGCCATTATCAACTCCTACGTTCTGCACGAAATCTATTCCAGCTTCCGGTATAACGAGCGCACGGTAAGCGAAACCCTGCAAAAGCATTTCCAGATGTTGAAAAAAGGCGGCACCATGTTCGTGCGCGATTTCGCCCGTCCGCCGCCGGAAGAGTTCGTGATGCTGGAGTTACCTGACAAGCCGAGCTATGGCGAAGCGCTGGATAAACTCTCGGAAGCTGATTTGCTGGTATGGTATTCCGAGCATGCAAGGCCGAAACAGGACCCGGGTTGCGGCGGGTTTTTCCTTGAAGAATTGCCGGCACGCATTCCCGGCACGCGCCTGTTCCGCCTGCCGCATAAATGGGCGTATGAATTCCTGATGCGCAAGGACGACCGCGCCTGCTGGGAAAGCGAATTGCCGCTTGAATATACATTCTTCACCATGCGTGAGTTTCGCAAAGAACTGGGTGCGCTTGGTGCGCGGGTACAATACTCAGCCCCTCACTGGGACGAGGAAGAAGTTGCACAGAAAATGGGGCGCCATGTGCGCCTGTTTGACGATACCGGGGAATTACTGGGCCCTCCGGCGACATCGTATATCCTTGTCGCACGCAAAATGCCAGAGCGCCGCAGCCTGAATATCGAGGAGCGCCGTCCTTCCGCTTCCAGCGAAAGCACTTTGCGCATAGACGCCATGCGCAATGAAAAAAACGGTACGCTGGTCGATGTTGTATCGCGCGGCTATACATGTAGCGAAATCCTCCCCTACCGCGTGACCGAAAACGGCAGGTTGATGATTTGCCTGCACGACGGAGTGGCACGCGGTATAGCCAACGCCGTACCGCGCAGCGGCGTTAACCTTGACGGCAAGCGCTGGTCCGGCCATATGGTGGAAGCCATTTCCGTTGAGGATTCTATCATCAGCGCCCTGCCCTCTCTGGACAGCAAAAGCACAGCCCTTCTGGCGCGCGATTATCTGGGCGTCAAACCAAAGGACAATGCCGTGCTGGTTAGCGGACCAGACTATTACCCGGCGCCGGATTATATTGATGATCACATCAACACCTATTACCTGAACGCGGAAAAACTGCGCGGCCCGGCCACACCAAAAGCATCACAGGCACATGCAGCACGTTTTATCGCCAAGGGAGAAATCCGCGAATTCGATGCACAAAGCATTCTGGATGCCATTACGGTCGGCATGATCCCCAACGCGCGGCTGGAACTACAGATACTTTCCCTGTTCAAGCACCTGAATATGAAAGCCGAAAGCTGGACGATGAAGCAGGTCCAGCTTAAAAGTGGAAAAGTTACTGGCGATATTTCAACTCGCGATGTACTGGCGCACCTTGCCAACAAGGATCACCGTTTCCGCGCCGTGAAAGGAACGGCAGGACAACTGCGTTCTGTACACTCCTTCTTCGTTGAGGAAGGGCAAATTGGTGGCGGACGTGCCGGGTTATCATCACAGGATATGGATTTCGTCGTACAGGAAGGCAAAACCATCAATACGGTTGTTGTCCTGCCCATCACCAAAGGCATGAAGGGAGATATCCATGCAGGATTCCTGCTGGACCACATGCCTGTGCCCCAGCGCCATGAAGGCAGCGGCGCCACCATCAGCGCGCCGAGCTTTAACCTGCCCCCAGAAGTTACAAACCTCCAACAGGTCAAAAAATTCATCGCCGAGAAATTCGGAGTCCTTCCCGAAATGGTTATTAAAATGGGCGAAAGCTATTACAACCATATCGGATTTACGCCGCAAAAAATTCATCCCTTTGCCGTGGCCGCACCACCGGATATATATAAAGATCCAAACACGTCTTTTATGCCACTGTTCAAATTCATGTACCTGTGGAAAGACGTGAAACGCTCGCCCCACTTCATGACGCTAATTGCACGGGCATGGAAATACCTGCCCGGGCACCTTAAACTCGAAGCACGGCGCAGCGTGGATGTGATCGTTGCACAACGCATGGCCTCTCGCGGGCCTGACTGGAGCGTGCCAGTCAGTTATAAACTCGCCCCAACGATCAAGGACCTGCCTCCCGCTCCGGAACCCGAGGCAACAATAAAGGCCATACCTGTAAAACCACCGACAAAACCCGCTGCGTTGGAAGCCCCTGTCAAACCTGCACCAAAGGCAGAGGAAAAAGCCCCTGCCAAAGCTTCGTCTCCCCACGAAAACGAAAGCATGGAACCGGAGGTTGAGGAGTTTCTTGAAGATATAAAAAAAGCAGAAGCCGCCGGCGATAAACCGCGTCCGGAGAAATGGTAAGAGGTAATGTCAGAGCCTATAGCGAAAAGCGCGACGGTTAATGACATTATTGTTTTTGACCGAAAAAAAACTCAAGCCAACCGTCGCCGCGCCGCGTATAATTTTGATAAGCATGATTTTCTGTTCGACTGGGCGCGCCGCCAGCTTGCCGGGCGCCTTGACGATATTAAGCGCGAGTTTCCGCTTGGACTGGAAATCGGATCGCGCGGCTCGTTAAAGGCAAACAAGCCGCAGAAAATACATAAGCTGATCACGATCGATAATTTCGGAACGCCGGACATTATCGCAGAGGAAGAGTTTCTTCCCCTCGCATCGCACAGTATCGACCTCGTGCTGAGCACATTGAACCTGCACAGCGTCAATGACCTGCCCGGCGCGTTAGTGCAGATCCGGCGCGCCCTGAAACCCGACGGTCTGTTCCTGGCGGCCATGCTGGGCGGGGAAACCCTGCACGAACTCCGGCACTGCATGGCGCAGGCCGAAACAAACATAAAGGGCGGCATAAGCCCGCGCGTTGCTCCGTTCGCTGACAAGCCGCAGATGGGCGACCTGCTTTCCCGCGCCGGATTTTCTCTTCCCGTTGTGGATTCCGAGATCGTTACGGTGGCCTATGAAAACGTCTTCAAATTATTTGCTGACCTGCGCGGAATGGGTGAAGGCAACGCATTAACGGCAAGGTATAAATCAAATCCGGGTAAAAAGTTTTTCATGGAAACCGCAAGATTGTATCATGAAAACTTCAGCGAGCCGGACGGACGTATCAAAGCAAGCTTTGAAGTTATTTTCCTGATCGGCTGGGCGCCGCATGAAAGCCAGCAAAAACCTCTTCGTCCGGGAAGCGCAACCAGCCGACTTGCTGATGCGTTGGGATCGACAGAAATAAAAACAGGAGAGATTACAAAACCATGATAGACATTACCGTACTTCCCGTTCTGAGCGATAACTACTGCTACATCCTGCAGGCCGGCGGTAAAGTAGCCGTCGTCGACCCGGCCGAAGCGGAGACTGTTTCGGCATGGCTTGAAAAACATCACCTTGGACTTGATTATATTTTAAACACACATCACCACAATGACCATATTGGGGGGAATGAAGCATTAAAGAAAAAATACGGCGCGCAAATTATCGGCCCGGCAAAGGACCGAGAGC
>CAZBNG010000054.1:0-6494 GCA_964493095.1 uncultured Pseudobdellovibrionaceae bacterium
GCCAGAAGGGCTTAGGACTGCCCGTCCCCTGCGTCTCTGGGGTTCCAAGCCCTGCCATGCGCCCGCATGGGATGACCTGGCTGTTTATTTGTCTGGGTACCCCGAAAAGCATCCTCTGCCGCTAAACTTGCGAACGCTGTCCTTGAAGGACCACCTACATTATGAGCTTTTACAACAAGTCCACCACCATGCACTCTCAACTCGCGCGCCCTTTCCAATCCCGCTTTTACATTTTCGGACAAAACATGCCGCACAAGCAGATGCGGAGACTTCACATTTATCTGATCAAGGCCTGCGGCTTTCTCAAACCTTCTTGCAACGGCTTTACAAAACCTGCCCAACTCCGGTGAAACGCCATCATTGGCGCGCGCTAGATCAAAGCATCCTTTGATACTCTGGTCGAGTAAAAGCTGAAGCCTTTTCATTTCCGCCAGCCGCGCTGTGTAAACCTCCTCCACCGGCTTGCCTTCATAAGAATTCACATCAACCGAAACACGGTCTCGCGCCTCGGTAAGATGTGGAACTTCACCCCGCCGCAACTGCGCCTTTTTCTCCGCAGTCGCATGGTAACAAAATATATCGCATACGTTTTGTCCGGTCAGAAACGGAATAACCTTCGCTACGGAAAGCCCTGATTTATCGCCGAAATACCGCAATGGGGGCCTGGATTGATCATAGCCGCGAGTGTTAAGCCAGAAAAGAAACGGGTATTGCGCCCGCCTTTGTCTCAGCACTTCTTCAACCAGCGCCTCCACACCTTCTCTAAATTCCGTTGCTACGGCTAATCTTCTTTTTGCCATTTATATATCTTGTACCCTACGTCTTCGTACCTTTGGGTAGCCCTCTCTGCTACCCTTCTTTTAAGAGCATAAACTAGCACCCCCCAATTTTTATGTCAAATTAATAAATAGTAAAAACCTTTGTCTCTTCTTTCAAATCACGAACGAAGATGGAGGGCTTTTTGTCGAACTCGCGGAATACGTGCTGGCCAGAAGGGCTTAGGCACTTTCCCGCTGCTTATTCCCGCGAACTTCCTGGCACAGGAAGCCCAGCATGTCGAAGGCTTTGCGAAAGAATGCGCGGTTATACCCTTCTGCCATGGAAGCTATCAAACACCGGGAGCATTATCATCTAAACCATCCTGAACAGGAATGCTTCCTCCCGGCGCGCCATCATTACTGGCGCCCCGCGGCTGAAGAACGCAAATAATACCTGCTCCTCTCACACTTAAAGCCTTCACAATTCTTGTCCTGACTTCAGCCAGCTTTTGCGTCTCTTCTGCCGCCTTTATACTTTTCTTGAGTGTTTCCATCAGCATACGATTACGACCATATAAAACCCCGGACGCAACACCAAAAACCGCAGCCATACCACCTAAAACCAAACTCTGAGCGCCATAGGCTATATAGGCAAGATGTCCAGAGGCTGCTAACCCAAAAAGCCCCCTGTCTACATATCCGCCAACACGTTGGAATTCTGCTTGTAACTCTTTTACGGTGTTTTGATCGCTCATATTTTCTGCACCCAGCTATTTTTTAAAATCATGCTACCAACTAACAAGTTTTTATAATTATGTCAAATTAATAAATAGTAAAAACCTTTGCGCCCTTCCATGCGTTTAGGCTACAAAGGCGGGACCATGGCAAAAGCTCAGGAAAAAGATACAAACGTCATTGCGAGGAGCGTCAGCGACGAAGCACTCCAAGGCAATCAAACCGGATTGCCGTGTCGGGCTGAAGGCCCTCCTCGTTTATGCCCTTTAGGGTGCAATGACGAAAAAGTGCTAAACCGCGTCCACACCCCTGCCGACATGAAGACCTTAAGCGATGCGCAGTTGCAGACGCTGGCCTCCGAGCTGCGCGGCGAAGTGATTAAAACCGTTTCCAAAACCGGCGGACACCTTGGCGCGGGGCTGGGCGTGGTGGAGCTTACCGTCGCCATCCACGCCGTTTTCAACACCCCGGAAGACAGGCTGATCTGGGATGTCGGGCATCAATGCTATCCCCATAAAATCCTGACTGGGCGGCGAGATCAAATGCACACCCTCAGACAAGGCGGCGGCCTGTCCGGCTTCACCAAGCGCTCCGAATCCGAATACGACCCCTTCGGCGCCGCGCACAGCTCCACCTCCATCTCCGCAGGGCTGGGCATGGCGGTGGCACGTGACCTGAAGGAAGGGAACAATAACGTGATTGCCGTTATCGGCGACGGCGCCATGAGCGCAGGCATGGCATACGAAGCCATGAACAACGCCGGGGCGCAGACCGTGAAGGGGAAAAAATCCCGCCTGATCGTGATCTTGAACGACAATGAAATGTCTATCGCCCCGCCTGTCGGCGCGATGAGCCGCTACCTGACCAAAATCGTCTCAAGCAAAACCTATATCGGCGCGCGCGAGATGGGCAAAAAGATTACCGAGCACCTGCCCGCCCCCATCCGCCATGCCGCCAAACGCGCGGAAGAAGGCGCGCGCATCGCGCTTTCCTCAAAATACCACGGCGGGGGCAGCATTTTCGAGGAAATGGGCTTTTACTACATCGGCCCGGTGGACGGCCATAACCTTGACCACCTCCTGCCCGTCCTGCGCAATGTGCGCGACAGCCGCCACGACGGCCCCATCCTGATCCACGCCATCACGCAAAAGGGCAAGGGTTACGCCCCGGCGGAAAACTCCCCTTCTAAAATGCACGGCGTGAAGAAATTCGACGTAATCACCGGGGAACAGGCGAAAAGCAAATCCGGCCCGCCTGCCTACACAAAAGTTTACGCAAACGCCCTGATTGAAGAAGCCCGTAAAGATGAACGCATTATTGGCATCACCGCCGCCATGCCCGACGGCACCGGGATGGATTTATTCGGCGAGGCCTTCCCCGAGCGCATGTTCGATGTCGGCATCGCGGAGCAGCACGCCGTGACCTTCGCCGCCGGCATGGCCGCCGAGGGCATGAAACCCTTCGTTTCTATCTACTCCACCTTCCTGCAACGCGCCTATGACCAGGTCGTGCACGATGTGGCGATCCAGAACCTGCCCGTGCGCTTTGCCATGGACCGTGCCGGGCTGGTGGGCGCCGACGGGCAAACCCATGCCGGAGCGTTCGATATCGCCTATCTTGGTTGCCTGCCGCATTTCGTGTTGATGGCGCCGGGGGATGAGGCCGAACTGGTCCACATGACCGCCACCGCCGCTGCGTATAGCGAAGGGCCCATCGCCTTCCGTTTTCCTCGCGGCGAGGGCACAGGCATCGCCCTGCCCGCCCGTGGTGAGATCCTGGAAATCGGTAAGGGAAGAATTGTTTATGAAACCGGCACCAGCCACCCCTGTCTTCCCCGCGAAAGCGGGGACCTTTTGCCGTCCATGCAGAAAGATTCCCGCCTGCGCGGGAAAAGCACCAAGGGAGAAAGTATCGCCCTTCTCTCTTACGGTGGCCGGCTTCAGGAATGCCTCAAGGCCGCGAAAATGCTGGAAGAACAGGGCAAATCCGTCACCGTGGCCGACGCCCGTTTTGCCAAACCGCTGGACGAAGCGCTTATCAAACAACTCGCCAAAAACCACGCAACACTCATCACGATAGAGGAAGGCTCAATCGGCGGTTTCGGCTCCTATGTGCTGGAATTCCTCAACCGCGAGGGGCTGCTCGGCGGCAAGCTCCGCGTCCGCACCATGCACCTGCCCGATATCTTCCAGGATCACGACGACCCCGCGAAGCAATATGAAGACGCCGGGCTGGTTGCGGAGGGGATTACAAAAATCGTAAAAAATGAAAAAACGATATAATATTCTGCAACTTTTGATAGCACTGGCATGTACATTGTGTTTATCCGCCTGTGTCAATTGCATGCATACACCGCGCAGCAGCGCCAATCTTCCCATCAATCAAAAACTTTCGAATGAAAAGTTTTTTGCCAATCTTTCAGAAACGTTGGAAACGGCAAAAACAAGCAAAGGTCTTTTTGACAACACTTGGTGGCATCCAATAAAACCTACGGAAATTAACGTTGAAAAGGGTTACATGCGAATCAATAATTACGACGATCACGATTTTGCCGGATACAGCGCGCAATTTTACAGAACATCTCCTGAAACTCTGGAAATAACCGTCAAGGGTGTTGGTCCTTATTGCACTGACATGAACAACGCAGAAGAACTAAAAAAATTGCTAAAACTCTTGCAGCCCCTGACTATAGATTCCTTCTAACTTGGAAACCTGCCCCCAACTGACACGCCCATATAACATACGCATAATTGACACGCATACTTTATGGTGATATAATAAGCGCATGGATACAACCACAACACATGAAAAATCAAAACGCCGCCCGGTTAATTTGACCGTGCGGGCCGATATTCTGGAACACGCGAAATCTTTGGGCCTCAATGCCTCCCGCGCCGCCGAAGCAGGCATCGCCGCCGCTGTGAAAGAAGCCCGCGAACGCCAATGGTTAGAGGAAAACAAGGGCGCTATCGAAGCGCACAACAAACGTGTGGACGAACACGGCCCTCTTATCAAAGCGCATTGGATGGAATAATTACACTTGGCACGTTTTGACGTTCACAGATACAAACAAGCCAATGCGCCGCTCGTTTTATGCGCACAAGCCGATCTGCTAGATTACTTACAAACGCGTGTTATCATTCCCCTCTCTCCCAAAAACATCGCCGCCGACGAAATCGATAATCGTCTCAAACCAAAAATCCGGATTGAAGGACAAGACTATATCCTTATGACGGCGGATATAACATCTGTTCACGTAAGCAATCTGGGAGATTTCGTAGAAAACATCGAAGCGCGTTACCGCCACACGGTCATAGACGCGCTAGACTTCTTGTTTCAGGGATTCTAAGCTTACAGCGCATGACCCTACCAAAACCCACAATTGTAATCTTCGACATGGACGGCACGACGGTGCGTCACCTGAATCCTGCCTTCCTGCACACGCTGGAATGGCTGGACGATACGCTCTACCGCCTTGGCGGGCTGAAACGCTGGCTGTTCGACCGCAAGGCACAGGGGCCGCTCTTTCCACCTGACGACCCGGAAAACCCCGGCAAGCGCCCGCGCCTCCTCATCCGCCGCGCGCTGCACAAGGTCAACCGCAAGCCGCTGGACCAGATTGTGGAGCCCTGCCCCGGGCTGCTGGGTGTTTTGAAACTCCTGAAAAAATACGAAATCCCCATCGCGCTGGTCAGCAACGGGCTGGGGAAAGGATACGGCCATGAAGTGCTGGAGACGTTCGAGCTGGAGCGGTATTTCCAGGCCACGGTATTCCGCGAGGATATCAAGCGCTCTAAACCCGCGCCGGATTCCCTGATGATGGCTTTGCAACAACTGGGGGTGAAGCTCAAGAAAAGCGACATTATCTGGTATATCGGCGACCGGCATAAAGATGTGCTGGCGGCGCAGGCGCTACAGGCGCACGTACCTTCGAAGGTGGTGCCGATCGCGTATGCGCTCAATGCCGCCGTGGCCGTGCTGGAGCGCGGCGTCGGACCGGAACATATCGTCATGTCCTATTTTGAGCTCCGAAAAAAGCTGGAGAGTTTGCTGGGCAAGCCGCCGCAGAAAAACGGCAGCAAAAGCGCCGCCAAAACCAAGGCGGCTTGATTACCTAGCGCACCTGCAACGGCTCAAAGGCCATATAATCGGCGGGGTTCTCTATAATGCGCAGCTGCGCGCTCAAGGGTTCAACCTTTTCCATCACATGGCGCAACCCTTCAAGCGCGGGACCGAGCGCCGCCTGCGTTCCCAGCAGCTCCATCAAATGTTCCAGCGGCGTAGGCGGTTTGGGCGTAACGGTGATATTCAGGTCTTTACGTGATTCCAGTCCTTGTGCTTTGGCGGCAAAATCCAGCGCGGCGTCCAGCCCGCCCAGCTCATCGGCCAGCCCCAGTTCCACAGCGCGCTTTCCGCTCCATACGCGGCCCTTGGCGATCTTCTCCACTTCCGCTTTATCCATGCCGCGCCCTTTGGCAACGCGGGCGATAAACTGAGCATAAACGCTATCGAGCATGGCGTTCATGCGTTCCGCCTCGCTTTCGGAAAACGGCGTGACGGTCGACCAGATACCGGCATTCTCGCCCCAGCGCTGGCTGCGGTCCCATGTCACGCCGGCTTTATCGGAAAGGCCCTGCACGGCCACCTTGCCGCCCAGCACGCCGATCGAACCCGTCATGGTCATGGGCATGGTGAAAATACGGTCCGCATACGCCGCCACCCAGTAACCGCCCGATGCCGCCGCCGTGCTCATGGATACGATCACCAGCTTGCCCTTCTCCTTGGCCTTTTCAATGGCGCGCAGGATGGATTCCGATGCCACCGGGGAACCGCCGGGACTGTCGATCCTTAGCACGATCGCGCCCACCGTATCGTCATCCGCCGCGTCGAATATGGCCGGGGCGATATCGCTGGCCGCCGCCACTTGCCCGCCGCCGGGGCTGTCCTCCATAATGGCGCCGACGACATAAACCAGCGCCACCTTTTTGCCACGTCCCTCGC
>CAZBNG010000054.1:6504-8126 GCA_964493095.1 uncultured Pseudobdellovibrionaceae bacterium
TTTTCTGATGCGCTTTACGCGCCACGTGCGCGGCGTAATCCTCCATGTTCACAAAAGGAAGGTCGTCGCTGTCCGGGTCGCCCGTCACCTCTTCACGGATATGGTCAAGCAACGTATCGGCATAATCCACATGGGTAATCAGCCCGGCCTTGAGCGCTTCATCGGACAGCAATATGCCGCGGTCAACAAGCTTCTCGAACGTTTTGGCGTCCACGCGCCCGTCATCGGCGATATTACTGACGATCTGCTTACGGAAATCGCCCAGCAATGCACCCAGCATTTCCTTGTTGGCTTCCGAGGGCTGCGCATCGGTAATGTTTTCATAGGCTGTCTTGTATTGCTTACGCTTGAAGAACTGCGGCACCACGCCCAGCTTGTCCAGCGTGCCACGGAAAAACGGCATTTCCGCGCTGATGCCCGGAATGGAGATAATACCCAAGGGCTGCATCCAAATCTCGCCAAACGCACTGGCCAGGTAATAACGGCCCAGCCCTCCCGCGCCTTCGCCATAGGAGGAGGAATAAATATAGGCAAACTTCCCGCTTTCGCGGAAGCGCTTGATAGCGGCGCGAAGCTCCTGAGCATGAGTGAGCGAGAAACTGCTATCGCTCATGCGCGCCACGATCCCTTTAACGCGCGGATCGGCGGCGGCGGAGTCAATCGCGTCAACACTCTGGCGCAGCGAAGGTTTTGCCCCGGCAAACGGGTCACTAAACCCGCCGCCCATGGGAATTTCCTCCGGGTCGTCTTCCAACTGAAGAACCAGAACCATTTCCCCGGGCAAAGACTGCGTGCTCTGCCCTACAAAACGCGAGGCGCTGTAAATGCCTATAACGGCGGAAATCAGCACAATAGCGCCGATAAACGTGCAGGTGCGTTTAAGCGCCATCCAGATAATCGGCAGGATACGCCAGCGGATTTTAGGCGATTTCACCGCCCGCGGCAGAGCAGAAGCATATAAAGGACGGCGTTTGGGATAAGGCATGGCCTACCTTTTATCACAAAAGAAACCAAAAATTTAAGAGAATTATTTTATTGACATAATTTTGAGGGGATTTTAAAAAAACGCATGGTCCAGAACGAACTAAAAGCACCGCCTGAAACTACGGCCCCTGTACGCGGGGTATTCGCACATGCGGTAAAATTTAACTTTTTGCAAACTATTGAAGCGCTTAATGCCATTCCGGCCAACGAAGCAAGCCCCGGTCACCCAGTAGAACGAGCTGTAAACCTTTGGGGATATGATTTTCCCAACTGGCTGTTAATTTGGGGAGATAAACTGCTTGAAGCCGGTTACCAAAAAGAAGGGCTGCAATATATAGCACATGCACTGCGTTATGCCATAAACACCAAAAAGCCCACCCTACTCTTCACGGATTGTCAAAACTCACTAAAAAAGCACAATCTCTGGCAAGAATGTGCAGAAGTGTTTTTAAAGTTCGCGATCGAAGAGTTCCCCGATGATCCCTACCACCCCCACCAGCTTGGTAATTATTATATTGAAAACCAGCGTTTGACGGATGCTATAGCGCTACTGAAACCTTTGACATTGAACGGTAAAGCTACTCCCAGCATAACCAATTTACTTGCACTTGCCTATACACGCGCCGGAGAGGATCGTA
>CAZBNG010000054.1:8226-14958 GCA_964493095.1 uncultured Pseudobdellovibrionaceae bacterium
ATGCAATCGCTCTGCTAGAGCCCCTTCATTCTAACGGCAAAGGGAATCTATACACCGCCAATTTGCTTGCCGTCGCCTATACTCATTCCAGAAAGACGCGTAATGCAATCGCTCTGCTAGAGCCCCTTCATTCTAACGGCAAAGGGAATCTATACACTGCTAACATACTTGCTAGCGCCTATATCGATGCCGGAGAAAACCAAAATGCAATCAGCCTGTTGAGGCCGATACATTCCAGTGGCAAAGGAGATATCTGCACAACCACTTTGCTTGCCACTGCCTATCTTAATGTCGGAATGTACCAAAACACCATACAAATGCTGGAGCCTACCCACCCTAAAGGCAAAGGAGATATCTTTATAGCCTGCACCCTTGCCCGCGCCTACCTTCACACCGACAAGGCGGAAAAGGCCGTTGATATCTTAAAACCGCTCTGTTTGAGAGACCAGTACAACGCAAACAGTAACAATATACTTGCCATCGCTTGCGCCAAAATTGGTGACATAGAAACCTTTGAGCAAATAAGCGGCAGGATTAAACAGAACAGTTTAAGAGATTACCTTCGAGCCAAGACTTTTTACCTTTTAGGTAAAACCGATGAAACGAAAAAAATACTCGCTCCGTATATTCAAAGTGGAGATTGCGAAAATAGCGTTATTGCTCTTTTCATAGCCTGTATACCCGACGACGACCCGCTGAAAGATTTTTTAAAAGCCAGCATTTCTGAAGACCTATATACCTATATTATCCAGCGGGCAAAAGAATGGCAGGAAAACGCAACACGCGCTGCCCTAAATGACGACAATCCGGGCACGTTTTCCTCTAGCGCCATGCTCTTTGAGCTGGGCGGACACCCGGTCAATGTCCAGAGCAAAAATGCGGCAGGCATAACCACGCACGTCGCTCACAAAAGCGACAATCTCTGGCACCCTGAACGACAATAAGCTCTACAAACACTGCGCCTTATGACGCAGCCAGTGATCGGCAAGGACGCAGGCCATCATGGCTTCGCACACCGGCGTGCCACGCAAGCCCACGCAGGGATCGTGACGGCCCTTGGTGATAATATCCGTCTCTTTGCCTTTTTTATCGATGGTTTTTACGGGGGTAAGGATGGAGCTGGTCGGTTTGAACGCCACGCGCACCACGATATCCTGCCCGCTGGAAATACCGCCCAATATCCCGCCCGCATTGTTGGAGAGGAATTTCTTACCCTTGCGGATCTGGTCGGCATTATCCTGCCCGCTTAAGGCGACAGCCTCAAACCCCGCGCCGATCTCCACGGCCTTAACCGCATTAATGCTCATCATTGCCTTGGCAAGATCGGCATCAAGCTTGTCATACACAGGCGCGCCCAGCCCCGCCGGAATGCCGGAGGCATGAATTTCCACCAGAGCGCCAGCGGATGACCCCGCCTTGCGGATACTATCGAGATATTCCTCAATATGCGGCACGGCCTTGGCATCGGGCAGCCAGAGCGGATTTTTATCCACCTGTTTCCAGTCCCAATTGTCACGGTTGATTTTCTCCGTGCCCACCTGCACCACCGCGCCGCGGATTTTGACAGGGTTCGTGTTAGAAAAAATGTCTTCCCCGCGAAAGCGGGGATCTTTCAAAGATTGCGTCAACAGATCCCCGTTTTCACGGGGAATGCAAAATTGAAGAACCCTGCGGGCAATTGCCCCCGCCGCCACGCGGCACGCCGTTTCACGGGCGCTTGAGCGTCCTCCCCCGCGGTAATCGCGGATGCCGTATTTCTCCTGATAGGTGAAATCGGCATGACCGGGGCGGAATTTATCTTTAATATCGCCGTAATCCTTGGATTTCTGGTCCTGATTGCGGATCAAAAGGGCAATCGGCGTTCCGGTGGTTAGCCCCTCGAACACGCCGGAGAGGATTTCCACCGTATCGGGCTCCCGGCGCTGGGTCGTGTGCCTGCTCTGCCCCGGTTTGCGGCGGTCAAGGAATTGCTGGATATACGCCTCATCCAGCTTGATGCGCGGCGGCACGCCATCGACCACGCAGCCGATCGCGGGCCCGTGGCTCTCGCCAAAGGTCGTGTATTGAAACAATGTGCCGAAACGGTTTCCACTCATAAAAATGTTTTAACACGGAGACCGCAGAGTGCACAGAGGTTTTGGGGAATTTATTTATTGACATATTCATAAATAAATTTTATTTCATTTGGCATATTACAAAAAAGGTAATGCCATGGCATCAATGAAGTATCAAATAGGTTTTCTAAGAGACACAATAGGCGAAAAAGCATCCCCTGCGACAAGAGAGCATCTGTTATGGGTACTCGAAACTGCTGGAGCAACCATCGGAAACGTTAAACGCACAGATAACAAACCTATATCAATTCATTTTAACGGCATATCAGCGGAAATACCGAGCATTGGAAACAACAGGAACCCCAGCCCCAGATACGTGCCCCCCTCGCTCGTTAAGCTGGCTCAGGCTCTATTAGAGCACCATAAACAAAATGCAGCACAACCTGCGCAGAGTTTACCTACCGCAGAACCGGCTTCCCCAGCATAGAATATTCAGAATTTTTTAAAATTGGTCAAAATATAAACGTAATATTTCATCACAAGATCCCTGCTTTCGCAGGGAAGACATTAAATAAAGCGTGACACTGTTCCAAGCTTCTAACCAACCTTCACCACATCCTTCTGCGCGCTTAAGCTCCCCTGGTCGATGATCGCGACGGTGAGGCGGGAGATGGCGACACGTTTTCCCGTTGCTTCTTCCGTTATATCGGTCTGCCAGACCTGCGTGCGTTTGCCGGTATGGAACGCCCTGCACTCCCCTACTACATAGCCTTCGGTCACAGCACGGATGTGATTGCAGTTAATCTCTATCCCCACGGCGCGGTAATGGTCGGGGTCAATGGTCATCCACGCCGCGACGCTGCCCAGCGTTTCGGATAAAACGCACGACGCCCCGCCATGCAGGATTCCAAAGGGCTGCGTTGTACGCTCGTCCACGGGGATGCGGCCCTTGAGGAAATCGGGCCCGACCTCGGTAAATTCAAAACCGATATGCGTGCCCATATTGGCGGAGCGGAATTTCTTGAGATAATCGAGTGTGTAATCTTTGAACCAGATCATGTTTTCTCTTTCGTCATTGCGAGGAGCCTAGCGACGAAGCAATCCCATTCGCGACTCTAGATTGCTTCGCTACGCTCGCAATGACGCGCAAATCAACTAAGCCGCTTCCTCGCCGCTTTTCGGGGCCATGCCCCCCAGAAGAGCCGCCGTTTCCGCGGCGCTGTCCACGGCGCACATCCCCACGGTGTGGAACCCGCTATCGACATGAAGCACTTCACCAGTAACCCCCGAGCCAAGGTCGGAGAGCAGGAACAGCGCGGAATTGCCGACTTCCTCGATCGTCACGTTACGGCGCAGCGGGGAGTTCAGTTCATTCCATTTCAGAATATAGCGGAAATCCCCGATACCGCTGGCGGCCAGTGTTTTGATCGGCCCGGCGGAAATAGCGTTCACGCGGATATTCTCCGGGCCCATATCGGCGGCCAGATAACGCACGGAGGCCTCCAGCGCCGCCTTGGCCACACCCATCACGTTGTAATGCGGCATGACGCGCTCGGCGCCGTAATAGGAAAGGGTGACAAGGGAACCGCCCTCCTTCATCAGCGGCGCGGCGCGCTGGGCCACGGCGGTGAAGGAATAAACGGAAATATCCATGGTGCGCAGGAAATTGGCGCGCGTGGTGTTCAGGTAAAGGCCGTCCAGCTCGTTCTTGTCGGAAAAGGCAATCGCATGCACCATGAAATCAAGCTGCCCCCACTCCGCTTCGATCGCCTTGAATGTCGCGTCAATGCTGGCCTCGTCGGTGACATCGCAAGGCAGGATAATGGAAGAGCCGACGGATTCAGCCAGCGGGCGCACACGGCGCTCCAGCGCTTCGCCCTGGTAGGTAAAAGCGAGCTGCGCTCCGTTCGCGGCGGCGGCGGCGGCAATGCCCCACGCGATGGAACGGTCATTGGCCACCCCCATAATCAGACCGCGTTTTCCCTTAAGATATTGAATTGCTTGGCTCATCTAAAAAATACCCTGACCTTCATGATTTATTCCAAGCCAGCATCCTACACATTTTACGGCGCAAATCCAGAGCTTATCCTGTTTTTGAACAGTATAGTAATTGCGGTTAATAGCAGGATACCCAGCCCTGCCGTCATGGCGATGAAACCTGCTGGCCAGCGAAGCAGTTTCTCAATTCTGCTTTTCCCGCGGAAGCGGGAATCTTTCACGATTATCAAAAGACCCCCGCTTCCGCGGGGGAGACAGTAGAGATGGATTCCCGATAGAGATTGCTTCGGCCTTTCCGGGCCTCGCAATGACGGTTACCGCCCACAAAAAAACGGGCCGCATAAGCGGCCCGCCTGTAACCTTTGCAACGAAAAAGTTATTTTACGACTTCCCAGCTACCGTCCGGCTGCTGGCAGGCCGTGCCGTAGCCTTCCTGCTGCTTGCCGCCGACAGTAATTGTCTGCTGGTATTCGCGGCAGTAACGGCCGGAATCCGTGTAACCGTCGCGGGTCGCCACAACCTGTCCGTGGTTGCCGCTTTCCGGGTTATTCCATGTAATCGGCTCGCCGATCGGCGCGCTTTGGGCTTTTACGTTGGCCTGCTGGGCATAGGCCATGTCGGCCTTATCCAGGGAACGGCCGATCTCGCTGCCAAGAACCGCGCCAAGCAAAACGCCGGCCCCCGTCGCCCAGAGCTGGCCTGAGCCTTTGCCCACTTTCGAGCCGAGAACCCCGCCGATAACGGCGCCGGAGCCGCCACCGATCAATTCCTTGTTACCGCGCCCCTGCATGGTATCGCAAGCCGTCAGCGCCAGTAAGGACACCATCATGGTCAGCAATGCAAACTTTTTCATATCCAATCTACCTTTCAGTGTTTGTGGTTTAAAATAATCCCGTTTTTAATTTGGTCAAACGTATATACACCTTTTTAGTTCAGGTGCATATTATATCCTTATACGCAAACGGAAAGGAAAACCTTCGCCCCATGTCGGAAGAAATTTTCAGCCAGTTCGGATCAGACCCCATCCAGCTTGTGAAAGACTGGCTGGAAGAGGCGTCCGCCAGCGAAATCAACGACCCGGAGGCGATGAACCTTGCCACTTGTGATAAAGACGGCAACCCGCATAACCGCATGGTCCTGCTCAAGGAAATTTCGGATAAGGGCTTTAAATTCCACACCAACGCCGAAAGCGATAAGGGCCGGGACATGGCGCAAAATCCGAAAGCGGCGCTTTGCCTTTACTGGAAATCCACCCGCAAGCAGGTCAGGATCGAGGGAAGCGTAGAGCAAACCAGCGCCTCAGAGGCCGACGCGTATTTCGCCACCCGCTCTATCGAGCGCAAAATCGGCGCCTGGGCCTCGCAACAATCCCGCCCCTATGAAAAACGCGAGGATATGCTCGCCGCCGTAAAGAAATACGAAAAGGAATTCGCGGGCAAGGATAACATCCCCCGCCCGGAATACTGGAAAGGTTACCGCGTTATCCCCCGCCGCATCGAATTCTGGATCGCGCATGAGGACCGCCTGCACACGCGTTTTGTCTATACCAGGGGCGATGACGGATCATGGTCAGCGACGTGGCTCTGCCCTTAAATTTTATTTGACATAACGTAAAAAACAATGCTATCTTTTCCACCAACAATTAAGTTTCTACTTTTAGGAAGGATATAGCATGACCGCTAAACATTTCAGGGACAGAGCAAACAGTGCTGATCAAACTACATTGGCTCAAATGAAGCAGCAGAATAACTTCCATATATCCGTTGGAACAGACGGCTCGGTGATTGTCACCCCCCTTGGTCAACAATCAGATGGTCTTCGTCATCAAACGGTGTCAGATGAACAGGGACGTCCATGTGTTATATTCTATGTTCCAAGTGAAAATGGACAGACAAATCTTGTTACCATAACCCCAACCCCAAATAGCCTTTTGTGCATAGGGAACATGACTATAGGCGAAGGCTCTGGTAATTCTGGCAACGTCCATATTATGTCTCTGGAAGAAATTGCTTTGCGCGATGCACAATTTAGACAACAGCCCGACGGAAACACCGTAATTCAAAGCAGGTCGCCTGAATAACAAGCATTGGAACGCATTTAAAACCTGCTGTTTGCACCTTGAAGTTTTGAAAAAAGCGCGCCATATAAGACCCATGAGCGCCAAAGAAAAACCGCAAAGCAACACGCAGAACTTCTCCGCCGATGTCGCGCGGCTGCTCGATATCGTGGCGCATGCGCTTTACACCAATCATGACGTGTTCCTGCGGGAGCTTATCTCCAATGCTTCGGATGCCTGCGACCGCCTGCGCTATGATGCCATCCAAAAACCCGAGCTGACCGCCGACAACCCCGAATTTGTCATTCATATTTACCGGGATGCGGATAAACGCACCCTGACCATCGTTGATAACGGTATTGGTATGAGCAAGGCCGAGCTGGCCGATAACCTCGGCACCATCGCGAAATCCGGCACCGCCGCGCTGATGGAGCAGGTAAAAAAGAAAAAAGACGCCGACCCGCTCAAGCTGATCGGGCAGTTCGGTGTGGGGTTTTACGCCTCTTACATGGTGGCCTCGCATGTATCGGTCACCAGCCGCAAGGCGGGCAGCAAAACCGCCCATACGTGGTCTTCCGACGGCAGCACGGGCTTTACCGTAGAGAAAGCCACCCCGGAGGAAGA
>CAZBNG010000055.1:0-6995 GCA_964493095.1 uncultured Pseudobdellovibrionaceae bacterium
CCACCAATCCTTCTTTCACTTCAACAGCGGGACTAATAAACGCGGACCAATATGTCCAACTGCGCCTGACGTCTAACGGTTCCGCTAGCACAATGAACAGCGCAACGATTACTGTCGGCTCGGTCAGTGATCAATGGGATGTGACGACAAATAATGCCATTACCGTCTACCGTATCGCGGTGGCGGCCGGCGGGAACGGCGGGACGAACATAGGCGGCGGCGGCGGCGGCGGGGAGGTCTACAACGACACGGTTGAGGCGGCCTCCGGGTACAGCGCGACCGTCACGACGGTTGGAAGCGGCAACACGGTTGCCTTCGGGATCACGCTTCTGGCCGGCGGGGTCGGCGGGTCCGGCTCCGGGGGCGGGGGCAATGGCGGCTCTGGCGGTGGCGGTGCCGGTGACAACGATGGCGCTGGCGGCCCTGCCGGCTCTGCCACTGGCTCCTACTCCGGCAACAATGGCGGCGACGCCTCCGGCGGCACCATGCGCGGCGGCGGTGGCGGTGGTGCCGGGGCAGCCGGTGGAAACCACAGCAGCGGCAACGGCGACGGCGGCGCGGGCATAATCTGGATAGACGGCCTCGATTACGGCTCCGGCGGCGGCGGCGGTGCCCGCCTCGAGGCAGCGAGGGCCGGTTATGGCGCCGGCGGTGCCGGAGACGGCGGGCGAGGAAACAGCGGCGGCACCAACGTCCCGGGCGGTAGCGGCGCAAACAGAGGGTGCGGCGGCGGCGGCGGGTCCAACTGGGGGAGCAGCAACGGCGGGCCCGGGGGCAATGGCGTCGTCGTATTCGCCTACCTGGGAACGACGGTTCTGGCGAGCGGAGGCACGATCACGAACGACGGTACCTACACCTATCACACTTTCACGAGCCCCGGGACCTTCACCCGTCCATAGGAATGTTGAACCATGCCAAAATATGACCTTTACCACACCGGCTATGTCACCTCAAGCGGATCTACAACTGCCAGCGGCGGTTCCTCGGGATCAACAAACGGCAAAGTTGAAATCATTGTAGACGGGGCAGCCCGGTTACTCTTAATTACACCGGCTCTACCCAAACCTATTATGTGCCATAACATAAATGAAAGCGGGAAACACCTTACGCAGGACGGCAAAACATCATATGAGAACGGGAGGGTTTAGATGCGCCTTACGGCATTATCGCTCATTTTTATATCCTGTTTTTGCGGCTTTCTTCTTTCTTCCAGTCTCGCTTTAGCAGACTGCGCCGACCCCACCGGCACCGCGGGAGAGCGGGAATATTTTACCACCGACCATGATTACAAATTCTGCGACGGTACAAACTGGATAAGCATGATCGTTACCAGCGCTCCAAGCGGCGGCGGTAGTTCTGGTGATAGTTATTTCGCTAACGTCGTTCTTTTGCAACATTTTGACAGTAATTTTTCCGACTCATCGGGCAGCTCCCATAGCGCGACAACATATGGCAATACAGCAATTTCATCTTCCCAAAGTAAATTTGGCGGCAATTCCGCTTCTTTTGACGGTACGGGCGATTATTATTCCTTTCCTCTGGATAATGACTGGGCCTTCGATGACGGAGATTTCACAGTAGAAGCCTGGATATACCTTAACAACATCAATAAAACCCAGCAGATTTTCGCAATGTCCGGCGCGGGGCAATGGCCGTTCGAGTTTTATGTTGATTCAACAAACGTCTTGAAATTCTACACCAATACGTCAGGAGGCTCTGTTTTCGCCGGTTCGACCACTTTATCGGCGGGCCAATGGTATCACGTTGCCGTCACGCGTTCCGGCACAACCATGCGCTTATTCCTGAACGGAAATGTAGACGCCACCTCAACCGGACAAACGGCCAATTACGCCTATTCAACAACATGGCAGCCGAATATCGGCCGCCAGGCGCAAGGGGATACGAGCTATCTGGATGGCTACATCGACGAACTCCGTATCACCAAAGGCGTAGCGCGTTATACCGCCAGCTTCACCCCGCCAAGCGCGGCGTTTCCGGACAGCGGTCCAACAGCCACAGATTCCAGCTTCAGCAGCGTAGCTTTGCTTACACATTTTGATACAAACCTTACCGACTCCTCCAACAGCGGCCATACCCTGACCGCGTATGGCAACGCCGCTATTTCAACGCCCCAGCAAAAGTACGGCGCGGCCAGTGTCTATTTCGACGGTACCGGGGATTACCTCTCAACCCCGGACAGCGCTGATTGGACTTTATCCTCCGGCGACTGGACGATCGAAATGTGGGTGCGGCTGGATACGCTAACGAATGGCGCCTCGAATTATCAGTGTTTCCTTGGGCAGTATGCGGATGATAATAATCGCTGGAATTTATGCTATAGCGGCACTGATGACTGGCTTTACATCGCCTCTGGAGTAGGAGGCAGCTTCACTGGCACTCACCTGGCATCGTCCGCACAAGGTATTAACGCGGGGCAATGGTACCATATTGCTGCGGTACGCAGCGGCACAACAACCTCATTTTACGTAGATGGTGTGTTGAAAGCCTCAAGCACTGTAACCTATGCCGATATCAATAGCCCATTGAATATCGGGTACAACTATTATAGCGGTGGGCAGTTTACGACGAAAGGCTATATCGACGACCTGCGTATCACCAAAGGTGTCGCACGCTATACTTCCGGCTTTACCCCGCCGACCGTGCCGTTTGCGGACCAATAAAAAAGACGGCGGCTTACCTTTGAACTGATCCTTACGATTGCTTTCATAAAAGCCTCTATGCTATTGCTAAATCCGTAAGCGCCCGTAGCTCAGGGGATAGAGCACTGGTTTCCGGAGCCAGGTGTCGGAGGTTCGAATCCTCCCGGGCGCGCCATAACTCTCTGGCGTAATCCCCCTTTCCCTGTCCTTCAAAAAATAACGGCCGACAAGATGCCGGCCGCGTGAAAAAATCTTGCGTCGACTTTACGCCGCTTCGGATAATTGCTTGATACGGTTGCTGATCTCCTGCACCGCGGCGGAAGCCTGCTGCGTATTGGAGGAGATTTCACTGGTCGTTGCGCTCTGCTCCTCAACCGCCCCGGCGACGTTGCCGACATACTCGCTCACGGATTCGGCAGAAGTGACGATTTCCTTGATGCTGCTGGCAACATCGGAGGAAAGCGACTGCACTTCGGCGATTTTTTCCGCGATATCGTCCGTCGCCTGCGATGTCTGGTTCGCCAGGTTCTTAACCTCGGACGCCACAACGGCGAAACCTTTACCCGCGTCGCCTGCGCGAGCCGCCTCGATCGTGGCGTTAAGCGCCAGAAGGTTCACCTGGTCCGCGATATCGCGGATCAACGCCACAACGGCTTCCATAGACTGCATCGTCGTAATCAGGCGGTCACTGGCCTCGCCGGACGTGGCAATTTTGTCGGAAATCTCGTCTGTCGCCTTTTTCGAAAGCGTCATGTTCTTGCTGATCTCCGCGACGGAAGCCGTCATCTCCTCCAGCGCAGCGGCAACGCCCTGCATCTTGCCCGACGTCGTTTCCGTCAAATCGACGGTTTTCATCAACTCTGTAACCTCGGTTGCGTATTTCACGACCTTGAACGGCTTGCCGTTCATATCCATGATGGGGTTGTAAGACGCCTGGATCCAGACCTCCTTGCCGCCCTTGCCGATCCGCTTATATACGCGGGATTCAAATTCGCCACGGCGCAGCTTTTCCCAAAACTTCCTGTATTCATCGCTCTGTGCGAAATCCGGTTCTACGAACATGCTGTGTTGCTTACCCTTGATCTCTTCAAGGCTATATCCCATCGTCCCCAGGAAATTTTCATTTGCCGTGATGATCGTTCCATCCAGGTTGAACTGGATAACCGCCTGCACCCGGCTGATAGCATCAAGCTGTCCCTGAACGTCGGCACTTTCCAGTTTGCGCGCCGTAATATCGGTTGCGTATTTCACGACCTTGAACGGCTTGCCGTTCATATCCATGATGGGGTTATAAGACGCCTGGATCCAGATTTCTTTCCCGCCCTTTCCCAGACGCTTATATTCACTGGATTCGAATTCCCCGCGTCCCAGTTTTTCCCAAAATTTCTTGTATTCTCCGCTTTTCGCATAAGAAGGATCCACGAACATGCTGTGATGTTTGCCTTTAACCTCTTCCAGAGTGTAGCCCATCGCTTTCAGGAAATTTTCATTAGCGTCGATGATCGTTCCATCCAGGTTGAACTGGATAACCGCCTGCGATTTGCCGATAGCCTCGATCTGCCCTATGTAATCGGCGTTTTTAAGTTTCTGGGCTGTGATGTCCGTAGCATATTTCACAACCCCATAAGGCTTGCCGCGTTTATCCAGTAACGGATTGTAAGACGCCTGAATCCAGATTTCTTTCCCGCCCTTGCCTAGGCGCTTGTATTCATTGGATTCAAATTCGCCGCGCCCCAGTTTTTCCCAAAATTTCTTGTATTCGCTACTTTTCACATAGGAAGGGTCCACGAACATGCTGTGATGCTTGCCTTTAACCTCTTCCAGGCTGTACCCCATCGCTTTCAGGAAATTTTCATTGGCGTCAATGATTATACCGTCAAGCGTAAACTCGATAATTGCCTGGGAACGGCTGAGCGCTTCAAGCTTGGCCGTTTTGTCGTTGTTATTGTTTGCAGGAACGGGAGTTTTTCGAAGCAACTGCATATATCCGCCTTTCTTATTTGACTTAAATATAGGAAATAGAGGGAACGCAGAATTGTACTAAAATAGTACTATAGCTCAGAAAGTAGTCCACCTATACCAAAGCAGTATACGCTCAAATACTCTGGCGTGTAAGCTGGATGAAAACATCCTCCAGGTCGCTTTCGGAGGTGGAAATATCGGCAATGCCGTATCCTGCTTTTTGGATTTCGGCAATCATAGTGCCTACAATGGCGTCTGCGGGACGGTAAGGGATCATAATCGTGCGCCGCCCCTCTTTCTTGGCCTGATAGGTTTTAAGCCCTTCCGGCATCTTTTCCAGCGGCCGGTCCAGCCGGAACCGGATTTCCTTGTTATCTATGCGCGAAAGCAGGCTTTCCGTATCCTCGTCGGCGATTACGCGCCCGTGGTTGATAATCGCGATCCTGTCGCAAAGCTCCTGCGCCTCTTCCAGGTAATGGGTGGTCAGCAACACGGTGACCCCTTTCGCATTCAGCGCTTTTACGTTCTCCCAGAGCTGCTTGCGCAGCTCCACATCCACCCCCGCCGTCGGTTCGTCCAGCACGAGGATCGGCGGATTGTGCACCATCGCCTTGGCCACCATCAGGCGGCGGCGCATCCCGCCGGAGAGCGAGCGCGTATAGGCATCGGCCTTATCCAGAAGCCCGACCGTTTTTAAAATCTCCTCTGTGCGGCGCTCCGCTTTGGGTACGCCGTAAAGCCCGGCCTGCAAATTGAGAAGCTGGCGCGGGGTGAAAAACGGGTCGTAATTGATTTCCTGCGGCACTACGCCGATGGCGGAACGCGTATTGCGCTCGTCCTCATCGATATCGATGTCCCAGATTTTAACGCTGCCCGACGTTTTCATCACAAGGCCCGCCATGATGTTGATGATCGTAGACTTGCCCGCCCCGTTAGGGCCTAAAAGCCCGAAAATCGAGCCCTTGGGGATCGTCAGGTCCACATCGGTCAGCGCCACCTTCGCCGGGGACTTCCCCGATGCCTTGTAGGTTTTGTTCAGTCCCTTAATTTCTACTGCGTTTTCACTCATGCTTCCGCCGTTCTGTATTCTGCATCCTGAGCGATATATGCCTGCACGCCCGGCCCTTCAAGCCAGTCTTTGGCTTTTTTATCGCCCTTAAGCATCGCATCCCAGTAAGCCAGCGAAATTATCTTGATCAGGTTTTCATGCCGCGCGCGCAGCGGGTTTTCCGCCAGCTTGCCGCGTGTGCCGTTGTAAACCATATGGTCGCCGCCATGTTTCACCAGGATATGCCGCGGCGCCTTGATCGTGTTTTCAAAAACAGCAAGGCGTTGTTCGTAGCCGAAATCCTCCAGCGGCGAGGCGTCATCCGTGCCCGTCATGTGGAGCAGCGGCAGCGTAATGGCGTTATAGGCCCTGATCGTGTCGGGCTGCGCCATCAAATGCCGCACCGGCACCACGGAATACAGGATTCCCGCTTTAAACCGGTCCTCCCGGATACTGATAAGATTCCCGTCCTTGTCGGGGATAAGCTGCCCCGCCATCACCTGCGTGGTGAGCGCCCCGAAGGAATGGCCGGACATGCCCAGCTTTTCAATATCCATCAGCGCCCCGACCTCCGGGTTTTCCTCTACCCAGCGCGGCAACTGGTCCAGCACGAAAGGCACGTCGTACATGCGGTTGAGCGTCGTATGGCGATTAACCCGCGCCGCGCGCAAATGATCCCACGGGTGGCCGGGCTTGCCCTCCCACAGGCTGCTGTCGGTGCCGTGATGCGTTAAATGCAGGATATTGTAGCCGTAAGAGGCCAGGTACCGGGAGAGAAACGCCGCGCCGTCACGGTTTCCGCCGAAACCGTGCGACCAGATAATGGTCGGAAACGGCCCGCCGGAGCCCTCCTCCGGGTGATAAAGCTTAAAAGGAACAACGCGCGCGGAGCCGTCTTCGTTATGCCGCGCGGGATCGGTAAACTCGCCGCGCTTGAGCAGCACTCGGTAGGGACCGGCGTCCTCGGTGATCGAATCGTGCCAGAACATCAAACACCCTCCGTCATCCTGAAGCGCTTGCGCTGAAGGATCTCTGCTGCCTTAAGGAGACCCCTCGCTTCGCTCAGGATGACGGCTTGGCTAAATTCGCTACGCTCGATAAGCATACCGTTATTTCTTCCGGAACTGGTCGAGGGACACGACCTCTCCGGTCTTCTCCTCGCCTTTTTTGCCTTTTTTCTTGCCGCCCGGGCCATCGTCATCGCCATCCGGATCGTCATCGTCCAGTTCGAAATCAAGCCCCTCCATGTCGTCATCACCCAGCGGCTGGAACTGCAGGGCGAAATTCACCGAGCGGAACATGCTGTAGAGAATCAGAAACACGGC
>CAZBNG010000055.1:7005-14779 GCA_964493095.1 uncultured Pseudobdellovibrionaceae bacterium
GATCGGCAAAAATCGTAATAGCGGCCAGCGGTACGACCAGGCGCTCCGGCACATTGTTAAACGACAGGGTCACCTTCAGGATATCACTATCAACGGAAAGATCGGAAAACTGGTATTGCAGGACGATGGTCATCTCGCCGGGGTAACGGTCGCGCAGGTAATCGGGGATGTCCACCCCCGGGTAATCGGTCAGGAAAGTGATATAAAAATGATGATCCCCCGGAAGCCCGTGTTTAATGACTTCCTCGATCGACTGGCGGACAACGCCGCGCAGAGCGCCCTCCACCATTTTGTCATACCGCAGGATATTGTCGCTATCGTCACTCATGCTCTATGTGTGGCAGATATTAGAGCGGTAAATCAAGGTATTATTTCGAAGAATCCCCACAACGGTATAAAGCTCAAAGAGAGAAAAAAAATGCCGGTTTTCTGTTGCGAGGAAACCGGACTAAACCCCACCTTGTCCAGGTTAGTGGACAGGAATTAGATTGTAGCTTCGCTACTGCTCAAATTAAGCAGCGATGCGAACATCACCAACGAAGTTATCGTTAGCGGCTACGAACTGAGAGTTGTCGTTTGCAACTATCAAATTTATCCGGTAACGGCGGATTGCCGAACGCCGCAAAACACCTTTACTGCGCGTGTCGATCCTGTTTCAGCCCCGCCGCATCAGAAAACCGGAACAATACCCTTTTCTGAAGTGGTGGAGCTGCCGGGTACTGCCCCCGGGTCCACGACGCCTATTACGCATCCGCGTTTAGCGTCATAGCTGGACAAGCCAGCACCTATTATTATAGGGCAAAAATATGAAATTTCCAAGAATTATGAGAGCCCGGGCTGCGGAGGTTCAGTCAAAGCCGCCTGAGCTCTTCGCCCCTCTTTCCTGCCTGCGATGTATAGAACACACGCATTGTTATAGGGGGCGGGCTCGCGCTTCGCATACTCTCTCCACGCGGAAAAACCGTTAAATTTAAGACCATCCACTTCCCTGCCGGAACCTTCTTCTTTGACCCTAGGCGAAAACAATGATTGCCTTAGGAGCGGATTATGCCCTATTGGCCGTGGAACTACCAAATCTCCACACCCAACGCGCAAATGCGTCCTAATTGTCATGCCGTCAGTATAGAAGCCATACCGCTGCTTCATCCATTCCTGATAGAGAATCGTTTCATCCGTCATATCGGCTTTCGGACCGTACTTGGCCAGCTTGATCAGGGCGTTCTCACGCACCTGCTCCATATCGATATCGGGGACAATTTCACCGGTGAAACACACAGCTTTTATTTCCTTAATTTTTTGAGTGGCTTAAGCGCCACTTGCAAGCTGCTTATATACACACAGGTGTAAAATTATGTCAAAATAAATATAGAGGAAAATATTCTCAAAATTACCCTATACCAAAGGTTGTACGCGGGTTTCCGGGCGCAACCCCTTGTGACCCAAGCCCTCACTTACACAATCAAACCATCCCATACTTTCAGATATCGCTTTTGGATACACTCTCTGATTACCTATCCCTCACCTCAAATTGGGTACGAAGACTGCATCCACAGCAAAAACCGCCTGAACATCGGCCTTTCCCTTTTCAAACCGCGATGAATCGCCCATATTTAAGCGTATGAAACAGTATCTCGATCTTATGCGTTACGTTCTGGAAACCGGCACCGTCAAGGAAGACCGTACCGGCACCGGAACGCGCTCGGTTTTCGGCTACCAGATGCGTTTTGACCTCGCGGAGGGTTTTCCGCTGGTCACCACCAAAAAATGCCACCTGAAATCAATTATTCATGAGCTTTTATGGTTTTTAAAAGGCGACACCAATATCGCCTATTTAAAGGAAAACGGCGTCCGGATATGGGATGAGTGGGCCGATGAAAACGGCGATCTCGGCCCGGTTTACGGCCACCAGTGGCGCAGCTGGCCCGCACCGGACGGTCATAAAATCGACCAGATCAAAAACGTGATCGAGCAGATAGAAACGACCCCTGATTCCCGGCGCCTGATCGTTTCCGCCTGGAACCCCGGCGACATCCCCAAAATGGCCCTGCCGCCCTGCCATGCGTTTTTCCAGTTTTACGTCGCGGACGGCAAGCTTTCCTGCCAGCTTTACCAGCGCAGCGCCGATATTTTCCTCGGCGTGCCGTTTAATATCGCTTCCTACGCCCTGCTCACCCTTATGGTGGCGCAGGTAACGGGGCTGAAACCCGGCGATTTTGTGCACACATTCGGCGACGCGCACCTGTATTCCAACCACATAGAACAAGCACAGCTCCAGCTTTCCCGCGATCCGCTGCCGCTTCCGGAAATGCACCTCAACCCGCATGTAAAGAATATCTTCGATTTCAAATTCGAGGATTTCGAGCTCGTCGGCTACGAGGCCCACCCGCATATCAAGGCGGCTGTGGCGGTCTAAAGCACTTAATCATGCGCTTTCCACGCTGGAATACGGTAAAAGAATGAGATAAGCTGCGCCGTATGAACAAGCTTTTTGCCATAGACAACCGCCCTGTCACCATATCGCTGATCGTCGCCATGGCGGAAAACCGCGTGATTGGCCGCGACAATAAACTCCTGTGGCATATCCCCGAGGACTTGGCGAATTTCAAGGCCGTCACCATGGGAAAACCGCTGATTATGGGGCGCAAAACCTTTGAATCACTGCCCGGTATCCTCCCCGGACGGCCTCACGTGATTTTAACGCGCACGCCGCCGGAAAACCCCGGTTCCGATCTGCATTATGCCACATCGGTGGAAGACGGCCTGAAGCTGGCATACAACATCGCCCGCAACATTGGCGTGGATGAAATTTTTATTATTGGCGGCGCGGAAATCTACAAAGAAGCGCTGGAGCGCAGCTATATCGACAAAATCTACTTAACCCGGGTGCATGAACCCTTTATCGGGGACGCTTATTTCCCCGTTCTGGATAAGTCTTACTGGAAAACGGTAAGCAAGAAGGACTTTGACGGGGAACTGCCCTTTACCTTTGAAACACTGATCGCCAACTAGGATAATTGCTGCAGCAATTGCTGCACAATAACCGGCTCGAATTTAAAAGGCTTTCCGGCATCTGATCTAGCGCGTATAGCCGCGTTTAGCGGAATTTCGCCAAGAAAAGGAACGCCCAGTTTTTGCGCTTCTTTCTTGGCGCCCCCATGCCCAAAAATATGATCCTCGTGACCGCAGCATGGACAGGCGTAATAGCTCATATTCTCGATCAGGCCAAGCACAGGAACATCGACCTTGCGGAACATCGCCACGGCCTTGCGCGCATCGATCAGGGCGATATCCTGCGGCGTGGAAACGATGACCGCGCCGGTAACCGGCACCTTCTGCGCCAGCGTAAGCTGCGCGTCGCCCGTGCCGGGGGGCATATCCACCACCAGTATATCCAGCGGTCTTTCCTTCGTGCCCCACGCCACATCGCGCAGCATCTGGTAAATCGCGCTTTGCACCATCGGCCCGCGCCAGATCAGAGGGCCATCATCCTTAATCATAAACCCGATGGACATCAGCTTTATGCCATGGGCTTTCAGCGGGACAATCTTCTCTTCCTTGTCGAATTTCGGCTTTTTACCCTCCAGCCCCATCATTTTGGGCTGCGACGGGCCGTAGATATCGGCATCCAGCAACCCCACGGATTTTCCGTTTTTAGCCAAAGCCACGGCAAGATTAGCCGCCACCGTGGATTTCCCAACCCCGCCCTTGCCCGAAGCCACGGCGATAATCTGGCGGATCGGCAAATCCAGCTTCGGATTCTTATCCATACCGTGCGGATCCGCCCCCCGCCCCTGATGTTCACGATATGTTTCACGTGAAACATTGGCCGGGCGCTCGGCGGTTAAAACTGCACTCACCTTCGAAACACCATGAATACGGGAAACCACGCGCTCCGCTTCCTGCCGCAACGGCTCCAGCGCCGGGCCGCGCTGCGGATCCACCTCGATCATAAAAAGAACCTCGCCATTATCGCTGACCTGCAGGCCGCTGACCATGCCCAGCGTTACAATATCACTCCCGCGGTCGGGATCGCTGACCTGCCTCAGGGCGTCGCTAACATGTTGTTTTGTAATCACTTTTCACTCCTGCGCATTTGTGCCGGATTATTAAGCCTTCACGGCTTGCTTTCACGTTCAAACAATATATTGTTAGTTACGCTTTTATAATCAATACAGCGCAATAACAAGCACGAGGATTGAATCCATGGGTCGCGACGACAATACGGGTAAGGGCAAAAACCCCTGGGGCAGCTACAGCAACGACGACCAGGGTCCGTCCCGCACCCCCAGAGGCAAAGGCGGCGGCAACGACCCGGAGCCACCGGATATGGATGAAATCCTTCGCAAAGCCGGAGAAAATTTTCGCGGCATATTTCCCGGCGACGGCTCCGAAGGCGCAACAAAATACATCCTCCTGTCCGTCCTTGTTATCCTTGGCCTGTGGCTCGCCAGCGGATTTTACATAGTCGTTCCCGGCGAACATGCCGTGATCCAGCGTTTCGGGGCGTGGGACAGAACCCAGACAACCGAGGGGCTGGGCTATCACCTTCCCGCACCGATTGAGCAGGTCACCAAGGTCAATGTGAATGCCCTGCGCCGTATGAATATCGGTTTTGTGGAACATGTGACGCGTTCCGGCTCCGGCCAGAAACAGGGACTGGCCGAGGAAAGCCTGATGCTGACCTCCGACCGCAACATCGTGGACCTGAATCTCGTAATCCAGTGGGATATAAAATCGGCGGAACAATACCTGTTTGAAATCAGGGACCAGGAAAACACCATCAAGAAAGTGGCCGAAAGCGCCATCCGCGAAGTCGTGGGCCAGACCGACATGTTCCCGATCATCACGACAGGCCGCAAACAGATCGCCGACAGCACCCGCCAGATCATCCAGGCCAATCTCGACGAATATAACTCCGGCGTAAATATCCGCCAGGTCCTGATCCAGAAAGCGGAGGTGCACCCGGATGTTCAGGAAGCCTTCCAGGATGTGCAATCCGCCAAGCAGGACGCCGAGGATGTAAAAAACCGCGCCGACGCCTATCGTGAAGACATCCTGCCGAAAGCGCGCGGCGCCGCCATCCAGATGGTGCAGGAAGCCGAAGGATACAAGCAGGCGCAAATCGCCAAGGCGGGCGGTGATGCCGACCGTTTTGAATCCGTCTACAGCGCCTATGTGAACGGCAAGGACGTGACGAAAGAGCGCATGTACCTGGAAACAATGGAAGACGTGTTAAAGAACGCCAATAAAATCATTCTCGACAACAAAGCCGGCCAGGGAGCGGTTCCCTACCTGCCGCTCGATCAGGTCGGTGCAGGACGCAGGAAGTGATAGCAGGAAGATAGAAGGATAAAGCCCATGAATAAAATCGTTCTCATCCCTCTGGCCGTTGCCGCAATCGCCCTGCTCGGCGTTTCGCAATCGCTCTTTGTCGTCGACCAGACCGAGCAGGCCCTCGTGCTCCAGCTTGGACAACCCAAGGGCGAGCCGCGCGGCCCCGGACTGCATTTCAAGATCCCCGTTATTCAGAACGTACGCTATTTCGACCGCCGCGTTCTGCCGATCGATCCCGATCCTGAGCAAGTAGTGATTTCCAGCTCTGCCGTGTCCTCAGGCCGCTACCGCTCTCCTGAAAATGAAATGCCCCAGCCTGAAAACACGGAAGAAACACCCTCCATCGATAATGTGACAGGTGAGCCGATCATCGTAGATACCTTCGCACGCTACAAAATCGTCGACCCGCTGCAATTCCTGAAAACGCTGGGCACGGTTTACAACGCCAATTCCCGCATCGAAAACATCCTGAACGACACCACGCGCGCGGTACTGGGTAAAACCACGCTCAAGGAATTGCTCTCTGCCGAACGCACCGACGTAATGAGTGAAATCCGCCAGCGCGTAAACCGTAAAATCCACGAAGACGCACTGGGCGTGGAAATCGTCGATGTCCGCATCGTGCGTGCAGACCTTACCCCGGAACTGCGCACATCAACCGTGCGGCGTATGGTCTCGGAACTCAAAAAGCGCGCCACCGAAACCCGCGCCAAAGGCGAGGAACGTGCGCTGGAGATCCGCTCCACCGCCGAAAAAGAGCGCACCGTGATTCTTGCGGAAGCCCAGCGCGACGCCCAGAAACTGCGCGGTCAGGGTGATAAGGAAGCGATTAAAATTTACGCCGACGCCTTTAACAAGGATAAAGATTTCTATGCCTTCATGCGTTCAATGGAGGCCTACCGCACTACTCTGGCCAATCCTGAAACAGAGTTGATTTTATCACCGGATAGTGATTTCTTTAGGTTCTTCAGAGACGCTAACAGCGCCCGGTAAGTTGTAAATTTACGGCAGAAACGTAAAGCAATAATAACAACAATTGAGGTGAAACCATGAGACTCCTTCTACCCCGTTTCCTGTTCATTTTATGCCTGCTGACAGGCCCGGTCCTTAGCCCCGGTGCCGCGTTTGCCCGCGAGACCCCCGAAAGCTTCGCCGATCTCGTTGAAAACCTTCTGCCCGCCGTGGTGAACATTTCTTCCACCCAGAAAATGGCGGAGCCCGAAGACTTCCCCGAACTACCCCAGTTTCCTCCCGGTTCCCCTTTCGAAGACTTTTTTGAAAAATTCATGGAGCGCCGCGGCAGCCCCGGAATACCTTCCGTGCCCCCCGCTTCGCTCGGATCCGGTTTTGTAGTTGATGCCGAAAACGGCTATATCATTACCAACAATCACGTCGTCAAGGATGCGGAAGATATCCGTGTTACTTTCCATGACGACAGCACGGTGCAGGCCGAGCTCATCGGCGTAGACGAGAAAACCGATCTGGCCGTTCTGAAAGTGAAAGTCGACGGTAAAAAACTGACGGCCGTCAATTTTGGCGACAGCGACAAAATGCGTGTCGGCGACTGGATCGTGGCCATCGGCAACCCGTTCGGTCTCGGCGGCACGGTAACTGCCGGTATCGTTTCCGCACGCCAGCGCGATATCAACTCCGGCCCTTATGACGATTTTATCCAGACCGACGCCTCCATCAACCGGGGCAACTCCGGCGGACCGATGTTCAACATCGACGGCGAAGTGATCGGTATTAACACTGCCATCTTTTCACCTTCCGGCGGGTCTGTGGGAATCGGTTTTGCCATTCCCTCGGCGCTGGCCAAGCCCGTTATCGACCAGATTATCCAGTTCGGCCGCACGCGCCGCGGCTGGCTGGGCGTTCGTATTCAGAGCGTGACCGATGAAATTGCTGAGAGCCTTGGCCTGCCCAAAGCTGAAGGCGCGATGGTGGCCAATGTCACACCCGGCGGCCCGGCTGAAAAAGCCGGCATCGAGCTGGGGGACGTCATCCTGAAATTCAACGGCCACGATATCTCCGAAATGCGTATCCTGCCGCGTATTGTTGCGGAGGCTGAAATCGACCAGAAAGCCGATGTCGTTTACTGGCGCGACGGCAAGGAACGCACCACAAAGGTTAGAATCGGCGAGCTTGAAAAAGCCGAGGAAAACGGCCTGCTTAGCGATGAAACCAAGGAAGATGGCGCAACCGCCGCGACCGGCACGCTGATCGAAAGCGTGGGCATGACGGTAAGCCCGCTCTCCGATGCGCTGCGCGCCGAGTTCGGTATCGGCAACGATGTCGACGGGCTTATCATAACCAGCGTCGAAAACATGTCCGAAGCCGCCGAAAAAGGATTGCTTGACGGCGATGTGGTTGTTGAAATCAACCAGCAACCGGTGGCTACTCCCGACGAAGCGAAAAAGGTCATCGAGGAAGCGCAAAA
>CAZBNG010000056.1:0-13300 GCA_964493095.1 uncultured Pseudobdellovibrionaceae bacterium
CCAAGCGCTACAGAACAAATTTTATGGTTTTTAGGAGGAAGAGTCTTTTCTCCCTCTTTTCCTGCGGGTTTTCCCGCTTTCTATCTTCATAACCCATCGGTAAAAACCGGACCGGCTATTACATTTAAAGAATTCAGCCCCATACCCTCTGCTGTTACCGTCGACCTAACCATTACAAGAGACGAGCTAACAGATTTTTTCAGACAACTCGCAAGAACTCACTTTCTTGCGAACAGAAGCCACGCCGCTGAAGATTTCCTCAAAGGGAACCGGCCTATAAGCCTGCAAAACTTCAGGCTAATGCTGCAACGCTCAGACACGAGCCACTGCCCTGTCTGGGAAAGAGCCGAAACCTTGATGCTAGCAGCTGCAGGCGTACAAACGGGTCTTCTGGCCACCTTTAACGAAGCAGGACATTCGGAATGGGAAGTCGGGAACACCCCTGCCGCGTTGAGTGCCGATAAAATAAGTTCTGAAGTAATTTGCGCTGTAGCACCTATCCTAGCCATCATTTAACGCCTTTATTACAACCGCCTTGATTGTTAAAGATGGCACATTTACAAGTGACTTGATCATATTCATATTACTTTAACCGCTTTACTTAAGGATCAAAGTCTACAACATCGGGATATATTATATGTCAATAAAACTCCCTAAAATAATCGGACACCGCGGTGCCTGTGCTTATGCCCCGGAAAATACGCTGGAGAGCATTCACACCGCCGCCGATCTGGGCGTGGAGTGGGTGGAGCTTGATGTGAAGCTTACCAAGGATGACATGCCGATTATTTTCCACGACGAAACGCTGGAGCGCACCACCAACGGCGCAGGCAATGTTGCCGATACGCTTTATGAAGATATCCGGCAACTGGAAGCGGGAAGCTGGTTTGCCGACGGCTTTGCCGGGATCAAAATCCCCACGCTGGAGGAAGCGCTGGACGTTTTACTGGATCGCGGCCTCGGACTCAACCTTGAAATCAAGCCCTGCCCCGGGCGCGAGATTGAAACGGCGGAAGCGGCGCTGGATGTGCTCTCCTCCATTTGGGATGACCACGAAAAACTGCTGATTTCCTCTTTCCAGCACCCGAGCCTTGAAACGGCGCGCGATATGGCCGGTGACTGGGCGCGCGGCCTGTTGCTCGGCGGCGATGACATGCCGGAGAACTGGCAGGAACTTGCCTCTTACCTGGAAGTACAGACTATGAATTTAGGCTCGCGCCTTGTCACGCACGACCTGGTGCATGAAATTGCCGCACTGGGCATGAAGACGCTGGTGTACACAGTGAACGACCCGGACGAAGCCCGCCTTCTGCAAAGCTATGGCGTCGACACCCTGTTTTCCGATCAGCCGGATGTTATAAAGGAAGGGCTTTTTAGCGTGCATTAAAAAATGGCCTCTGCTTTTATTATATTTTTGGCCGTTACTATCCTTACGGTTGCTGTTTTGGAGATTTACAGCCACCGCGCAAAAATCCCCCCTGTTCCAACGCTGCCCCATGTTAAAAAAAGAATAATCGCCGCGCTGGAAAGGCATATGCCGCAAGAGACAGAAGGAAGTTTTATTATTTATGAACTTGGTGCGGGCTGGGGCGGGCTAAGTATCGCGCTGGCAAAAACATTTCCCGCTGCTCATATTAAAGCTTACGAAATATCACCTCTTCCCCTGTGGGTGGCAAAGCTACGTAACCATTTGTACGGGATTAAAAACCTGTCTTTTTATAGTGATAACTTTTTTGATATTTCCCTGGACGATGCGAATGCGATTGTTTTCTACCTGTCGCCCTGGCATAGCCGGAAACTGGCAGAAAAATTTAGCAAAGACCTTAAACCCGGCACCATCATTATCAGCAATGCCTTTCCGCTGCCCGGCTGGACGCCCATCGAAACAGAGACCTTACATTTTGCTTTGGAAAAAAATATTTTCATTTACCGAGTGGCATAACATCGAAGAGCCCGAAGGCTGTTATTTTTAATTTGTCTTTCACGCACAACGCACCTGGCCAAGCCCGGGGGCTGCAAAGCTCTGGCGTTGATACTCTATTCTCCGACCAGCCCGATGTGATTGAAGAAGAATTGTTTAGTGTGCATTAGCCTTTCCGTCATTGCGAGGGGCATTGGCGACGAAGCAATCTAGAAATTGTACAAGTCCCACCTAGATTGCTTCGCTGCGCTCGCAATGACATCAAACCAACAAGGGAATAAATTCCTGTACTTTTTGCCGCTATTTTGGTAAGATGCCCGCTATCAACACCAGAATTGTAATTTCATGATTTTACGAAAAAAGAAGGGGCACCCTCCCCCCTCAAAATTGAAAAACGAAATGAGGAACTCTAATTTCGATTTAAAATCAGCAGGTTAAAACACGTTTGCACAACGCGTTTACAGCCAAAACAGCGCCGTTAGACTTCACTACTGCCGTTAATGGCATCCAGGCTGTCATGGGTGGGCATGTTAATGGTGTTGAAGCCGCAATCGACGTAATGTACTTCGCCTGTCACGGCGCCGGCCAGATCGGACAGCAAGTAAAGCCCGGAATTACCCACTTCCTCAAGCTCAACCGGTCTGCGAAGAGGCGCCGTTAACGCATTGTATTTAAACGTTCTTCTTGCGCCACCTATAACCGCCCCGGCAAGCGTACGCATCGGACCGGCAGAAAGCGCGTTAACGCGTATGCCCGAAGGGCCAAGATCGGCGGCCAGATAGCGGGTGGAAGCCTCCAGCGCTGCCTTTGCCACGCCCATAACGTTGTAATTGGGCATCACCTTTTCCGCGCCGTAATAGGTCAGAGTGAGAGCGGAACCGCCCTCCTTCATCAGCGGATGCGCCCGGCGCATGACAGAAGTAAAGGAATAGCAGGAGATGTGCATGGTTTTTAAAAAGTTATCCAGAGTGGTATCCACATAACGGCCCTGAAGCTCATCCTTGTTGGAATAGGCCACGGCATGGACGATGAAATCGAGTGCGCCCCATTTATCCTCAATGGTGGAAAAAACGCTGTCGAGATCATCCTCATTCGAGGCGTCGCAATCAAGAATAAGCTTGGCGCCCACGGATTCCGCCAGGGGTCTCGCGCGCTTGCCAAACGCTTCGCCCTGATACGTAAAGGCCATTTCCGCACCTGCGCCGTACAAGGCTTTCGCCATTCCCCAGGCAATGGAATGGTCGTTTGCCACGCCCATAACCAGCCCTTTTTTGCCTTTCATCAGATCATTCATTTTGTCCTATCCTTTATATTTGCTGATGGCCAGCGTACAATTCGTCCCGCCAAACCCGAAGGAATTGGACAAAATCGTTTCATGATTTACGCCGTTCACGCATTCACGCGCGATCGGCATCCCTTGCGCCCCTTCATCAAGGGTTTCAATATTAATACTGGGCGCCACGAAATCATTTTGCATCATCAGCAGGCTGTAAATTGCCTCCTGCGCACCTGTCGCACCAAGCGAATGTCCGGTCATGGATTTGGTCGCACTGATATGGGGAATGTCTTTGCCCGCAAACACCTCGCGGATGGCGTTAAGCTCGCCGATATCACCAACCGGCGTGGAAGTACCGTGCGTGTTGATATAGGTTACGGGCGTCGCAACGGTTTCCAGCGCTTTGAGCATCGCACGCTTGCCGCCCTCTCCACTGGGCGCAACCATGTCGTAACCGTCGGAGGTTGCCCCGTAGCCGGTAATTTCACCGTAAATCTTCGCGCCGCGCGCTTTGGCGTGCTCCAGTTCTTCGAGCACGACAACGCCGCCGCCGCCCGCGATAACAAAACCGTCGCGGTTGGCGTCATACGCACGCGCCGCTTTTTCCGGCGTGTCATTATACTTGGAACTCATCGCGCCCATGGCGTCAAACAGGACGGAGAGCGTCCAGTCAAGCTCTTCTCCGCCGCCGGCAAACATTACATCCTGCTTGCCCCACTGGATCATTTCCGCCGCGTTGCCGATGCAATGCGCGGATGTGGAACAGGCCGAAGAAATCGTGTAATTTACGCCCTTGATTTTGAAATTGGTCGAGGCCGTCGCGGATGTCGTGGAACACATGGCCTTGGGAACGGCAAACGGCCCAACGCGTTTGGGACCTTTTTCACGGGCGATATCCGCCGCCGCCACCTGCGCGCGCGTAGAGGGCCCGCCAGAGCCGACAATAATGCCTGTGCGCTCGTTGGAAACATCGGATTCCTCAAGTCCCGCATCGGCAATCGCCTGCTCCATGCAAAGATGCACATAACCGGCAGCATCACCCATAAAACGGAAGAACCGCTTATCGATCGCTTCCGCAAGATTGATATCCGGTTTGCCGTGTACTTGCGAGCGGAACCCCATTTCCGCGTATTCGGGGGCAAAACTGATACCCGATTTCCCGGCTTTCAAAGAAGCGAGAACCTCGTCCTGTGAATTTCCAATGCAGGATATAATCCCGATACCTGTGATAACCACTCTGCGCATCATAGATCCTTGCTGTTTTTTCTAAGGTCAGGGTTAGGCGATAGCGTTCGGGTTTTCAAACAACCCGACTTTCAAACCAAACGCTTCGTAAATCAGCTTGCCGTCGGCGAACATCTTGCCGTCGCCGATCCCCATAACCAGTTTACGGTTGATCACACGCTTGAGATCCACGACATATTTCACGATTTTCGTGGTCGGCAGCACCTGCCCGGTCAGTTTGAGTTCGCCCAGCCCTAAATCACGGCCAGAACCTTTGGCGCCCGTAAAGACAAGGAAAAACACCAGAAGCTGCCATAGCGCATCCAGCCCTAAACAGCCGGGCATAACCGGATCGCCCTTGAAGTGGCAATCGAAAAACCAGTGACTCGGCTTGATTACAAATTCCGCCTCAATCACACCTTTGCCGTAGGCACCACCTTCAAGCGAAACCTTGGTAATCCGGTCGAACATCAGCATGGGCGGCAGCGGAAGCTGTGCGTTGCCGGGGCCGAAAAGCTCGCCTTCACCGCAGGCGATAATCTCGTCGTAGGAATAGGAAGATTTAGGCTCAAAAGTCATCGTACTGGACCACCGTTTTGTTATTTAACTCCACTAATATTCCAGCTGTTATACGAATTTATGGGGGGGCGGCGCAAGAGAAGATTGCCTTTCCTCCCGTTAAATTCCGGATTTTAAATAAAAAACTAATAAGTGCGGACCTGGTGATCCATGCATACATATTTGTATGTCTCTGTCATCGCCGCCATAGCCAGAGGTTTGGCGATAGCGGGTTCCAGTTCGGGAAGCTCGCCCCCCGCCGCAACAGCAACCATGCGACCGGCGGCCTTGGCGCAGGCAATCGCCTGTACGTAGTGATCGCTTATCGTCACCGCTTCGAAAAACCCTGTGCAACAGGGATCTATTCCCCGCACAAGCTGAATCGGCGGGTTTAACGGCACATCATTGGCGGCAAGGCCGAAACGCCAGTCGCTACCTGCAGGAACCCCCAGACGCACAGCCTCCTGTGTCATCACATGAGCGACAGCATCCAGAGTGTCGGGCAGATCGGAACCCCGGAATATCATGCAAAGATCGTTACTCAGCGACATGGCCAGCCTGCGCCCGGCAACGGCGCTTAAAGACGCAATACAATCGCCCAGAGACCAGCCTTCGCGCGCCACTTTTTGCTCGATCACGACATCGCACAGCTCCTGCGCGGAAATCTCAAAGCCGAGACACAGTTTCGTACATTCGACCAGCAGGCGAAACGTTTCACTGCGCGGTTGCCCTTCCATCTCCCAGCGCACAAGGATATTGTGAACGATCACGAGAATGAGCGAGTGAAACTCGTACTCACAGTCCAGCCATTCCTCGAACAGCATACGCGCAGCCTTGCGCCCGCGCTCCGTTTCGTAATCGATAATATGGGCCGGCGGCAAAGCATCGGGATGGACATCACCCGCCATCGGCTCCGTGCCCAGCAACCTGCCAAGACGCTCGAAGCTGTCCATCATCGCCTGATCCGGCTCGTCAAACAGCAAATATGTTTCCACCAGTACGCCGGCGATCAGCTGAATCATCTTCATACCGTCAACGCCGCGTTCTGCGTCGCATGCCAAATCAACAATACTGGAATACAGGCGCGCGCCCATTTCGGGCTTATTGGTCAGTGCAAACATAAAAAAAAGTCCTCAGAAATTAAGGAAGAGAGCGGGGTTTGTGGATAAAAATGTGAATAGAATGTGGAAAAACGCAGAACGAATACTGTTATGAGGGTAGTCGAATTTTCGGACTCCGTAAAGTGCCAAGGTGAATTTTTATTTAATTAGATTTTAAAAATCGGAATTTCGCGTTTTTATTGACATAAGCTTACAGATTCTGGCATTATAAGCACATGAAAAATATATTAAGACCGCTCAATGAGGTGGCTGGTGCAGGTCTTTGTGCTACATTTGCCGCCGCCGCTCTTATCGTCGCTGCAGCAGCAACAGGACCTGTCAGTTGGGGCGCTGCCGCACTTCTTGGCGTTCCCGCCGCCGCAACGGGTAAAATTGCCCTTGATAGCGCACCAAGCGCCACAAAATCTTAATCAAACTCTTCGGGGCCGTATACGCCCCAGACCTTGTACTTTTGCGCCCAGCCCTTATATCCGGCCGCGTTCATAAGGCACCAGCCGGGCGTACACTTTTCAAGCCTGACAACCACCTGCGGCTCTACATAAGCAAGAACGCCGGAGTCCAAGTCCGGTTTGCGGCGCAGTGCCACCTGTTCGTCCCCAACCACAATGCCGTTACGCGCCCCGGAAAGCAGCGACTGGTGCACCCAGCCCTCGCTGCCGTCAATATCCCGGATCTTACGCCATGTGTCGTATTCCAGGATAATCTCCACCGGAAGCCCCTGCTTCTGGAACACCCAGCGAATGGGATAACGGGTGCCCGGACCGCTGCGCGCATAAACCTTGTCCGCCCTTAAAGAAACAAAACGCGGCACAGGCAGTTCGGTGGCACGATAAGGATCATCCGCCCTGGCCGGAGCAAAAGCAGGGGAAACAAGCAGGAAAAGAAAAGAAATAAGCAAGGTCAGACGCATGAGAGATTTTAACCATATTTCAGGCAAAGATTGCAAGCCAATGCCGTTTCAGGGTAAAACCTGCGGACTATGACGAAAAACGAGCAAAAACCACATGTTTCCGTGGCCCCGATGATGGACTGGACAGACCGCCATTGCCGGTACTTCCTGCGCCTGATCGCCCCCAACGTGCGGCTTTACACGGAAATGGTGACATGCGGCGCGCTGATCCACGGCGATGCGGACCGTCACCTGCGCTTCAACACGCAGGAACACCCCGTAGCCCTGCAACTCGGCGGTTCGGACCCCTCCGATATGGCGCTCTGCGCCCGCATGGGTGAAGATTACGGCTATGATGAGGTGAACATTAATTGCGGCTGCCCCTCCGAGCGGGTACAAAAAGGCGCTTTTGGCGCCTGCCTGATGGCGGAACCCGATCTCGTCGCGCGGTGTGTGGCCGAAATGCGCAAAAGCGCCAATATTCCCGTCACCGTGAAATGCCGTATCGGGATAGACGAACTCGACAGCTTCGAATTTCTCGATACGTTTGTGAGCAAAATTGTGGAAGCCGGGTGCACAACCTTCATTATTCACGCCCGCAAAGCATGGCTTAAGGGGCTTTCCCCCAAGCAAAACCGCGAAGTTCCCCAGCTTGATTACGACCGGGTAAAACAGGTGAAGGAAAAATACCCACAGCTGGAGATAATTCTTAATGGCGGCATACAAACCCTCGCTCAGACCCGCGATAACCTGCAAGATCTGGACGGCGTCATGATCGGCCGCGAAGCCTATCAGAACCCTTATTTCCTTGCAGAAATCGAGCACGGCGTTTTTGGCAACAGCGACATATTAAGCCGCGAGGAAATTGCCCGCGCCATGATCCCATATATCGAGCAACAGCAAAAAGACCACGGCACGCCGGTTAAATCGATAACCCGGCACATGCTTGGGCTTTATCACGGACAGCGCGGCGGAAAAAGCTGGCGGCGTACCTTAAGCGAGCTGCCCTATCAGGATGGCGCGCGTGCCGATTTGCTGCTGCGCGCCCTGCCCCATCTCGACAAGATTGCCGCCTGATCAATAAAAGCGTAAAATACGCGCATGGAATGGCGCGTAGCATCCGACGACGATAAAAACTCTTTCATCACCCGCGTAAAGCACGATGAATACGCCGCCGTTTTCGAACCGGAATTGATGCAGTTGCAAAGCTTTCCGGTTATGTTTTACGAGGATGCGGAACTGCTCCTTCTCGAAAACCTGATATGCGAACCGCCTTTTACCCTCGATTACATCCGCAGCGGGGAAGAGGTCGTGTATATGGACGGCAGCGCCGAGCCGTTTAAATATCTGAATGAAAAAGGCCTGCTCCGTCTTACCCCTGAAACCGTGATCGATTACCTGCGCACCTATCTTTCCTACGTCGTGCAGCCGCATGTAAAAATCTACCTGCTGCAGGACCCTCATCTCCTGCCTTATCACGACAGTTTTTATATCGACTTTAATTTCGACAAGAACAATTACACGGACGAGGATATCAAAGTCTCCCGCAATGATTACGATAACGGCTATATCGTCAATGCGCCCTTCGTGTTTGCCGGTAAAATCGATCCCGGCATCGCCGCAATTGATGACAACGGTGACGTGCGGGTGGAAAAGGCGGCCGGAAGATGAGCAGGATTGAGTATAAACATCCGCACGGCGAAGAAATCCTTCAGAGAGTCTTTAAATTTCTGGAATACTCGGAAAGCGCCAAGGCTTTGATGAAATCGCTGGAGGCCGCCCCTTATAAAATGATAATCATGACGGGACCGGTGTCACAATGCTTCGCACCCAACGATAAAACCATCATCATGCGCCTGCCGGCACTATATACAGCCGCAAAAATTGAACAAGCCATTGATTTTGCAGGCGCCCTGGCAGAACTTGAATGGGCGCGTAAAAACGACCAATCCCCCAAAGCTTCTGAAGTTAAAACCGGAGAATACGGCGAAGCGCAACATATGAAGAACCTTGATATCGCCCTTAAAACTTTTGAAATCGTACGCGATCTGGATGATGCCGGGTACAAATCAGTGCTGGAAATCTCCAGAATGGGACTTGGTAGCCTTTACAAGGCATGGCAGAAAAATGAAAAATATGAAGAGCTTAGAAACATTTACTGGCAAATGATCTCAGAAAATAGTAATGTATAATTATGGCATTTCCAAAAGCAACACTTCATTCAAACCTTCCGGGCAGCACTGCAGCGCGGCGCGCACCTATTGCAGCCAGAGCACGGACACGAGGCTCAATGCCTACTCCAAGGATGGCGGCAATTCAGGGCGCTAAACCAGGCCGAAAACGATAGACCGTCAGCTTTCTGAACGCTCGACCGTAAAACTCTCACCACAGCCGCAGCGCCCTGTTTCATTGGGATTGATAAACGCGAAATGCGCATTCCCCAGATTATCCACCGTGTAATCCACAACCATGCCAAACAGCATCCATGAATGCATCTTCGGAATATAAAGCCGTGCGCCACCACTGGTAAACTCGTCATCACCGGATAAGTCATCCCCGTTTTTCACATACTCCATCGTATAGGAGTTGCCGGAACACCCCGTAGGCTTCACTGTCAGGCGCAGACCCTTTGTATCTTCCGGCGCTTTAGCAAGAAGGCTTTGAATTTGCGCTGCGGCCGCCTGCGTGATTTCGATTGGATCTTCGTTCATTTTTACCCCTAAAAAAAAATCAGACGCAAAGTACGCCAAGGACGCAAAGTTGAAAATATTTTACTTTAATAAACATTTACTTTGCGTACGTTGCGTCCTTTGTAGTTCAAAATTATAAAAACATATTGAGTTGCATCTTGGCCGTTTCCGCCATCATCGACGGATCCCACGGCGGATCCCAGACAATTTCAACATCCACGTCCCCCACTCCATCGATAGGAAGGATTGCCGCCTGAACCCAGCCGGGCATTTCCTGCGCGACCGGGCAACCCGGCGATGTCAGCGTCATTTCAACGCGGACATTGCTTTTACCGTTATTTTCCTCAGGGTTTCCCTCAGAGATATCCACCTTGTAAATCAGACCGAGTTCATAAACATTCACCGGGATTTCCGGATCGTAGATCTCCTTTATCGCCGCCTTGATCAGCGGCCACAATTTGTGATCCGCCGGCGCGGTAATATTGGCAGGCTCGGCGAGTTCCTCATACCCCTCCTCGCCCAGCGCATTTTTCACCATGCTTTCGTCAGCAACCTGTTCCATCAACCCAAAAGTTCCTTTACCTTTTGCAACCCTGCTACAAGCTGATCTATATCGCTCTTGCTGGAATACAAGCCCAGCGAAGCCCGTACTGTAGCATCCACCCCCAGAACATCCATAAGCGGCATGCAACAATGATGGCCCGTACGCACGGCCACGCCGCACTGGTCAAGGACCATGCCGATATCGCTGGGGTGTATGCCCTCTATTGTGAAACTGATAATCCCGGCCTTATCCGGCGCCGTGCCGTGAATTTTAAGCCCTTCAATATTCTCCAAAGCCTGCGTACCATAAGCCAGCAGGGCCGCTTCGTGCGCCGCTATGTTTTGCGCTCCTGCGGCCTGCACGTATTCAATCGCCGCACCCAATCCCACCACTTCGACAATCGCGGGCGTGCCTGCTTCGAAACGGAACGGCGGTTCCTTGTACGTGGTTTTTTCAAAGGTAACGCGCTCGATCATATCCCCGCCGCCCTGATAAGGCGGCATGGTATCCAGCACATCGTAACGGCCATACAGTACGCCGATCCCCGTCGGGCCGTAGAGCTTATGCCCGGTGAAAACGTAAAAATCACATCCGATATCGCGCACATCGACCGCGCCGTGCACGACCGCCTGTGAGCCATCCAGCAGCACCTTGATTTCAGAATTATAGGCTTTGGCCTTCGCCGTGATTTCCCTGACCGGGTTAATCGTGCCCAGCGCGTTAGAGATATGTGTAAGCGCCACAAGCTTCGTACGCTTGGAAAGCAGAGATTCAAATACTTCAAGATCAAGCACGCCGCGCTCATCAATGGGAACAACTTTAATCTCTACGCCGATCTGGTCGCGCAGCAATTGCCAGGGAACGATATTGGCGTGATGCTCCATCGCCGTGATGATAATTTCGTCGCCCGCCTGCAGGAAGTTACGGCCCCAGCTTTGCGCAACAAGATTTATCCCTTCCGTGGAGTTACGGGTGAAAATAATTTCCTTATCCGATTCCGCGTTCAGGAATTTCGCCGCCTTCTCCCGCACTTCTTCATACTGCGAAGTCAGGTTTTGCGAAATTTCGTACAGGCCGCGGTGAATATTCGAATACCCCCCTTTCAGAACGCGGTCCATCGCTTCGATGACCTGACGGGGTTTTTGCGCCGATGCGCCCGTGTCAAGAAAAGCGAGCTTCTTGCCGTGCATGGTGGTTGCCAGCACGGGGAAATCGTCACGCAAACGCGTTATATCGGAGTGACCTGTCATATCTAAAGCACGCTCTGCAGCCATTTCTCAACCTTCTCCTCCGCTATACCGCGGAATTTCGCATCGCCGATTTTCTCAAGAACCTCTGCGGTAAAGGATTGCAACATCAGCATACGCGCCTGCGCTTCGGAAAGGCCTCGGCTGCGCAAATAAAATATAGGCTCGTCATCAAGTTGCCCGGTCGTTGCGCCGTGAGAACATTTCACATCATCGGCGTAAATTTCGAGTTCCGGTTTGGTGTCCATTTGTGCCTTATCAGAGAGCAGGATCGCATTGGAAAGCTGATAACCATCTGTCTTTTGCGCTTCCTGATGCACATGTACTTTACCTTGAAACACCCCGTGCGCTTCATCCGCGACGAGTGAACGGATAAACTGGCTGGAGGTACAATGCGGCGCTTCGTGCTCCACAAGGTACGTTACTTCCGCATGGCGTTTATCTTTCAGCAGGTTCAACCCGTTCAGGGCGAAATCGATATTCGGCCCCAGCAACTGCGCATGCACATAGCGCCGGGAAATGCCCGCACCGTGATCGAGCGTGAAACTTTTATAAGTACAATCGCGCGCAAGGCGGAAATGTACGCTCTGGGTAAATACGCCTTCGCCGGAATCCTCCAGAAGGCGGCAATGCTCAAGATGCGAGTTTTCTTCCTGCACGATCTGCGTCACGCTGTTCTTCCAGTACGCGCCCTTGCCCTTCATTTTCTCGATAATCGTCGCCTTTGCGCCGCGACCCATGCGGATGACAATACGCGGCACCGCGAACTGTCCGTCATCGGCATAAGCTTTAATCTCGATTGGCTCCTCTACGATGCGGCCATCGGGAATATCGATCATCAAACCAAAGCGCAGGAACGCCGTGTTCAAATACCACAGCGCCATGTCGCCGTATTTTTCTTCACCCGGCACCGCGCCCATCATCAGCGGGGCAAGCCATTGCTCATTGCGTTCAGCCATGGTTACGAGATGCTGCGCATACGGGCGGTCGCTGGAAACCTGTACGTCCATATTGAACGGACGCACGTTCAGGTTTTTCACAAAAGCCGGGAGATTGGTGTATTTCCAGCGCTCAAGCTTGACAGTCGGCAGCCCGTATTCCTTGAACTTTTCCCAGGCATCGGCCCGCACGTTGTTCAGCCATACGGGGCCGTGCGTAGGCTGCGGAAAGTCCGCAAACATCGCCGCCGTCGAAGGATCGTACGGGGATTTCACCGGGAACTGCATGACCTTGTCAGCAACCATACTTACGCCGCCTTTTCATCCGTGTATTCGGCATAACCGGAAGCTTCCAGCTCTTTGGCCAGCTCCGGCCCGCCGGTTTTAACGATTTTACCCTTCGCCATGACGTGCACCACATCCGGCTTGATATAATCGAGCAAACGCTGGTAGTGCGTGATGACAAGGAAGGAGCGTTTCTTATCGCGCATCGCGTTCACGCCGTTTGCCACGATTTTCAGCGCATCAATATCAAGGCCGGAATCCGTCTCATCCAGCACGGCGAATTTCGGCTCCAGCATCGCCATTTGCAAAACCTCGTTGCGTTTTTTCTCGCCGCCGGAAAACCCGACATTAACGCTGCGTTTCATCATTTCATCGGAAATACCCAGCTCTTTTGTTTTCGCCTTCATGAGCTTGAGCAGTGCCAGCGCATCCAGCTCCTCCTCGCCGCGCTGCTTGCGGATGGCGTTGATAGAGGTTTTCAGGAACGTACTCATATTCACGCCCGGAATTTCCACCGGGTATTGGAACGCAAGGAATAAGCCCGCCGCCGCGCGCTCTTCGGGCTCCAGCTCCAGAAGGTCCTGCCCGTCCAGATCGATAGAGCCGT
>CAZBNG010000057.1:0-13203 GCA_964493095.1 uncultured Pseudobdellovibrionaceae bacterium
GGCTGGAGTTGCCGCATAGCCTGTAAAGCACGTAAAACGATCTTTCGTTTGACATAATATCAATATAATGCTATTTTCTCTTTAATCACAGGAGGATAGTATATGAGAGTTATTATTAAAGCTCTGAACGAGCGCGACTTTCCTACACGAATAACAACGCTTGAAAAATCCATACGGTCACTTGCCCCGCCAAGTTTGCTTATGAAGGATTTCGACACGATTAGCCGCGATCGGCGCCAGACTCCCGCCGCCTCTTTTGAGAGAATCCCTCTTTCAGACTTTGTCCCGTTTAAAAAATCCATGGACAGGGGAGTGCATACCAGCATTTATAATGCCCGGCTGAATTTCGACATAACGATTGACCCTTCCCGGTTAGCAGCAGCTCTGAATAATCACGGCCTGGTTGCGCGTGTCACTGATGGAAATATAGAAATCATGGACCTGGCCACATATGGCGTACTTCATGGGTTTGAAGCCGCTCTGGAAAAAGCGCACCAGATGGGCAAAAAAACTCTGACTAACAAGGCTGCCCCCTCACATCACGACACTTCCGCAAACAACAACTCCTATGGCGCACCAGAGAGAGCCGACGTTGCGTAAATAAACAGGAAAATAGTATGATAGGAGGAAATTATATCCTGCCTTGTCATGCTTAAATCTGAAACTCTTGCAATCTGCGCCCCCGACCTGACTGAATGCCTTGAAAAATGGCAGGCTTACCTGCGCGTGGAAAAGAACGTATCGCGCCATACGCTGCGCGCTTATGCCACGGACCTTACCCATTTCCTGACCTTCCTGTGCGGTCATATCGGCCACGCCCCCGCCCTGAACGACCTTTCGGAGGTGGGCTTGCGCGATTTCCGCGCCTGGATGTCACGCAAGGCCATGGATGGTGCGGGCAACGCCAGCCGCGCACGCTCCCTTTCGGGGATCAAGAATTTCCTGCGCTGGCTGGACCGGCAGGGTATCATGCATAACGCGGCGATCGGCACGGTGCGCACGCCAAAACAGGCGCATAAGCTGCCCCGCCCGCTCCAGCAGAAACAAGCGCTCAGCGTGCTGGAAAACGCCGCTTTCCTGCCAAAGGAAGACTGGATCGGTGCGCGCGACACGGCGCTGTTCACCCTGCTTTACGGCTGCGGCCTGCGGATCGACGAGGCGCTCTCACTCAATATGAATGATATGCCGCGTGAAGGCTTTATTCGCGTGCGCGGCAAGGGCAACAAGGAACGAGAAGTGCCCGTGATAGAGCTCGTGGAAACCACGCTGAAACATTACCTGGGCCTGTGCCCTTATCATTCGTCATTGCGAGCCGCAGGCGAAGCAATCCAAAGCAAAAAAGCAAGATTGCCGCATCGGGCCGACGGTCCTCCTCGCAATGACGGTAAGCCCCTGTTTCGCGGCAGCCGGGGCGGACGGCTTAATCAGGGCGTGGCGCAAAAGGCCATGCGGGATTTGCGCCGCTCCCTCGGGTTGCCGGAAAACGCCACGCCGCACGCCCTGCGCCACAGCTTTGCCACACATTTGCTTGAAAACGGCGCGAATTTAAGGGAGATCCAGGAATTGCTGGGCCATGCGTCTTTAAGCACGACCCAGCGTTATACGGAGATTAACGCCGCTGAATTAATGAAAATTTATAAGGCCGCTCACCCGAGGGGTTAAACAACAGCAGGAGGCAAAGGCTCTCCGGCTTGTGGGGGAGCAACTTCCTCTTCTGGTATAGCCCCGTCGGTAATTTGCTCGCAATACCCAATTGTGGCTACGCTAAAGGGAGCGCCATAAGTGGGATCGTCACCGCCCATACCTTCCCCCCAGGCTCCGGCACCAAAATCCCTTATGATGGCGTGGCGGCGCGCGCGTACTGAATCTGAAGAATCAGACATTTTTTTATCCTTTTTATTTGAGTTTTATTTTTTGATTGTAACGACTAAGCTGCTACTAGATCGTGTGCTTGTGAAATTGGCGTCACTACAGGCTTAGGCTTGTAGACGTCGCCCGGATATCCCGGATGATGACCGGCAGTCAAACGGCGCGTGTCTGAATCAGGCGGATCAAAACTATAAAAGCTTTCTACGGCCGCGTTTGCAAGTTTTCTAGCTTGCTCTTGCCCACGCCCCTCTTCTACTGCACGCCCATAAACAAGTGTCAAAATGTGTGCATCTCTTGCCGCTGTTCCAAACGATCTTTCGATATTCATATTTTTTTATTCCTTATTGAATGGTTTTAAGTGTCGGAAATTATCTCCGCCACAACGTCAACGCAACATAATGATGTTGTGCAGCGCGACAAAGAATGTGCAAAGGCGCAGCTTTGCAGCAAAGCACTTGTGGATATCGGATTTTAAATATGGATCGGGCGTTTGTGAACCGCCAGAGCCGCCTCTTTAACCACCTCGGTTAATGTCGGGTGGGAGTGGCAGATCCGGGCGATATCCTCCGCCGTGCCGTCGAACTCCATGACGGTCACGACTTCGCTCATTAAATCGCCGACATTCGGACCGATCATGTGCGCGCCCAGCACGCGGTCGGTTTTCGCATCGGCCAGAATTTTCACAAACCCGTCAATGGCGTTCATCGCGCGCGCGCGGCCATTGGCCATGAAGGGGAATTTTCCGGCTTTGTAATCAACACCCGCTTCCTTGAGCTGCTCCTCCGTCTTGCCGACATTGGCGATTTCCGGCCATGTGTAAACCACGCCGGGGATCATGTTGTAATCGATATGCCCGCTTTGCCCCGCCAGTATTTCGGCCAGAATAACGCCTTCGTCCTCCGCCTTATGCGCCAGCATCGGCCCCTGGATCACATCGCCGATGGCGTATACGCCCTCAACGGAGGTTTCGAAATGTTCGTCCACCTTGATCTGGCCGCGCTGCGTCATTTCCATGCCCAGCTTGTCCAGCCCCAGCCCCTCGACATAGGGCTTGCGGCCGATCGCCATAAGCACAACCTCGGCTTCCAGCGTTTCCGCCTCCACCATGTCCGCTGCGCCGCCCGCAGCAGATTCAACCGTCAGCGCCACACCTTTTTTGGTTTTTTCCGCCGCTGTGACCTTGGAGGAAAGCTTGAAATTCATGCCCTGTTTCTTGAAAATCTTGAGCGCTTCCTTGCGCACTTCGCCATCCATACCGGGAAGGATGTTGTCCATATATTCCACCACGGTAACTTCCGTGCCCAGACGCCGCCAGACAGCGCCCAGCTCCAGCCCGATAACACCCCCGCCGATTACGATCATGGATTTGGGAACGCTTTCCAGTTCCAGCGCGCCCGTGGAGCTTACGATCTGCTTCTCGTCGATTTCAATACCGGGAAGGGAAATCACGTCGGAACCCGAAGCAATCACGATGTGATCGGCCTCATAAACCGTGCCGCCCACATCCACCTTGCCCGGCGCCGTGATAGAGCCAGCGCCCTTCAGCCAGTCGATCTTGTTTTTCTTGAACAGGAATTCGATGCCCTTGACGTTGGATTCGATCACGCCGTCCTTGTGCTTCATCATGGCGGGCAGATCGAGGCTGACGCCCTTTGTTTTCACACCCAGAGCCTCCATATGGTGCGAGGCTTCCTCATAAACTTCGGAGGCATGCAGCAGCGCCTTGGACGGAATACAACCGATATTCAGGCAGGTACCGCCCAGCGTATCGCGTTTTTCCACGCACGCGGTTTTCAGCCCCAGCTGCGCACAGCGTATCGCGCAAACGTATCCCCCGGGGCCCGCACCAATCACGATTACGTCATATTTATCGGTCATCTTATTCTATCCACATGTTTTTGATTTGTTTGAAATTTTGTAACATCTAGATAGAGCAAACATTCCCGGAAATCCAGCCCAAATGTTTTTTCATAAAACTACTTGACCTGCCTTACCTCCGTACCCTATAAAGCCGGTAACGATAAAAAAATTATGGCGCTTGCGATTCATGCTAGGTACGCAAAAGCCCTATAGAGTAACACGGATAAGTAAAGAATGGGTTTTGATCCACAAGGATTTCGGAAAGAAGTCACTAAACGCGTAACTCAGTTAGTCGCCGCAGAAACAGGGATACAAAACTGGACCTCCTACTCTGTTCCCAGAAGGCGAGATTATAATAACAACCTGTATGACTGGGAACCTGAGGAAAGCTGGCTTTTAGATAAAACTCTCGGTTTTATTGGTGCAAACCAGCGCCTTGCCAACGTTAGCGGTTTTAAGCTTGTTCCTGATCTTCGCAGAGATTTTAGTTACGTGACCCTGGGGTTAAATGCACCTTCTCAAACCAGTCTGCGTGCCCGCTTCAATTTCTACCATGCTCCCAATGGGAGGAGACCGGGCGGAGCTTTAGCCCGGCAATTCAGCGACATGTCAGTAGGCATAAAGCCACGCGGTAAATTTCCTGACCGCTTTGAATTCGAGGCAAAAGGCCTTCAATCCCTGAATATTACAGAAGCTTTTGCAGCTTTACTTGAAAAACACGGTGAAAAAATGCCCGGCGTTATCAGGGATTTCAATCCTGAAAAAGCCTTTGTGCGGGGAATTATGGCCGTGCAACGTGCCGGGTTTGAAGGTTATGATCTAATATCTGACCAGAGCGGCACACATGTCATCATGTATTCCGGATCTTTTGACGCCTGTCGCACCGCCCGTCCAGACCTGACCGGCAATTTTGGCAAACGTTATGAAGTGGAAATTGAGGCCAGCGGCCTTATGAGCACCAATCCTCACTTGTCCCGCAGGAGGCTGGTAGAAGTCATAGAAAGGTCGCTTCAAACTGTCTCTATTGGCATAAAAGCTCAGTTCCGTCCTGTTATGCTGCCTTCAGAAGATCCTCGAAATGATATGAATAAAACGGAACAAGCCATTTTTGATCATGCCGAAAGCATCAAAGCAGATTTGAAAGCGGGTCACCACCTCTCCAGATTTATGCCACAAAGCTTCGAAAATCAGGAAACACAACTCACCAGGCTCTTTGCAGAATCCGGCCTGAACAACCTGACGCCCCGCACTCTTCATGGCTTCGCCGCTGAAAATCTAGACCGGGTAAACGACAACACGATCGCTTTGACCGCCGCCTAATTACCTCTGGCGGGCACGTGCGGTTTTGCTTAAGCTTGCGGGATGAGTTCTGAGCTTCCTTCCATCTATGACCATATGCAGGCCGCCGTCGATATCGTGGCGCAAAGCCCGCACCCGGATAACAAGATCGCCGCAACCATCGCCGGAACGGATGACAGGGGCATGCCCTTTGCCGTGAGCTATACCAATTACTGGCCCGATGCTATCGCCAGGACCATCGGCACGCAGGTGCCCATCGGCAATTCCAGCGGCACCATCCATGCCGAAACCGCGTGCATTCTCCACGCTCCTAAAACGGCGGGCGCATCGTTGTTTATCACCGATCCGCCCTGCCCCAACTGTATGAAGAATATGGCCGAAGCAGGCATCACAAAACTTTATATCGACCATAAAGGGTTTGATAAGGACTGGGCGGCGCGGCGCGGCGAATCCTTCCAGTCCATGTCCATGCGCATCGCGGAAAAGGCCGGGCTCGACGTTTTTGTGATTTACCGCAAGGAACAGCGCTTCGAGATTATCTCCCGTCATCCACCCGGCTATAAACCGACGGTGGAAAGCCCGCCACGTATAGAAAAAGCATCGGGATCGTTCGAGGATTTTATCACAAAGGCTCATGATGACATGGGCGAAGAACCCTTCGTCGCCGCCTGGGCAAAGAATGGAAATGGGGAAACACTCTCGCTTATTACCATCCGCCACCCGACCATTGGTTATACTTCCGAGACCATGGAAAAACGCGATATCAAATACAGCTTTATCCTGCACCCCCTTGCCCGCGCCCTGATGATCGCCGCGCGCGAGGGATTGAAGATTGACCCCGCCCACCTGTATTCCAGCCGCGTGCCCACGGCGCGCGAGCTTGTAAACCTCGTGGGAGCGGGCATCTATAAAATCAGAATTGGCGATCTTGAAAGCGCCCGCGATGAAGACGCCCTGACCGCGCTGGGGCAGTTGCAGGAAGCGGAAGTTTTACAAACAGACTAACAAAATCGTCACCCCGGCGCAGGCCGGGGTCCATCCATCAGTTTTTTATAATTGAATTACAATGGATTCCGGCTTTCGCCGGAATGACAACTTGTAAATGCTTAGATATCCAGAAGCAGTCTTTGCGGATCTTCGATCGCCTGCTTGATGCGTACGAGGAAGCTTACCGCCTCGCGGCCATCGATAATACGGTGATCATAGGAATGCGCGAGATACATGATCGGGCGCGCTTCAATGTTACCGTTCGGAAGAACAACCGGGCGCTGCACGATGTTGTGCATCCCTAAAATGCCCGATTGCGGGGTATTGAGGATCGGCGTGGAAAGCATGGAGCCGAAAATACCGCCATTGGTAATCGTAAACGTACCGCCGGTCATTTCATCCATCGTCAACTTGCCATCGCGGGCGCGCAGGCCGAGATCCATGATTTTTTTCTCGATATCAGCCATAGAAAGCTGGTCGGCATCGCGGATCACCGGAACCACAAGGCCCTGCGGCGTGGAAACGGCCACACCGATATCGTAGTAATTTTTATAAATGATTTCATCGCCGGAAATTTCGGCATTTACCGCCGGGAATTCTTTCAGCGCCTGAATGGCGGCCTTGACGAAGAAGCTCATGAAGCCAAGCTTCACGCCGTGTTTCTTCTCAAACACATCCTTATATTGTGAACGCGCTTCCATCACGCCGGACATGTCCACTTCGTTGAACGTAGTCAGCATGGCGGCTGTGTTTTGCGCTTCCTTCAAGCGGCTGGCGATAACCTTGCGCAGCTTGGTCATCTTCACGCGCTCCTCGCGCGGGCCAGCTTCACGGGCAGGCTGAACCGCAGGAGCCGGGGCTTTTTTCTGCTCGGCCATCGCCGGGGAGTGCTCGGGCGTGGGCGCCTGCTGCGGTTTGGCATTTTTCTCAAGGTAGTTTTCCACGTCTTCTTTGCTCAAACGGCCATCACTGCCGCTTGCCGGAACATCGGCAGCATTCAGGTTGTTATCCGCGAGCATCTTGCGCACGGCGGGGGATGTTTTCACATCTTCCTGCGCGGGCTGCGCAGAGGCGGCGGCTTCGGAGGCTCTCTGCGCGAGGATAACAGGCTCATCGGCTGTCTGTTTTGCTTCTTCCTTAGGCGCTTCGGGCTTTTTCGCCGCGGGCATGGCCGTATCGTTCGCAGCGGCGCCGACTTCCAGTTCCCCCAGAACCGCGCCCACTTCCACGTTTTCGCCCTCCGCCACGACGATGCGGGAAATCACACCATCGGAAGGCGCATTAACTTCAAGGGTTACCTTGTCGGTTTCCAGCTCGACGATCGGCTCGTCGGCTTTTACGGCTTCGCCTTCTTTTTTGAGCCACTGGGCCACGGTTGCTTCGGAAACGGATTCTCCAAGGGTGGGAACGACTATCTGCGCCATAATGTATCCTGTACTTTGTGTGTCAAAACTATTTGCTAAAAAATGTCTGGTATTAATTACTCTTACAATGCGCCGATGGCAAGCCCTGCGTCAAAAAAAACGCATGCCCAAATAAAATATTGACGTGGCGGCATTATATTGACATATTTCAAAAATTCTAGAAATAAATCGAGTTTTATGAGGTAATTCCAATGAGTGAAGCAACAGAGAACAGTGAACCGAACGCATGGTTCGGCGACAAATCATCCATCATGTTTCAGGATGCAGTCGTTGCTAAAAAACCTGATGGAGAACTTTATTTATCTCTGTTTTTTGGAGGCCACCAAGGAAGCGACCTCTGCAAACCTATAACTGCGCTGATTCATCCTAATGGTAGATTAGCTAATACCGTGAAACCGGGAGACATCGTAGATGGCTTTCTTAATGATGACCCTGAAGGTGCCCCTGGCGATCCTTTCTATATAGAGGAATTTGCAAATTGCTGGGTAAACGGGCAACAGATAACTTTTTCAAGCAACTGGGCACCAAAATGGCACCCTAAACACCATCCACCAATAGAAAGAAACCCAGAGGCCAATGCATGGGAAGAAGAAGGCCAAGTCGTATTTGAAAAAGCACCTGTGGTGAAATACGAAGATGGGACACTCGGCCTTCATCTACAATTTCAAGCTTATGCAAGTACTGAGGCCAAAGAATTTCCTCGACAGATACCGGTGAATCCAGAAAAGCACCCTGACGTAAAACCTGGCGATCTGATGACAGGACGCGTTGATATCTATACTGATAATCCCGATGGAACCGGCCTCGTACACAGGACTATTGCTGCGGGGGCAGAAATCATCAACGGCGACACCTTGTTTGTTACGCCCTAAAATGCTGCCAGCCGGTTTTGGCAAAGCTCAGAGCTTTGCCGCTCTCGTCAAGCACCTCCACGCCCTGCCCGGCTTCGAAAGTGCCGATCACGGTGCAACCCGGAAACTGGGGGGCATCGGATGGGGCGGCGGCGATCAAAAGCTCATAATCCTCCCCGCCGCTCAGAAGCTCCTGCGCCGATAACGCGGTATCCTTAAAGAGCGGGATTTTTGCAAGCTCAACGCACGCCTTCAGCCCCGAGACCGCCGCAATATGACCCAGATCGGCCACCAGCCCGTCGGAGATATCCGCCGCGCCGTGCGCATATTCCTGCATTATTTCTATTAAATCCGTCCGGGGGCGCGGAATATAATGATAGTCGCGCGCGACCGCCTCCCCCACCGGACCGGAGAGCAGGATTACATCCCCCGCCCTTGCACCGCCGCGCCGCACCGCCCTGCCCTCTCGCACCAAGCCCATCGCGGTAATGGAAACCGATAACGGCCCGCGCGTGGTATCCCCGCCGGAAAGCTTAATGCCGAATTCCTCCTGATCCTCTTTCAGCGCCGAGGCAAAAGCGGCAAGCCATTGCGGCGTCACGCCTTCGGGCAAAGCCAGATTAAGCTGGTAATAAAATGGTTTTGCCCCCATGGCGGCAAGGTCAGACAGGTTCGCCCGCAGGGATTTTTTCGCGATAAATTCCGGCCCGTCATCCGCCCTGAAATGCACCCCTTCGTTCAGCGTGTCGGACGTCACTACCAATTCGCGCCCTTCCGGCACGCTAAGCACCGCCGCATCGTCGTTAAAGGCGATATCCGAGAGCGGCTGGAAATATGTTTTGATCAGGTCAAATTCGTTCATTCTTCCCACAACCGGTAAAAATGGTGCACCGGGCCGTGCCCGCCAAAGAGCGGAGAGCTGACCTCCAGCTCATCGGCATGGCGCAGGGCGGAGGTAATATAATATTTCGCCTCCCCCGCCGCGTCTTCCAGCTTCAGGCCATTTGCCAGGAACGCCGCCAGCGCCGAAGACAGCGTACACCCGGTGCCGTGCGTATTGATCGTTTTAATCCGGGGCAAATCCATCACCCATGTCCCCTCATCACTGGCCAGCGCGTCGCGGCTGACCTCGCCCTGCAGATGCCCGCCCTTAAGCAGCACCGCGCGGCTGCCCAGCGTGAGCAATTCCCTCGCCATTTCTTCCAAATCATCCTTATAGGAGCGGCCCAGTAAAATCTGCGCCTCCGGAATATTGGGTGTGATTACGTCGGCCAGCGGGATAAGCTTCTCGCTCATCGCCAGCGCCGCCTCGTTGGAAATCAGGCGGTCACCGCCGGTCGCCACCATCACCGGGTCCACGACGACATGGCGCGGGCGGTAGCGCTCCAGTGCGGCGGCGATCACATCGATCACCTCGACACTGCCTACCATGCCGATTTTAACGGCGTCCACGCGGATATCGTCGAACACAGAGACAATCTGATCCTTTACAAAATCAGCGGGAATTTCATAAACGCCGGATACCCCTTGCGTGTTTTGCGCGGTCAGGGCGGTAATCACGCTCATGCCGTAACAACCCAGCGCCGAGAATGTTTTAAGGTCCGCCTGGACTCCCGCGCCGCCGCTGGGGTCCGATCCGGCTATGGTAAGAAGGTTGGATGCCATGCCCCTTTTTAAACCACGGAAACGGCAGAGGCTACAGAGATTTGAGAAAAATCAATATTGCAGGGCGACGCCATCGGCATTACTTATCATCTCTGCTACGAAAGGAGGAACAGAGACCAAATAGAAAATCCCGGCTTCGGGATCAGGCGCGCCCCCTATACCATCCTCACCTCTGATTTTTAATACGGGCACGTTCTTGTTTTCGTGAGCCCCATTAAAATCGAATGTCAGAATCCTATTCCCGCCAAAAATGATTTTATCCGCATCCAACAAAGCTTTCTGGTCAACAGTTAAAACCCAGTCCGTGAGATCGCCGGGACAAGCCATACCCGTGCTGGGCGTTACTTCCTTTATTTTTGCATGAAAGACTCGTGCAGCCGGTGTACGTGTATCTATCGCCCCATTTTGCGGGATCGAAGTAGTGCTTACTTCAAGCTTGGCGGCATCAACAGGAGGGCAACCGGCGACAGCCGGTAAGGCCGCCATGGAAAGCGGAACGGCCAGAACTGCTGCATAAAATCTCGAAGAAATTATCATGGGAAATACTGTGTCTACTCGAAAATCGAAATAATAGAGGTTAGAAAGACCGGCACCATAGGGTCTAAAGCAGCTTTAAAGCAAGGATTTTTTAAACGCCTGCGCCGCTTCTGCCGGGTCTTGTGCCTCGCTGATAGAACGCATCATGGCTACGCCCTGCGCGCCTGCTTCGATGACCGTGCGTGCATTGCCGGGCGTGATGCCGCCGATGCCCACAACGGGAACAGAAGACAGCGCAATCAAGCTTGAAAACTCCCCGTTACCACCCGCCTCCACGGGTCCCAGCACTGGTTTGCCCTTTTTGGTCTGCGTCTCGTAAAATGGCCCGGTGCCGATATAATCCACCACTGCCGGGTCAACGGCGCGAATTTGGTCTTCCGTAAAGGCCGTCAGGCCGATAATCGCTTCCGGCCCCAGCACTTCGCGTGCCTGTCGCGGGGTCATATCTTCCTGCCCCAGATGCACGCCATCCGCACCAATTTCCTGTGCAATCTCCACATGATCGTTAATCAGGAAGGCCACGCGGCGTGCCCTTTGGGCATTATGGGCCGCCACCACGTCCCGCACCTTTTGCGCTATGGCAAGCGAGGCCCCCTTATCGCGCAGCTGCACCATGGAAACGCCGCCACGCAGCGCCGCAGCCACAACGTCCGTCACATTCCGCCCCGCGCAAACGCTGGGGTCGGCCACGAAATACACCGATAAATCGAAATTTTTGTTCATTAGCAGCATTCATACCCCGCTTTGCCGCCCGAGATAACCTCTTTTTAACCTTTTTCTGGAAAACTATGGAAAAACGTGCAAAAGCGCAGTTTTTCAAGGGGCGGGAAGGCCATGACCAAGGAAACGGAAAACGGGATCTATAAGGTAAAACCGGGCGATTCCTTATACAAAATCGCCCGCCAGCACGGCACAACCGTTGCCAAGCTCGTTGCGCTGAACAAGGATGCCTATCCTTCTTTAATTACAAACCCCGGAGGTATCCAGCCGAACTGGGAGTTCAAACTTACATCCTCTGCTTCCGCCGCAGCACCTTCAGCAAAACCTTCTGCCAAGCCGTCTTTCGAAACAACCGCCCAGAATGCGCCTAATAGCGCGATTAAAACTTATGGGACGCTGGCCGTTCAAAAAGCACTGCTTTACAACGATTACGAACTCCCCAAATACGGCGCTGACAACCACTGGGGTAACGAGGGCATCACTGCCGCCAAACAATGGCAAGAAGATAACCAATTTGAGCCAACCGGAATTATCACTGATGAACAATTCGTAATCATGCAGATCCAGGCACAGTGGAAAAGAGAAACATTAATGGATGGCATACAAAAAGCCGTTACTCACATGATTCCCGACCCTGTGCGCTGCGCCGCAGTCCTGCAGGCAATATCTCATCTGGGCGCCGAGGAATACGGCAATAATGGCGGCAAAGCCGTTGACCAATACGCCACCAGTGAACCTTGGCACGTTGGGAAACGCAGCCAGTGGTGCGGTCTTTTCTATAGCTGGGATATGGACCAGTTGGAAAAATTTGCAGGAGTAGCCCCCAATGATTTTCACATCGGGGAGCAAAACAGCCAGCAAATGAAAGTCAAAATCCAGAAACAAGCGCCATCCGCCTTAAAAACATGGGACAAATATCTACCCCAGCCGGCCGACACGATTATCCATACGAAAGACTCTAAGAGCGGCCACGTCAGCATGGTTCTTTTTGCAAATCCGGCCACCAACACGGTCCTTGCTATAGACGGCAATGTGCAGGACAAGGTTTCTCTGGTTACATGGCAGATAAACCCCGATAACCCAAAACAAATACGGTCGCTAAGTTATAACGAGGATCAAAGCGTTGGCGGATACAGACGTGCCGATTTTGTCGATATTTCAAAACTTCCAAACTACGACAAGATGTCGACCGCGTTTAATGCAAGAGGCGCCGATTTCAGACCAACACCATCTGCTGATCCCAACTTCAAAGGACCTGACCCGAGAATTTTGAGAGAACTCCTTAAAGCCCTTGAGGCCCTTGAAGCCCAAGTTCCTCAGGCGGAACAAAAACTTTCCTCTGTTGCTCCCCAAACCCCAAAGGTGGGCGTTTAGACTAAACCCCCAGCGCTTCGTTTATCAGCGCTTCCTGCTCGGCCTGGTGGCGGGAGAGCAGGCCCGTCGCCGGCGCGGCAGCAGCCTTGCGACCCGCATATTTGGCGCGGTAGGTCGAGTGATCGATGCTGTCGAGCACTTCCTCGATCAACGGATCGACGAAGGTCCAATACCCCTGGTTCTTCGGCTCTTCCTGGCACCAGATAATATCGGCCTTGCGGTAAGCCTGAAGCTCCTCGGCCAGCGACTTCGTGGGGAACGGATAGAGCTGCTCAAGGCGCAGGATAACCACGTCCTTGATGTCGCGTTCGCGGCGCGCCGCCAGCAGGTCGTAATAGACCTTGCCACTGCACAGCACAACGCGTTTAACTTTATCCGGGCGCACCAGCGTCTTGGCATCGTCGTCCCACAGCACGCGGTGGAAGGAGCTATTGCCCGTAAAATCTTCAGCCTTTGAAACCGCCAGCTTGTGGCGCAGCAGCGACTTCGGCGTCATCAGCACCAGCGGTTTGCGGAAATCGCGGTTCATCTGACGGCGCAAAATGTGGAAATAGTTGGAGGGCGTGGTGCAGTTCGCCACCTGCCAGTTATCCTCGGCGCACATCTGCAGGAAACGC
>CAZBNG010000058.1:0-13189 GCA_964493095.1 uncultured Pseudobdellovibrionaceae bacterium
AAAAAAATCCCCGTCATTTCTAACGGGGTGTTTAAGTTGAAAGTGATTGGAGAAAAAACTCTGAAATCTTTTACCTGGGATCAGTCCCCTTTCGGCCTGAAGGGAAACATGATCACGTTATCGGTATTGGCGGCTATCGGCTCGACTACGTTTTCCCGTGCGGCCTGAACGGATGTATTGGCCTGCACCAGCGTTTCGATCAGGTGGCGGCCCTGCGCCTCCACGGCCATGGCGAACTGCTCGGTAATCAGGGCATGGGCGCGGGCCTGTATCTGCAAAATAGAGCAAAGCTCGGCAATAATTTTATGGTCGTAGAAAACGAAATCACTGCAAAATTCCAGAAGCTCGGTCAACCCTTCCAGGTCTTCGGAAATCACATCGAGCATCTCCAGAACGCGCTCGCCTCTCTCCTCTTCGTTTTCATTGGCGGCCTGGATCAATATTTCACCATATTCTTCAATAATCCGGTCGCATTCCATGCGCATAATGGGAATGGTCTGCGCATTTGAATCGGTCATACCCGCAATCTTTCGCGCCGCCAGCGCTATACACAAAACCGCGCTGTCCGGATTAAGGTCGCTGATAACCTCGTGCAAAGCGTATTGCACCTCGTCAGTCAAAGCGCAACGCTCGTCAAGAATTTCTGAAATAACCACGGGGGCCTGAAGCTTATTACACAGTGTCGCGAGTTGTTGGTTGCTTAGCATGATTGCCTCTCTTGTTTCGCACTCTAACTCCCCTTGTAAGCCCAAAAGATGAATCAATCGTTAACGTGCACTTTCTTTTTTCACACCCCCGTGCGATAAATTTACAATCTTCAGTTTTAATTTTAAAAATGTGCCGTATTTTCGGAAAGTGGAAGGGACGAATGCTACGAATTTTATCTGTTTTTATAGTTTTTGCCGGTACCCTTACATTTGTCTCCTATGCTTCCGCATTCACTGTCAATGTGGAGGACCGCAAATACAACCTGCGCATAATTTATGAAAAAGAAAAGCGGCAGGAAGTACAGGACCTGTTTAATAAAGCGCTTGAGAAGTTTAAAAAGCCTGGAACAGTAAACCTGTGTCTCAACATTATCGATTTACCGTGGAGAGATAGTAATACTTACGGCGCATTTTGCAATTATACGGAAAATGAACGCAAGGAAAACATCATGATTTGTGCATCAACGGTGGCGACCAGGCTAAAAATGGAAAAAATAGAACCTGACAGTAGAGATCGTGAGGATATAAATACACTTGCCGCGTTTACTGCCCGTTATTGTAGCGGGGGATAAGCATGGTCGCACGGGTCGGCACAGTCGCCTTTCAGGGCATCGACGTTCAGCCTGTCGATGTGCAGGTGCAAATCGCCAGCGGCATGCCTGCCTTTAACATTGTCGGCCTTCCCGATAAGGCGGTGGCCGAAAGCAAGGAGAGGGTACGCAGCGCCCTGCATGCCCTTGGTCTGTCGCTGCCCCCCAAGCGCATGACGATCAACCTCGCCCCCGCCGATGTGATCAAGGAAGGCAGCCATTACGACCTGCCTATCGCGCTCGGCCTGCTTGCCGCCATGGATGTGATCCCCAGGGAAGAGCTGGAGGAATATATAGTGCTGGGCGAGCTTTCGCTGGATGCCAATATACGGCCCGTTGCCGGGGTTTTGCCCGCCGCCATGCATGCCAGCGCGAACGACAACCGCCTGATCTGCCCGGAAGGGTGCGGCGGAGAGGCCGCCTGGGCCGGGGATCTCGATATCCTTGCCCCGAAAAATCTGCTCCAGCTTATCAACCATATCAAGGGAACACAGATTCTAAGCCGCCCAGAGGCGCGCCTGCGCGATGAGGGCCCCGTGCGCATGCCGGATTTAAGCGAAGTAAAAGGTCAGGAAAGCGCTAAAAGAGCGCTGGAAATCGCCGCGGCGGGCGGCCACAATCTGCTGATGATCGGCCCGCCGGGCTCTGGCAAATCCATGCTGGCCAGCTGTCTACCCGGCATTTTACCCACGCTTTCCCCGCGCGAAGCACTTGAGGTTTCGATGATCCACTCCCTGGCCGGAACCCTGCCTGCGGGCGGCCTTTTAAAGGCGCGGCCCTTCCGCGACCCGCACCATTCCGCTTCCCTGCCCGCGCTGGTGGGCGGGGGCCACCGCATCCGGCCCGGCGAAATATCGCTGGCCCATAATGGCGTGCTGTTTCTTGATGAATTACCGGAATTTTCCCGCTCCACGCTGGAATCGCTGCGCCAGCCGCTGGAAACGGGAGAGGCGCTCATCGCACGCGCGAACCAGCATTTGCGCTTTCCCGCCCGGTTCCAGCTTATTGCCGCCATGAATCCCTGCCGCTGCGGCCATCTAGGCGACGGCGACCTCGAATGCACCAAAGCCCCCCGGTGCGGCGCGGATTACCAGGCGAAAATCTCCGGGCCACTGCTGGACCGCATCGATATGCAGGTCAATGTCCCGGCGGTCAGCGTAAACGATTTGAACGCGGCGGGCGGTGAAACATCCGCCAGCGTTGCGGCAAGGGTCGGCTTGGCACGCGAACTACAAAACAAGCGTTTTCAATCGCTTAACCCTAAAAACACAACCTTGATCAACGCCCATGCCAACGGCGACATTTTGGAAGCTATCGCCCCGGTGGAAGAGGATGCCCGCGCTCTTTTGAACAAAACCATGGAAAGCGCCCGTCTTTCAGCGCGCGGCTATTTCCGCCTTTTGCGCGTCGCCCGCACCATTGCCGATCTTGCCGGGCATGAGGGAAAAATAAGCAAAATCCACATGGCTGAAGCTCTGAGCTACCGCCGCGTCAATTTATCATAATAAATCAGTTAGTTAAGAACATGGCAGTCCCGCAAGCCACCACCGCTTTAACGGTCACGAAAACCCGCCCTTATTTTATGCCAAATATAAAGAGTTCCTTAATAAATTACCGATAAACTTATTCCATAAAAAGAATAATTTGAGTGGTGTAATTTATGGGCTTGATGGGCTCTTTCGGAAAAGCAGCGGGGTACGGTTTCACAGGAAACCGCGATCCCGCCCGTGATTTAACCGATGCCCTCGGCGTTTTCGGTCAGAAATCCTCCGCTCCGGTCGTTACCCCTCAAAAATCCATACTCTCCAGCCTTTGCCCAAACACTGCTTTCAAGGTAGATGCCACAAATTTTCAAAACGCGATTCAGACAGGAAATAAAGGCGGCCTTCACAGTGTGAAAAGTGATGTCGGTGGCATGAAATTACAAATTTCCAATGTCATCCGCGCCGCGCAGGGCGAAGTCGCCGCTGCCGCAAAGGCCTCGGGATATAATGATATAAAGCAATTATACCCGGACCTGCGCATGGCTGCAGGCGGAGAGGCAGGCATGGTTCTCAACATGGCTGCCGACGCCATATCCACCAGCATCACCGGTCAGGGCACCCTGATTACCGCCGAAATGAAGCCCAGCACCCTTGGCGATGTTGAAGATGCGATCACCGACGTAAAAAGCGGGAAGATCGATGCAAAAGCTGCCGACAGCAAAATTGCCAGCGCACTAGTATCTGCCTCCTCACCGTCAAACCCTGAAACAACCAGCATCAACATGCCTTCTTTCGGCAAAACGCCTGCCATGCATACATCAGGCTTTAACTGGAAAGACTTTTTCGATCAGGGCCACCAAATCGCCGATCTCATGGCCATTGACCCCGACAACCCTCAGGCGCATCTGGTACCTGAAATCGTCGCCCTCAATACGATGGAATCCAATATCGACGAAGGCCTGAACCATATTAAATGGGAAGAGGAACAAAGACCCAAAGTTGACGCGGACTGGCTAAACACCGAGGTGGCCCTCATGACTTTCCCGGAAGGACGGCTGGATACGATGTTTGGTCTTTATCATTATCCCCAGGACCGTGTTCCTTACCAGGAAGTCCTGAAAGCAATGCAGGGAAGCCCGGCCACTCCGCCGCCGGAAAGGCAAATGGCGGTCGCCGCGCCACTTATGAACGCACCTAGACCCCCGATGGCCGAAGACGAGGACACCGGCCGCTGGGCATAAAAATCCCCCATAACCGCCCTATGCACCAGACGTTAGCTACGCTATAAATTGGCTGGATTCAAAATTCGGAAAATCATCCTCATGCCTTCTAAACTGCTATCTATCGCCGTCTATTGCGCTTCGTCTTCACAGGTCGACGACATATACAAGGAAAATGCGGCAGCCGTTGGTACCTTTCTGGCAACACAAAATTTTAACGTCGTATATGGCGGCGGGCATGTCGGACTGATGGGTATTATGGCGGACGCGGCACTGGCAGGCGGCGCAAGGGTAACAGGCGTCATTACAAGGCAGCTTATGGAGCGCGAAGTTGCTCACCGGGGTTTGACCAAGCTGCATATTACCGAAACCATGCAAGAGCGGCAGAAAATGATGGCCGAGCTTGCCGACGCTTTCATCATCCTGCCCGGCGGGCTAGGCACGCTGGCCGAATTTTTTGAGGTCCTGACATGGAAACAGCTCGGACTGCATGACAAACCGATTGCCGTTTTTAACGTCAATGGATACTGGAACGCCCTGCAAAACGCTATTTTACAGGCAAAAGAGCAGGGTTTTTTAAGGCAAACCCCCGAAATCCTGTATACGATGGTCGAAAATTTTGAGAATCTTGGCAAGCTTTTGATCCAAAATCATAAATAAGGGAAATATCCGTCAAAAACATGCAAAGCCCGCTTGTCATTTTTTCACCGGACCTTTAAATTTTTCATGATATAGTTATTTGAGTAGATATTTATTTCGGGTATACGTTTTTGCAATTAAACACCAGAGTGCAGCAGAACATGCAAGATTCCAACGATCTTGATAAGGCAAAAACTTATTCCGAGGAAGCCATCGAGCGTATCCGCGACGAAGGCCTGCCGCCCACTCCTGAAATATACGACCTGTGGTACGTGGCCTATGCACGCACAAACCCTGAGCTTAATCGCGCGATTGAGCTGATCGAGCAAAAAGGCGAGCCTATCACCGAGGAACAATGCCATGACCTCCATCAGCGCTACCTGAGCACCAACAAAGAAAACGAGCATGTCCGCAAGGCCGGGGATAAAATCCAGAACACCATCAAGGCCGTCAGCGCCATGGTGAGCGGCGTGAAAACCGCCACAGCGGAATATAATCATACGCTGGAAGATATGACCGGGCAGCTGGAAGCCGGAGCCAGCGCAGACGATGTAAAAAAAGTGCTGGATTCCGTTCTGAGCAATACGCAGGCCATGATGGCCAAAAATGAAAAACTGGAACAGGAACTGGTTAAATCTGCCGGTGCGATGGAAGAATTGCAAAAAGATCTCGATCTGGTACGGCAGGAAGCCCTGACCGACAGCCTGACCGGGCTTTCAAACCGCAAGGCTTTCGATAACGAAATCAAGCGGGTTTCTGATGAAGCCCGGGAAACGCAGGCACCCTACAGCCTGTTGCTTATGGATATCGACCATTTCAAAAGCTTCAACGACAACCACGGCCACCAGATCGGCGACATGGTACTGCGCCTTGTCGGCAAGGCCCTGAAAGACGGCGTAAAGGGGCGTGACGTGGCAGCCCGTTACGGCGGCGAGGAATTCGCCATTCTTCTGCCTGAAACAACGCTCTCGGGGGGCTTACGGGTGGCCGATTCGCTGCGCATGTCCGTGGCCGGAAAAGAGCTGGTCAACCGCAGCACTGGTGAAAAACTCGGGCGCATCACGCTTTCCGCAGGCGTAGCCGAATATTCACTTAACGAAAAACCGAGCCAGTTGATCGCCCGTGCGGATACTGCCCTATACCAGGCAAAGGAGAACGGCCGCAACCAGGTTGTCGCCGCCCATAATTCCGATAAAGACGACGACGACGAATAATTGTCACGCCGAACGTCTTTATAGGCGGGCATAAATTACCGCTGCACCTTGCTTTTGCACGGCTTCCGCGCCAGTTTAGAACTCATGAACGAACCGTCAATTTCACAAATGGCTATGGGCAACGCAGCGCCGCCCTATTTCGAAGGATTAAACCCGGAGCAGCGCGAAGCGGTGGAAACACTCGAAGGGCCGCTTCTGGTGCTGGCCGGGGCGGGCACCGGGAAAACCCGCGTCCTGACCACGCGCCTTGCCCACCTGCTGCAAACGGGCCGGGCCTACCCTTCACAGATTCTGGCCGTAACTTTCACCAACAAGGCCGCGCAGGAAATGCGCGAACGGGTCAGCGCCCTTCTGGGCGGCGCGCCCGTAGAGGGCTGGTGGCTGGGCACATTCCACGCGCTGGCCGTACGCATGCTGCGTCGTCACGCCGGACTTGTCGGGCTGTCCTCGAACTTCACGATTCTCGACCCCGACGATCAGGTGCGCCTGCTCAAACAGATCATGGAAGCGCGCGGCATCGATACCAAGAAATGGGCGCCGCGGGGCATGATCGAGTATATAGATCGCTGGAAAGACCGCGGCCTGCTGCCGGCGCAAATCAGCCTCGATGACGTGGGCGATATAGCAGGCGGCGCACTGGGCGAACTTTACAAAGAATATCAGGCGCGGCTAAAGGCCATCAATGCGTGTGATTTCGGCGATCTCCTCCTGCACGTTATCACCATCCTGAAAGACCCGGCCAACAAGAGCGTACTGGAGGATTACCAGCGCAAATTCCGCTATATCATGGTTGATGAATATCAGGACACCAACATTGCGCAATATATGTGGCTGCGCCTGCTCGCCCAAAGTGAAGAGGGCAAAAGCAACATCTGCTGCGTCGGTGATGACGATCAGTCGATTTACGGCTGGCGCGGGGCGGAGGTCGGCAACATCCTGCGTTTCGAACACGATTTTCCGGGAGCGAAAATTATCCGGTTGGAGCAAAATTACCGCTCCACCAACAATATCCTGAAAGCCGCCGGGGCGGTCATCGGCAACAACGAATCGCGTCTTGGCAAGGAACTGTGGAGCGAAGCGGGCGAGGGCGAAAAAGTCTCCGTCCGCGGCCTGTGGGACGGCCCGGCGGAAGCGCGCTGGGTCGGGGAAGAAATCGAACAGCTCCAGCGCCCCCGGGGCGGGAAGCCGGGCTACAACCTCAACCAGATAGCCATTCTCGTGCGTACGGGCTTCCAGACCCGCGAGTTCGAGGAACGCTTTATCCAGCTTAACATCCCCTACAAGGTCATAGGCGGCCCGCGTTTCTACGAACGGCAGGAAATCCGCGACGCGCTGGCTTACCTGCGCATTATCGCCCAGCCCGCCGACGACCTCGCCCTGGAGCGCATTATCAACGTTCCCAAACGCGCGATCGGCGACGCCACGATCCAGAAACTTTACGCCTACGGGCGCAGCCACGGCATATGCCTGAACGACGCCATCATGGATATGACCCAGACCGATGAATTTACCGGCAGGACAAAGGCCGCGCTGATGAAATTCATCGACGACCTGCAACGCTGGCGCTCGCTGGCGGATAACATGCACCATGCGGAACTGGCCAGCGCCGTACTTGATGAATCGGGTTACCTGCAAATGTGGAAGACGGATAAAACGCCACAAGCCCCGGGCCGCATCGAAAACCTGAAAGAGCTCGTCTCGGGCATGCAGGATTATGAATCCCTGCAGGAATTTCTCGAACATGTCGCCCTTGTGCTGGAAAATCAGGACAACGCGGGCGGCGAATTTGTCACCATCATGACCCTGCACGGCGCCAAGGGCCTTGAATTTGACTGCGTTTTCCTTCCCGGTTGGGAGGAAGGGCTGTTCCCTTCCCAGCGCTCCATGGATGAAAAGGGCATCAAGGGTCTGGAGGAGGAGCGCCGCCTTGCCTATGTCGGCATCACCCGGGCGCGGAAAAAAGCCTATATCTCCTTTGCCGGGAACCGGCGCATTTACGGCAACTGGGTCAGCGCCATCCCCTCGCGCTTTGTTGACGAGCTGCCCGCCGCCCATGTCGCGGTTTCCTCCGAAATGGGCTCTTATGGCGCCGGGCGCTCACAGCATTGGGATTCCAGCGGCTTTCAGGGGTCGGTGCGCACCGCCGCGCCGCAAAGATCCGCCTTCGACCGCAAGGTCCAGAGCGAAGATGGCACGGTTTTCGGGCGTGGCGAGCGCGTCTTTCACGATAAATTCGGCTACGGCACCATCACCAATATCGACGGCCACAAACTCGACATCAATTTCGAACATTCCGGCCATAAACGCGTGATGGACAGCTTTATCAGCAAGGGCTAAAACATCATCTTCCCGGCCGCCACGACGGGGCCGAAATCACCGCTTTGCGCGATCACGGCGATTCCCGCCAGTTCCGCGCTTTCAGAAATTTTAAAACTCCGGCTTTCCTGCACCCCGCTCCACGCTGCCAGCTTGTCCAGCGTGCCGACCGGGTTGGTGTAATGAAGCGCCCTGCCGCGGTTTTCGCCGGAGGGAATATCCTGCGTCACCGCCGGACCGATCCCCATCACCCACAGCGTATAGCCGCCCGCCGCGACCGGCGGCAGGGTTATTTCCACTTCCTCCCCAACGCGCGAAAGGCTGATCTGCGCGATTTTCCCCGCGCCTTTATTAACCGCGTCCTGCGCCTGCCCCCGGTTGGAGCCTACAAATTCCTCTTCTCCGTTTACCACCATCTGGGGCGTGTAAACGCGGCCGGAACCCCGGTAGGCGGCATATCCGCGCTGGCGCTGGGTGCAAAATTCCTGCGAGAGCGTATCCTTCCAGCTTAAATGGTTCCAGTACGTGACATTGCACGAAAGGGCGATCACGTTTTCATGCTCCGCCAGCGCGCCCAGAACCTTGTCGGCAGGCGGGCAGGAGGAGCAGCTTTGCGAGGTAAACAGCTCCACAACGACCGGCCCCTGCGCCTCTTTCACGCTGAAAACCGGGTCGGGGGAGAACTGGGCATAAAGCCTATGCCCCCAAAAGACAAAGAGGCTTACAAACAAAATCAGGAAAGCGATATTCCGGCCCATATGTTACAATTCGTGCAAAACAGGCCAAAAGTTTCATCTGGACTTGACCGGCGTTAGGAACCATATTGGCAAAAACAAGCCAGAGGTTTTCATGAGCCGGACAAATAAAATCGCAACAGTATTCGGGGGTACGGGTTTTGTCGGCCGTCAGGTCGTGCGGGAACTGGCAAAGCGCGGCCTGACCGTCAAGGTAGCCACGCGCGTTCCCGAGCGCGCCTATTTCCTCAAACCCAGCGGTTCCGTGGGCCAGATCGTGCCCTTTGCCTGCAATTACAATGATCCCGCCAGCATTGCGGACGCCGTGCAAGGCGCGGAATATGTCGTGAACTGCATCGGCATACTGCGAGAGCGCCGCCGGGGCGGTTTTTCCCGCGCCCATGCGGAAATTCCGGCGGAAATCGCGAAATCCTGTACAAAAGCCGGGGTAAGGCGTTTTGTCCATATCTCCGCGCTGGGTGTGGACAAGGCGAAATCCCGCTACGCCGCCAGCAAACGGGAAGGCGAAAAGGCCGTGGCAAAGAATTTCGCAAACGCCACCATCCTGCGCCCCAGTGTCATTTTCGGCGAAGATGACTCTTTTTTCAAAAAATTCGCGGAAATGGCGCGCTATCTGCCCGCCTTGCCGCTGATTGGCGGCGGAAAAACGCGCTTCCAGCCCGTCTTTGTCGGCGACGTAGCCGATGCCGTCATCGCGGCCCTGACCCGGCCCGCGGTCAACAACGAAAACCCGATGGGAAAAACCTATGAACTGGGCGGCCCGGAAACTGTCTCTTTCAAAGAAATTTACCAGCGCCTTTTCCAATACACCGGAAGAAAACGCGCCCTTATCCCGCTCCCTTTCTTTGCCGCTAAAATCCAGGCGTTTTTCCTTGGTTTCCTGCCCAATCCGCCCCTGACCTGCGATCAGGTCAATACTCTTAAGACGGATAATGTGGTTGGGTCCAAGGCCCTGACACTGGAGGATCTCGGCATTCATGCCACGGCGATGGATATGGTCCTGCCGCGTTACCTGGAAACATATCTGCCCGGCGGACGGCTGGCGCAGTATCACAACACAAAGGCCGCGGCTTGATTTGCCGGTCCCAAGGGTCATATTATAAGCACATCATGCGTAAAATTTTATATCTAGCTCTTTTGATCCTGATTTCCCTGCCGCTTGTCGCCACGGCGCAGACCGAGCGCATTGCCGCCGTTGTGAATGAAGACGCCATCACGATGTCGGACCTTAATGAGCGTCTGCGTATGGTGGCGATATCCTCCGGCCTGAGAGAGGACCCCGAAACCATAAAACGTCTGGTGCCGCAGGTCCTCAATTCACTGATCGAAGAACAGCTCAAAATCCAGGAGGCAAAAAGACTTGGCATAGAAGTAAGCGGGGAAAGCATCGAAAAAGGCTATGAAGAACTCGCGGCCCAGAACAAAATGGATGTCGCGCAGTTTAAAAAGACACTGGATCAAAACCGTATTTCCACCGCGACCATGGACCGGCAGATCAGGGCCCAGATCGCTTGGAACAGCGTCATACAAAAAAGCCTGCGCCCGCAGATAACCGTTAACGACACCGATATCGACGATGTGCTGAACAGGCTGAAAAATGCTGTCGGACTGGAGGAATATCTGGCCGCTGAAATATTCCTTCCCGTGGAATCTGCCAAGGACGAAGATCAGGTCCGCCAGCTTGCTGATCGTCTTGTTCATGAAATAAAGGAAAACAAGGCCCCGTTTTTCCGTGTCGCCCAGCAATTCTCAAAGGCCGCCGGCGCGCCGCAGGGCGGCATGATGGGCTGGATACGCCAGGACCAGCTTCCCGAAGAACTCGACAAGGCCCTCGAAACCATGGAAAAGGGACAGATTAGCGACCCTGTCCGGTCGCTGGAGGGCTATCACATTCTGTTGCTGCGCGATAAGCGTAAAATGAGCGAGGATACCCTGCCTTCCCCTGCGCAGATTACGCAGGACATCGGGCTGGAGCGGCTAGACCGCCTGCAGCGCCGCCAACTGCTGGATCTGAAATCCAGCGCCTTTATCGAAATCCGTCTCTAATGAGCACCTTCGATCCCCACGCTCTGCCTCCCCTGCGCGAGGTCATTGCCGCGCATAATCTACGGGCGGAGAAAAAGCTGGGACAGAATTTCCTGCTCGACCTGAACCTCACCGATAAAATCGCCCGCAGCGCCGGAGATCTGGAAGGCGTAAACGTCATCGAAATAGGCCCCGGCCCCGGCGGACTGACCCGCGCTTTGCTAAAAACCGGCGCGAAAAGTGTTACCGCGCTGGAATTCGACCCGCGCGCCGTTGCCGCCCTGCAGGGCCTGTGTGAAGCGGCGCAGGGAAGACTTCGTATTATTGAAACCGATGCGCTGAAAGCCGATCTGCGCACCCTCGCGCCCGCGCCGCGCGCCATTGTCGCCAACCTGCCCTATAACATCGCCACGCCGCTGCTAATCGGCTGGCTGGAACATATCCGCGCGGATATAAACGCTTACAAATCCATGACGCTGATGTTTCAAAAGGAAGTCGCCGACCGGCTGACCGCCGCGCCGGACAGCAAATCCTATGGCCGTCTCAGCGTTCTGGCCGGATGGCTGTGCGAGGCTAAAAAAGTGATGAACCTGCCTCCCGGCGCTTTCACGCCGCCGCCGAAAGTAACCTCCAGCGTGGTGCATTTCACCCCGCGCGCCCTCTCCCCCGGTGCGCCGGATTTCAAAGCCGTGGAAACCCTGACCGCCGCCGCCTTCGGCCAGCGGCGCAAGATGCTGCGCTCAAGCCTGAAGGATTACGCGGCACAGATGGAACAATGCGGCATAGACCCGACCCTGCGCGCCGAAGACCTTCCCCCGGAGGATTTTATCCGGCTCGCACAATCCATTAACCATAAAGCTTGACTTCTTCGGATTATATGGTAATTGTCCTTACGATTCCTTTGAAATAAAAAGTTTGCAAAAAATGGCGAAAGAAAAATTTAATGGTGCGGGCGCCCCCGCAGGCACAGGGACGAAATCAGAAAAGCCAAGACAAAACGGCAAAGGTAAACGCGCGGCGGCGACCCTGCATATTCCACCCGCTGGTGCCTTGTGGAGTGTAGAACAGTTTAACAACCCAGAAGCCATTCCCGATATTTTAGCAAAGGCCGGCAGGAGCGGCGATGCAGCAAAAGAAAAACCTGTTGTTATTGCCGTAAGGCTTCAGGGGGGCGTAATTGCTTACATCGTGGCTAACAAAGATGTTCCCGGTTATTCGGAGCTTTCATTGGCAATTCCTACAAGAATGCAAAAATCAAGATTGGCGGGCGAGAAAGCCACCATTGACGATCTTAATAAAACTGACGCTTTACGGCAAAACACCCTGACCAGGCTGGTAACACAAGGATCGGATAAACCAAGCGAAAGTAGCCCCCATGTGGAACCGGTCATTGGCCCTAAAACAGGTCCTTTTGCCCTTCCCGGTGAAACCGGCCCGGTCTTCCATGTCGCACGCCCCAGCTGGGTGGCGGACAACATTCCCGATCTGAAATTTATTACGCCCGCTGGCGGCCTGCTTGATCCGGAGATTGAGCCTGACAAGCCAGAGCCCGGACCAGAAAAAACCGAGCAAGCCGCTTCCATCGCTGCGGTTATCCTTCCAGAAGGATTTGGAAAACCGATAACTCCCGATGCAATCCCATTCCGTAATCTTGCCTACGCCTTAACATTTTATCAAAACGGTAAACCGCTTGAAAATATAGCGCCTCAAAATGCAAGGGATCTGATGCAAAGAATTGAGGAACAGCTTGAAAGCGGGCCTTACGGGGAACTCACCGGGCTAGAGTTTAGGAATGAAAGTATTTCACAACAGCAACTGAGAAAATTTTTCGACCAAGACAGAATTTGTCTTCTTACAAGACGGAACGGCCCGCAAGGCTATCTAATGCCGTTACGTATTATTCAACTTTATTTGCCCCTAGAACTTACTGGTCGAACGGGTAGTTTCACAGATTTTAAAACCTTACCTGTTTATTCCGCAGCAGCAAAAAATTTAACTATTTACCGTTTTAAACTCGACAAAGACGATAAAGAAGGCGTGCTTGTCGCCGCCTTGCCTTTTGAATGGCTTGCCCGTCTTAACGCAACAGCGCCAGGCTATAACCATGGCATTGACACGCGCAATGACAGTACCGTTTCCGGCGGGCCTTAAACCCCGCTCTTAAGGCCGCGCACGAAATCAGAAAGACCCACAAGGCGGCGGCGTTTCAGACGCTCGACATCAAGGATCATCTGCGCCT
>CAZBNG010000059.1:0-12930 GCA_964493095.1 uncultured Pseudobdellovibrionaceae bacterium
TGCAGACCCTAGTCGGGATCGCAGGTCGCGCCCACGCCGCTCCAGTCAATGGCGACGCCCATAGAGAGAAGCTGCGCCTTCATCTCGGCAATGTTGCCATACGTCCATTTGGCGGGGTGGGTCTTGCGCTCCATCGCCGCGTTTTCGGCGGGAAGCCCCAAAGCGTCCCAGCCCATGGGGTTGAGCACGTTAAAACCCTGCGCCTTGCGGTAACGGGCAACCACATCGGACAGCGTGTAATTGCGCACATGGCCCACGTGAATGCGGCCCGACGGATAGGGCAGCATCGCCAGCACGTAATATTTGGGCTTGTCAGACTCTTCCGACACCTCGAAAGATTTGTTTTCTTCCCATGCGGCGCGCCAGCGCGCCTCGGATTCTTTTATGTTATACCGCTCAGTCATAAAGGGTTTTATAACGGCGCAACGCGTTCAAGTCACTAGGGATTTTTATTATTGATATTTGGCAATTTTATTTCCTTTTGAAAGTCTTCCTCCAAAATTTAAGTTTTGGAGTTGTATTACACTCTCATTGTGCTATGCATAATTTTATTGCGTAAACCACGGGAGAATTCGTTAAATGTCATCAATTCAAACCCCTCTTTTTACTGAAATACCGGGCAACACTATAAGGCATTTCAGCACGGCAGTATGGCCCGTCGGAGGAAGCGATTTAAAACCGCTTCCTGAAGAAAGCAACGACCACGGCAAAACACAATATGAAAAAAAACGGCGTATATTAGCCGCGTTGTTTGAGGCGACAGGACTTGATCCGGAAAAATTCCATGATGATTATAACAGCGCAGAAGGCCGCGAACAAAGAACACAAATTGTTGCAGAGCTAAACAGAACGTTTAATAGCAGGGTCATTATCCCCTCTATTTTGCAGATACCTGCCGTAAGCAGCGTTATTTGCATCAAGAAAATATCCGGGCAGGTACCTAACAGGGAAAGATGGATTATCACTGAAAAACCCGGACAGGGGCCGCTACCTGAGGCCGCTATCATTGACGCCATAAAAACAAGCCTGGGCGGACAGAACTCTATAGGAAGGGAATTTATGGACAGCGCCAGAATAATCCTGCCTTCGCATGTTGATCTGGGGAATCTGCAAAACGGTTCTTACGCCGTTGAAAATCTGGGCGGAGGAAACAGGCGGCACCGCCGCTTCAAAGATCAGGAAACCGCGCAGCATCTTCTAAAACAACTTCAGAATACGGAAAAAGTCAAAGGTGAACTTGCCCCCTCACAACTATTGCTAACGGCAGGTATGGGAATGCCCACATGGCGCCTGACCCCGGAAAATCCGGAGGATGGCTCCGTCAGCGACATCACAGCCGCAGAAAACGCTGTTGCAAACCTTTTGAAAGATTATTTTTCACAGTCGGCAGATGGCCAGAACAAGGAAAAACCCCGGGAACCTGAACCTGTGGAGCTTATCCGAAATATAGGCTATGTAAATCTTGAAGCCTTCTTTCCCGCCGCTTCGCCTGAATAATCAATTCATCTGCGCGACGCGGAGCTGGCGGGCGCGGGTGAGAATGGTATCCTCCAGCTTGGTCGCCATATCGGAGGAAGCGTTGTCGTCGCGCCATGTGCCCTTCACCATTTTCTGGCGGAAGACGCGCACACGAACGCCGTCGGAGCGAAGCTGCTTACCCAGTATAAAGACATTGAGCTTGAAGCGTTCATCCGGTTTTTCCGGCGGGGAATACCAGTCCGTCAGGATCACTCCACCGAACGGATCGGCGCTGGAAAGCGGCATAAAGGAAACGGTATCGAGCGCCGCGCGCCACAGGAAGGCGTTCACGCCGATTCCCGAACCGCTCGAATCTTCTTTCTTGCTGCGCGACGTGCTGAAAATACCGCCCTTGCCGAAAATCGTGTCCGGCTCTTCATAAATATCGGAGCTGGCGGAACGATCGGCCCCGGTCGGGTACTTGGCCTCCCCCTGCACACCGCCAACGCTGCTGCAGGCGGCCAGTGCCAAAAAGGCGATAGAAAGCATTGTCACAACACCAATACGCATCCGCATAATCCTCAATCTCGTTGTTAAAGCCGTAAAATTCCTAGCACGGTACGTCCGCCTGCTCAAGTCTCGTGTTCTTCTGAAACTCTGCAGGTTTGCGCGTAAAGGGTATCATCAGCGCTTATTCCCCTCCATTTTTTACCGATTTGTCAAAGGGATCCGGTTGTTTACATAGTAAAATTTGACTTTGCTTTTTCATTATGTATAAATATCGCAGAATTTTTAAAGAGGGATGTTTGAAATGACAGCAACAAACAGAGCGCGATCCGGTCATCGCCCGTTAGCGCCTTCGGAAATAACTTTGGCGGAGGTTCTTTATCCCTTAGGAGGTTTGGTGGTTTTTGGTGTTGCGGCTACGGCAGCTTTCTTTTTGGCAGCAAACGACGAAACCCTGCAATGCAACGACCCGCCCAGCGGCCGTTCGGCAACGGCAAGTTTCACCACGTTTTCCGGCATAGGGGTAGTAGACCGTCCGGTCATTACGCTTGTTTCCAAAAAGCCAGACGGCTCTGTCTATGAATTGGCATATCGGGACAATACTTATTATGGGATACGCTCCGCAAACCCTCAGGTTACTATTGACAGATTCTGTGAATCAGACAACGTGGACCTGTGGGATGCCCATTCGTTAGACGGAAGGCCTCTCAAATGGATGCCTAAAGAACCAGAACGTTCCTGATCGGCACGACACCAAAAAAATCTGAACATTACTCTAGAATCTGAAAAGGAACGCGCTCAAGCTTCGTGTTATTCGCGCGCAAAGCATAAGGGGACAGGGCGCATCGGGAACTGTTGCAAATTTGCAACGAAATACGCCACATGTTGTAAATTTACACAAATTCACATTGACGATAGAACGCAACACTGGCTTACTTGCTGTGTTCGCTGGTTCTCCGGCGGGCGTCTTTTGGGTCTGTATTATTTTGTTTAAAAAGAAACAGGTCTGTGTTTAACCAAAAAATTCGTCAAGGCTCCTGCTTGCGGGGGTTATTGATTGGAGGAATAAAATGAAAAAACTACTAGCAACTGCTGCAGTTTGTGGTTTGGCTCTCGCGGCCGCCGCGCCTGCTCGCGCTGAAGTTGATCTCAACCTCGGCGGCTACTTCAAAGGCTATGGCGCCTTTGTAGATCAGGATGAAGATGCCGGTTCTACGCCTGCCACAACAGGCGACGCCCGTGACTTCGACCTGCTCCGCAGCACGGAAGTTCACTTCTCAGGTGAAACAACACTGGACAACGGTCTGACTGTTGGTATGCACATTGAGACGAAAGCTGACGGTAACTTCGCCGACAGCCTGGAAGTTGAAGAAAGCTATGCTTACTTCTCAGGCGGCTGGGGCCGTGTAAACGCTGGTGCGGAAGATGGCGCTCAGTACCTCCTGCAGGTAGAAGCTCCTTCTGCTGACAGCAACATTGACGGTCTGCGTCAGTTCATCCAGCCTGTTAACTACAACGTTGCCACAAACGCAACGGGTGCAGGCACTCTGACGAATGCTGTAACGGCAAGCGGTATCGACTACGAAACAAACGCTACTGGCTACGCTGACAAGTTGACATACCTGTCACCCGTATTCAGCGGTTTCCAAGTCGGCCTGTCTTACACACCTGACACGACAGACGCTGCTCAGTCTCTGAACGGTGTTGGTACGGACAACGTTAACAACGCATTCGGCGCCGCTTACGAAGGTGCTGTTCGCTACGAAGGTCAATTTGACAGCGTAGGCGTTGCTCTCGGTGCCGGTTACACCCAGATCGACCTGGAAAACAACACGAACACAGCTTCCAATGCTTCTGACGACCGTCAGGTTTGGAACGTTGGCGCAGATCTGAACATCGGTCCTTTCGGTCTCGGTGCTTCTTACTCTGAAGACAACTACGGCGATGTTCGTAACGCTGCCAACACGGCTGACAAAGACGCTGAACAAACATGGGTTGTTGGTGTTGACTACACAGTCGGCGCTTTCAAGCTCGGCGCGTCTTACCTGAACCAGGAAGGCACACTGAACGTAACAGGCAATACAGGCAATGGCGGTGTTGAAACCGACCGTTACACCGGTGGTGTTGTTTACACCTACGGTCCTGGCATGACATTCCGTGGCTCGGTATCTTATGTTGAGCACGACAATGTTACAGGCCTGACATCAGGAGACAGCATTGAGGCGACAAGCGTTCTGCTTGGTACGCAGATCAACTTCTAATCCTGACGTTTAGTCATATAGAGATTTACTTTTATGGGTGTTGTCCTGGTGGCAACACCCTTTTTTTATCTCTTTTCCGCCATCGTTCCGGCTTTCGCCGCGATGACGCGTAAGGTAGTATGGCCCCATGATTCAAATTGCAGACAACCTTGCCGGGATTCATGAAAAAATAGCCACTTCCGCCGCCGAATCGGGCCGCGACGCCGCCAACGTCACGCTGGTGGCAGTCAGCAAAGTCCAGCCGCCGGAAAAACTTCGCGCGGCGCTTAATGCCGGGCAACGCGTTTTTGGCGAAAACCGCGTGCAGGAAGCTTACGAGCATTGGCGGGACATCCGGCAGGGCGGGCAGTTCCCGGATTTAAAACTACACCTGATCGGGCCGCTGCAAACCAACAAGGTCAAAGAGGCCGTCGCCCTGTTCGATGTGATCGAAAGCGTCGACCGTCCGAAACTTGCCAGGGCATTGGCGGCGGAAATGGAAAAACAGAAACGGAGCTTGCCATGCTTCATTCAGGTCAATACGGGGGAGGAACCGCAAAAAGCGGGCGTCATTCCCGCCGAGCTGCCGGAATTTTACAAATTCTGTACGCAGGAATGCGACCTGAACATTATCGGCCTGATGTGCATCCCCCCGGTGGAGGAGCCCCCCGCCATGCATTTCGCCTTTCTCCATAAACTCGCCACCGAACTGGGACTAAAAGAGCTTAGCATGGGCATGAGCGGGGATTTTGAAAAGGCCGTAGCGCTGGGCGCCACGTTCGTGCGCGTCGGCACCGGTGTTTTCGGGGAACGGGAAACTGCTTAGAAATTTTTGATTAATCGTTATACCGGCGGGTCAGGTGCAGGGGTTTGGTGGCCGCCAGAGGGATCGTGTCGGGCGTTGTCACAGCGGCGGGAACGGGGCGCGGCGCGCCAAGATCGGCAAAGGCAAGGGTGGAGCCGGGAAGATCTTCATAGCCGTTCAGGGCCTGCGCCGGGCTGCCAGGATATTCCAGCAGGGCCACAATATCGCTCAGACGCTCTTCGGGACTTTGATTGCCGGCAAAATGCCCGGATTTCGCGGCAAAATCATTGCCCGTCAACGCCGCCCATGCCGTTCCGGTTACATCCTTACCGGTTTCCCCCTCCGCGATCATATTGACCATGGCCACCGCCCCGCCAATCGGCCCGCCAAACAGGCTGCCGCCCACCAGTTTGGAAATCGGCTTGATGTCGTCGCCCGTAACGGCGCGGTAAGCCTTGCCCACCAGAGGAACATGCTGGAGCGGATTAATCATGTCCACCAGGTCGCCAAACCCGAACTCGGCCGACGGCTCGTTTGGGGCAATAACCTGCGTTTCGGATTGCAGCGCCAGCGCGTTTTCGAAACTCTGGCCCTCGCCCGGCCCGCTGACCGCCCGGCCCAGGTTTTCCTGCACTTTTTGCGCCGGACTCTGGGCGGTTTCCCAGACGGGAACCGAGCCGCCCATGCGTTCCGCTTTCACCATTTTGAGGACTTTGTGCCGCGCCGCCTGGCTTTGCTCCGCCTGATACATATGTTGCGCGGCCGCTTTGACTTCTATCATTTTTACCCGGATTCCCTTTCTGGTCATAACTTTGCAAGCCCCGTGCCAGAATCCGCGCCGGAAATCGCGGGCTTTCAACGGGGAAGGCGGCAAAAACAACATATTGAGGGCATCTTGCGCCTGCGGGCGGAGGCAAATATGATCATATCATGGCTGAACGTCTTCAAATCCGCGAATCCGACAGCGCCGTGCGCCGCGTGCTGGAAAACGCGTTGAAAAACGCGGGGTTGGAGGATTTTTGCAAAATCGATGAAAAATCCGGCGAAACCCTGCCACACCCCATAAGGCTGGGCGCGTTCCTCGACCGCGTGGCCGGGATTTCACGCCGCATGGCGGAAAACATCACCTTTGGAGCTTATTTGCTGCCCGCCGGCTCGCTTGACCTGCAAAGCCGGGAAACCGGAAAAACCGTGCGCCTGACGGACAAGGAACGCGAAATCCTGCAGGCGCTGCATAATGCCGGAGATGACGCGCTGGAGCGCGCCGCCCTGCTGGAGCAGGTTTGGGGATACGGGAGCGATATCGAAACCCATACGCTGGAGACGCATATTTACCGTTTGCGCCAGAAAATTGAGAAAGATGCCGGAAATCCGCAGATTCTCATTACCGAGGGCAGCGGCTACAGGTTGAAACGGTAAAATTATTAGAATAGATGCCTATCCGTCATTACACGGACGAAGCCGTGTAATCCATTCGTTCTGTATGGATCACACGCATAAAGCGTGTGATGACGGGGAGACAGAGAGGCACAATGGCATTTAAGGGCGATTAGTGATCTTAAAATCCGCCTTTAGCCTTGTCTACAGCCTCAACAAGGCTGTCGAGAAAGCTTTCGCTGCGCTCTATATGCAGGAAATGGATGTCGCGGGCCTCAAGCTGTTTCAAATCGCCCAGAAGGCGGTGAATAACTCTTACATCCGAACTACTTAGTACGATTTCCGGGCCGTCTTCCAGCGAAGCGTCGGCCAGCAGATGCTCGCGATTCCTGTCCTCCGCGTTACGGGCCATGGACTGGTAGGCCTGCGCCGCGTGTGCCGCAGCGCCGGAAACTGCGGACGGGTTTTCTTCTTCCGCCTGCGGCGGCTTAAAAAGCCCCGCTACAAACCCGGGATCACCGCTCTCTTCCGGTTTTGCCGCCTCCGGTGCAGCGGAAGCCGTGGCAAAATCACGATCGGCCACAGCGTTTTGGGATTTCAGAAAGTTTTCGAGAAAAACATGCAGCGCATCGACGGAAACCGTGGCACTGCCGCTTTGGGAAAACAGTTCTTCGGGAGTTTTCTTGCGCTTGCCCTGTTTGCGCTGCTCATATTCCGGCTCGTGGCGGCGGATTTCCTGCCGCGTATCCGTGTTTTCAGCCTGGCGCGGGGGCACTTTGAATATATTCGTGATACCGCTAAACATCGCTTTATATCTCTGTTTTCGCTATACAGTACACTATCGGTATTATACCACTATGCAAGAGTGCTGCCAATTGCGGTTGTAGGGATCATCCCCTTGCCCCGTAAGGTTTTTTAATATGACCGGCCGAAAAGACGACGAAAACGATGAAAAAATGACGGAAGATGCGGCTCTTTGGGCAGAAATGACCAAGGATGTAACCCCTTTGAAGGGAAAAACGGCAAAAAAACCTGAAAATTCGACTGAAATTTTGGCAAAAACGCAAAAATTGCTACAAAAACCCCTAAAAACACCGCGTTTAAGACCAAAAACCCTGTCAAACACCCCTGATAAACAGGGCACGGAAGTAGATTCGCGCACTTTTGAGCGCTTCCGCCGCGGCCGGATGCCGATTGAGGGCCGGATCGACCTGCACGGCATGGGGCAGGAAAAAGCGCAGGACGCGCTGGAGGCTTTTATCAAGGCGGCGTACGCCTCTGGCAAGCGCTGCGTACTGGTCATCACCGGCAAGGGGAAACCGCGCGAAGGGCGCGAAGATCACGAAACGGACTGGCTTGCTCCGCGCCCGGGAATCCTGAGGGAACGGGTTCCCGGCTGGCTTACTGACCAACCGCTCGGACGGTTCGTTTTAAAGGTGGCTCCTGCGCAGTCCCAACATGGGGGAGGCGGAGCGCTGTACGTTCTTTTGAGGCGGCAAAGATAAGCGGAACGCCGAAAAATTTATAGCGCTCTGCCGTTATATTTATTGACATAATTTTATAAATCGGGTTTAGTCGCCTGATGAAAAAACGCCCAGGACAGACAACAGCAGCAACGGTTACCGATCTTGGAGAATTCCGCCAGAACGCAGCCACGGTCCAATATTATCTGGACTTGCCTTATACTCCGGAAACTGAAACCCAGCATCTGAAAGGAATTGAAAAATTCCCTGACGAAACCCAGCTCATTATTCGGATGGCCGATTATTACATGCGCACGGAACGCCCAATGAGCGCCCACAGGTTTTTGCGCTGTGCGTTTCTGCTGCGCCCTGAAAACCCGGACATTATTCAAAAATTTGCCGAAATCTGCACGGAACTCGCACAAGCCGGGACAAACCACCAAAGAAACTCCCTTTTGGAAAGTGCAGAACGCCTGTATTTCATGATTATAGATATTGACGGAACAAACCCAAAAAGATTCGAGCCTTTAATCGCTTTATATGAAGCCGCTGGAAAACCGGGCCTTAGCGCGGCTTGTCGTGCCGCTTGCACTTCTCCAGCTAACCAGAGCGCCTTAGACTTGCTGCGCGAGAAAAAAAGACTTTTCACCGCGCAAGGCACTATAGCACGCTTCACAAATGAAGAACGGCGCGCTTTTATGCCGCAATAGCCGTTTAGCCCCGGTACCCGCAACCCGGCGCGATAAGGGGTGAGGGGTTCGCTGCATTTTGGTGATGCCGGATAAACCCGGCATATACATCGTCGCAAATGCCGCCCTCAAACAAATGACCGTGAAGGCGTGCTCCGCCCGGGGCGACGAGCTGCAGGAGCGGCATATGCGTGAGCTTGCCGTCCTTTGGGAAAAACTGGCCCCAGCGCGAGCTTCGGGCAAAGCCGACAACCGATTGCTGATTTCCCTGTGCGCACAAAATCGGCAGCTTATCGACATACTCGCTGATATTCCCTCCTTGACCTTCAGGGCAGAAGAAGGCCGCCTGCACGTTTAATCCCTCATTACGCAATCTTTCCGCGGTATAGGCAATGGCGCTAAGATCGCTGCCGCAACTAACGCCCGGCACCTCATAGGGAGTACCGAAATACACCAGCAGGTAGGCGTTAAAATCGGCAGGGTTTCCTTTATAAATTTGCCAGTCCTGCGGAAGCCACGGCGGCAAACCACCCGCCTGCGCCGCTCCCGCCCGGACAAAAGGTAGGGTGAGCGCCCCCGCCCCGAGCCCTTTTAATATACTTCTACGTGACACTAATTTCTGTGCCGTCATTGCATTCTCCTATCCGTGGCATAAGTGACTTTGTGAAAAATATTTATTCAGGTCGCCGCCTGCATACTGGCCTGCCATGTCTTTGGTGTAGGCGAAATCCTCGGCGCTCATACCGCCGAAAATGTCACTAAGCTGGTCCGCCGTGCATCCCGCCGCTTCGCCGGCGGCGTGGGCGGCATGAGATGTGCCGTGCGATGCCAGCGCCGCGGAAGGATCGATCGTGGGCGCAAAATTTCCCTGCACGGCGTTGCCAAACGCATCGACAAGAACATTGCCGTCCGTGAAAAAGCCGGTGATCATCTTCCAGAACATATCGAGCGTGCCCACCGCGAGGTCACCCGCCGTTGCCGTGTGCCCCGCCGCAGCGACGGCCGCGCCCATGGGGGCAAGAACCATACCCATCATCAGAAAAGCGTGAAACAAGGTCCCCCAGCTAAAAAAGTGGTGCGCGGCACTGTTAAAAACCTTATCAAGCTTGCTTTCCCCGGCTTTACTCTTATCGGCCACGGGTTTGCCCCCCTGTATCAGGAGACGTCTCTACATGATTTTTCATGCATGTAATCCTGTTTGTTTAAAAATACGTAACTGTCATTGCGAGGAGCTATGCGACGAAACAATCGCTTAAACTACGGAGATTGCTTCAGCCCTTAAGGGCTTCGCAATGACGCTGAATTTTGAAGATTTTAAACAAACAGGGCGGGAGGGCCGCGCGGAACGTGAGTTTCGCGGCGCGCTGTCTGGACGATACGGTCCTGAAGCGCCTGAACACTGGTGGAAAAAATGTAGGAGTGCGCCGCCAGTTCAATCGTGGCGGCATCAAGCTGCTTGATGTGGCTTTGCGCAAAACAAAACGCACAGGGTGGCTGTTTCACCCCGTCATGGGAATTGTCCCGATCGTCCTGCTGCTTTTCAGAAGAGGCGAGAGAGAAGGGAATAGGCGGGGCGGGAATGCGCTCTTTTTTGGATACCCAGGAGGCACAGATTTCATACAGGCCGCTTTTGCCGGAAATAAACTGGCAGGCCGGGGAAACCCCCGCCAACAAAAAAGAAGCCAGCAAAAGCGTGTTGAGAAAAATACGCATAATCTCGGTTGTGATACGAAAAAGGCGGGGAGTCAACAGACGAATACCACACCGCCTTGTCACTGAAAAATTTCCTGAATTTATACAACCAAACGGTTGTTGACATAATTTATTTTCCCGATATTTTACGCATCCCTAAATTAAGAGGAGAAAAAATGCCCGATGGTTCCTATCGCAGCAGCGTTGCTGCAATGGTATATGTTTCAAGCGAAGATGAAATAATTCCCGCGCTTAGAAAACCTTTTGTCCGTGCCGTTACTTTGCTGCGACCCGATGAAGCGGCAACCTATAAAGAAATGCAGGCGCAGATACCTATGGTCTGCGATCCCGAGGTGGCAAAGGCGCAAGCCTTTGAGTACCAGCCCAAACTAAACCAGAATAATACGCCGGAAGATTACGTGGCACGCGCAGGAATGCTGAAAATCCCGCTTACGCTGGAAATGGCGAAATTTATGTACAATGACCTCCAGGACATGATCGATATGTATGTCCGGATTTATGCGGCCTACACCGGCGCACACGCCGACGGGCGCGGTGATGTAAATATTGTTCCCAAGGGCGGTTATGGGCGCACCCCGTTTTTACATTCCGATTTTCCAGCTCTGACCGTTCATATTGCCGTTATGTTTTCAGCTCTGGAATATCTTAACCGCGCCCCGAGCAACGAAGAATGGCAGATAATTGCAAACTCAGACTTTGAAACCGATCCCCCCCTTTACGTACCCCCGAAAGATATCGCCAGAACATCTATCGGCAATGCCGTGTTTATGAAAGGCGGCGTTGAGCTCGATGATATTGCGCGAACGAAAGATGTGGTTTTCCTGCACCGCTCCGCCCTTGATATCGCCGATACTGGCCAGATTTCCTTTAATATTTTCTAGCCCGGCAAAGCCTGAGCTTAAAGCGCACCCTTTAAAGAGAACCCTTGGTGGTGGGGAGCTGATCGGCGGCGCGCGGGTCGATCTCAACCGCCATGCGCAACGCCTTGGCGCAGGCCTTAAATGTCGCTTCGATCATGTGGTGATTGTTTTTCCCGTGCAGGTTTTCCGCATGCAGCGTCAGGCCGGAAGCACCCACGAGCCCCTGGAAAAACTCCTGAAACAGCTCGGTGTCCATCTCCCCCAATCGCTGAACTGTGAAGGGAACGCTCCAGACCAGATGCGCACGACCGGAAAAATCCAGCGCGACGCGGGAAAGCGCTTCGTCCATCGGCACATAGGCATGGCCATAGCGGCGGATGCCCTTTTTATCGCCGATCGCCTGCTTGAGCGCCTGCCCGAGCGTAATACCGGTATCCTCCGCCGTGTGGTGCCCGTCGATATGCAGGTCGCCCTTGGCTTTGATGGTCATATCGATCAGGGAATGCCTGGCAAGCTGTTCCAGCATATGGTCGAAAAACCCGATACCCGTGGCGATATCCGCTGCCCCGGTGCCGTCGAGATTAACGCTCACGGAAATGCTGGTTTCCTTTGTTTCACGTGAAACATCGGCGCGGCGTTGCTGCCCTTTGCCAATCGACTGAACTTTACCCATTTTTATTCCTGCTTTTTTGTATAATCCAGCGGGTAATATACATGAAAACCACGGATTCCGGTAGTTTTTTATCGCTCCTCTACGCTCCTCCCTTGACTTGCTACCCCGCCCGGCCCCATATAGTCCTTATGACGTACGACCATCATCAGAATTACGCAGACGCGCAAAAATGGCGCGGCACCACGATTATTTCCGTCCGCAAGGGCAAGAATGTTGTCATTGCCGGGGACGGGCAGGTTTCCATGGGCCAGACGGTCCTGAAAAACAACGCCCGCAAGGTACGCCGCCTGGGCCGCGATAACAACATCATCGCCGGATTTGCGGGCTCCACCGCCGACGCCTTTACGCTGTTCGAGCGGCTGGAGGCCAAGCTGGAGGCCCACCCGGGGCAGCTCACCCGCGCCTGCGTCGAGCTGGCCAAGGACTGGCGCACGGATAAGTACCTGCGCAAGCTCGAAGCGCTGATGGCCGTGGCGGATAAAGAAACCTCCCTTATTTTAACGGGGAATGGCGATGTGGTGGAGCCGCAGGACGGCGTTATCGGTATTGGCTCTGGCGGAAATTACGCCCTGGCCGCCGCGCGGGCGCTGATCGACCAGAAAGGCATGAGCGCCGAGGATATCGCCCGTAAATCCCTTGAGATTGCCGCTGATATCTGTGTTTACACGAATAATAATATTACGGTTGAGACGCTATAGCCTCGACGAATAACCGCCAATTTTCTCCAAGCCCTGTGGATAATGCATGAATGTCATGCAATATCGTATTGTCATTTTCCAAAAAAAATAACAAAATGTCCCTAAATCAAAAAAACAGGGAACAAAATTATGAGCGTTACAGATACAGAGGGCTTTTCGCATCCACGTACTCCCTCTTCAAGAACGCGAGGAGCACGCGCCCACGGAAGCTTGGACCAAAGAAAACCGTCTAAAACCGCATTTCAGCAGGCTGTGCAACCTCCCCCCGCCGAGCGGGTTGTAATTTCAAAACCCGTGGGGTCGCGCGAAGAAAGACGCACCGCACAGTTTAACCCCGACAGCAACCTTCCCCCTGATCTGGAAACCGCAAGAGCCGCCGTAGCCGCTGCCTTCTGGGAAAAAGGTCATGTCCTGGCGGAAGGCAGGACTTTTACATTGCCCGGTTCA
>CAZBNG010000060.1:0-12787 GCA_964493095.1 uncultured Pseudobdellovibrionaceae bacterium
CGGGTGATGTGCTTGATAAGGCAAGTCTGCTGCAATTCCTTACTCATAACGGCTATACACGCACTGAAACCGTCAGGGAAGCGGGCGATTATGCCATTCGCGGCGGCATCATCGATCTTTTCCCTTCGGGGTATGAGAACCCGCTGCGCATTGATTTGTTTGGTGATCAGGTTGAATCCATCCGCGAATTTGACGCGATGAGCCAGCGCTCGCTTGGCAAGGTGGAGCAGTTTTCCCTCCAGCCCGTTACCGAGTTTTTCCTTGGTGAAGAATCCATTGCGCGTTTTCGCTCCGGTTACCGCGCCGCTTTCGGCGTGGTGAAGGGTGACGATCCACTTTATGAGGCGGTATCGGAAGGAAGGCGTTATAACGGTATGGAGCACTGGTTGCCGCTTTTTTATGAACGGCTGGAAACTGTTTTCGATTATGTGCCCGGTGCGGAGCTTACGCTCGATCACCATGCTGTCGAGGCTGCGGGGGAGCGTTTCACCCAGATCGCCGATTTTCATCAAGCCAGAAAGACGATTGAAAACGCCGCCGCGCGCAAAAACGGCAAGACGCAAAAAGCACAGGATGTAAGCCTTTCCGGCGCGGTTTATCATCCGCTTGCGCCCGAAGCGCTTTACCTGAGGGAAGGGGAGTGGGCACAGCGCGAGGCACAGGCGCAATCGCTTTCACCTTTTGGTCCCCCCGGGCATGAGGGAGAGGCAGTGGCGAAAAAGGGCCGCGATTTTGCCGATATCCGCGCGCTGCCTGATGGCGATGTCTTTGCCGAACTCAAAAAACATATCGCCTCGCTTCAGGATGGTACGCGCAAAATCCTGATTGCCGCCTATAGCGAAGGTGCAGCGGCGCGGTTGCAGGCGTTGCTGGATAACGCGGGCATTGCGCCGCTGATTGTTCTGCACGAACCCGCGCAGCTTAAAAAACTCGGCGCGCGCGAGACAGGCTTAAGCGTGCTGGCGCTGGAGCATGGTTTTGTTGCGCCGGATCTTGCCGTGATCACCGAAGCCGACATCCTTGGTGACCGCCTTGCGCGGCGCACGGTAAAACGCCGCCGGGCCGATAATTTCCTGACCGAGATTTCGGCGCTTTCCGAAGGTGATCTCGTGGTGCATGTCGATCATGGGGTGGGGCGCTTTATCGCGCTGGAAACGCTGGAGGCGGCGGGTACGTTCCATGACTGCCTGAAGCTCGAATACGCGGGCGGCGACCGGCTTTATATTCCAGTGGAAAATATCGACATGCTCTCGCGTTACGGTTCCGACGAAGGCACAGCGCAGCTTGACAAGCTCGGCGGTGCCGGGTGGCAGGCGCGTAAGGCACGGGTGAAAAAGGACCTGATGCAGATGGCGGACAAGCTGCTCTCAATCGCTGCGGCGCGCCAGCTTCGCAAGGCCGATCAGCTTACCGTTGAGGCCGGAGTCTATAATGAATTTGCCGCGCGCTTCCCCTATAGCGAAACCGAAGACCAGGAGCGCGCCATTACCGACACGCTGGAATCCATGGCGCGCGATTACCCAATGGACCGCCTTGTTTGCGGCGATGTAGGCTTTGGCAAAACAGAGGTCGCCATTCGAGCGGCGTATGTGGCGGCGAAGGCGGGTACGCAGGTGGCGCTGGTTGTTCCCACCACGCTGTTGGCGCGCCAGCATTACCAGAATTTCATTCGCCGCTTTGAAGGCACGGGGCTCAGGGTGGCACAACTCTCCCGCCTTGTTTCAGCAAAAGACGCAAAACATGTGAAGGAGGGGCTGGCGGACGGCTCTATCAACATCATCATCGGCACTCACGCGCTGTTTGGCGATGGTGTGAAGTTTTCCGATCTCGGCCTTTTGATCGTCGATGAAGAACAGCGTTTCGGTGTGAAGCAGAAGGAAAAGCTCAAGGAGCTTAAAACGGGCGTGCATGTGCTCACGCTCACCGCCACGCCGATCCCGCGCACATTGCAAATGTCGCTGACGGGTGTGAAGGAAATGTCGATCATGGCTAGTCCCCCGGTGGACAGGTTGGCGGTGCGCACCTTTGTGCTGCCCTACGACCCGGTTGTTATTCGCGAGGCGTTGCTGCGTGAGCATTACCGCGGAGGGCAGAGCTTTTATGTCTGCCCGCGTATTAAAGATATGACCTTGCTGGAGGAGGAGCTTAAGGAGCTTGTCCCCGAAATCAGGATCATTTCCGCGCACGGCCAGATGAGTCCGGCGGAGTTGGAGGAGCGCATGACGGCGTTTTACGACGGCAAATATGAAGTGCTTCTGGCCACCAACATCATCGAGAGCGGGATCGATATTCCCACCGCTAACACTATGGTGATTCACCGTGCCGATATGTTCGGTCTGGCGCAGCTCTACCAGATTCGCGGCCGCATTGGACGTTCGAAGGTGCGGGCGTATGCATATCTGACTTATCCGCCGGGGCAGAAATTGAATGATAATGCGATGAAGCGTCTTGAAGTTATGGAGACGCTCGATACGCTTGGCTCGGGCTTCCAGCTTGCCAGCCACGACATGGATATACGTGGCGCGGGGAATTTACTGGGTGAGCAGCAATCGGGCCATATCAGGGAAATCGGCGTCGAGCTTTACCAGCAGATGCTGGAGGAAGCCGTGGCGGCGGCGCGTGAAGGCTCCAACCTTGAAGCGGTGGCAAAGGATAGCTGGTCTCCGCAAATCAATCTGGGAACTTCCGTTTTGATTCCAGAAGGTTACGTTGAAGACTTAAATGTTCGCATGAGCCTTTATCGCCGCATTGCAGAACTGGAAGATGCTCAGGATATCGAAGCTTTTGCCGCCGAACTGATCGACCGTTTCGGTAAATTGCCTGAGGAAGTTGAAAACCTTCTTGATATCGTCGCGATCAAGCAGCTCTGCCGTAAGGCCGGAATTTCCCATGTTGAGGCCGGGCCCAAGGGCGCAGTTTTGACCTTCCACAATAATGCGCCGCCTAATGTGCCTGCCCTGATGCGCTGGATACAGGAAAAGGGCGGTACGGTGAAGCTGCGCCCCGACCAGAAGCTGGTGGCCATGCGCGGCTGGGAAAATATGGAGCGGCGCGTGAAAGGCGTGCAAAGCCTGATGAAGGAGCTTGCAGCTTTTTAGCCATGCTGTGTAATATAGTTATATGAGTACCGATTTATCAGAGAGTGAGTTTTACAAGTGGCGTTGCCTTGTGGCGCTGGCGCATGCCGACGGCAAGATTGCGCTGGAAGAAATTAATATGATCAAGCTGCAGTTCCGCAAGCAGCAATTCGGGGCGGCGCAGCTTAAGGTGTTGAATCAGGATCTTGCCCAGCCGCAGGATTTCAAAACCCTTTATGAGCATGTGACTGAGAAGGCCGACCGGGAGGAATTATTGCAGCTTGCCCATACGCTGTTTTGGTCCGACAGCGATTTTGACGATGCCGAGCAACGGCTGTATGAGTATATAGAAGGCAGTCTTCAGGGGTAGCTCAGGGGCTTGGACTTCAGATATGAATCGTGTCATGGTGGGGAGATGTGATGCAAACAAAGGCCGGAGACGGAAATGTCCAGAGAATATGTTGAGCAGCGGGTCAGAGAAGCCCTGAAAAAAGCCGAAGGGAACCCGGCGCGCGCGCGGCAGGTAATGATCGCGTGGTGCCATGAGGATCACAAGCTTCTGGAAGCCATCACAAAGGCCCATTTAAACGGTATTGTTGCCTATAATATAGAGCGCATCCTTTCCGGGCGCGGCAAGCCCAAGGAAAAGACCGCGCCGCCTAAACCGGTTGTGTCTGAAAACGCTTTTGGCAAGGAGGTGCTCCGCGCCGTGGCGATTAATAACGGTGCGCAGTTCGGTCTGGAAGCTTACGGCGAAACCCCGGCGCGCGGCAAGGCGTCGCAGCAGCATATTAATGCGCTGAAACTGATGGCCGCCAAAAGCAAGCATAATAAAAAATGAAATGTTGTCGCGGCAGCATGGCTTTCGGGCGTATTTTCAATCAGTTATATTGTCATCCTGAAGCGCTTGCGCTGAAGGATCTTATGCAGTTTAAACAAGATCCTTCAGACCTGAAGGTCTTCAGGATGACGGGTGTGTGGTCGTGAATGAATTTATTGATTCCCTCAAGCTGGATGAGGTCGTCCGTATGGCCGGCGACATGTCGCCGCGCAAATATTTTCGGGGGCTGAAGGGCGGGCGCTCCAGCGTCATTATGTGCTATCCCGATGCGGATGAAAAAGTGCGCGCCGAGCTTCGCACCTTTATAAAAATCACCGAATTTCTGGCCGGGCAGGGGGTAAAAGTGCCCGCGTTGCTGGCGCTTGATGAGGCGCTTGTTTGTGCGCAGTTCGAGGATCTGGGCGATAAATCTTTTGGCGACCTGCGCCGAGCGGGTGAGGAGATGGCACCGTATTACACGCTTGCCACGGATGTGCTTAAGGCTATCAAAGATGCGCCTTGCCCGGATTTCCTGCCCGCTTATCACGAAGGGCATATTCATTATAAGCGTCGCCAGCTGGTGCAATATTACCTTCCGGTGGCGGCAGGGCGGAATTATACGCAAGAGCAGATGGAGAGTTACCTTGCCGCGTGGGAGGAAATTGAAAAATACCTGCCGCCGTGTCCGCAAGGATTTTTGCATGTCGATTACCATCTTGAAAACCTGATGTGGTGTCCGGACGAGCAGGGGATACGGCGCTGCGGTCTGATTGATTATCAGGATGCGGTTTGCGGGCCGCTGCCCTATGACCTTCTGAATCTGCTGGAAGACGCCCGCGTTGACGTGCCGCCGGAGCTTAAAGCCGCGATGATCGAGCGTTATTGCGACGATTTTGATGCGGGCCAGAAAGAAGCTTTCCGGGGTTGGTATGACGTGTTGGCGGCGCAGTTTCACTCCCGCGTGACCGGGCTGTTTATCATGCAGGCGGTGGAAAACGGGCGGGATGATTACCTGCCGCATATGCCGCGTATGTTTAAATATATGCGCTCAGCCCTCGAAAAACCCGTTATGGCGCCCTTAAAACGCTGGTGCGCGCAGGAAAGGCTTGATTTTGCGTCAGCGAAGGATTTGAATGGCGAGTATATTCGTAATATTTTTGCATCTTTGAAAGGATAGACCAATGCCGCTGATTGCCGACCGCCTGAGCCGGATTAAACCCTCTCCCACCATTGCCGTGACAAACAAGGCAAAGGAGCTCAAGGCCGCCGGTAAGGATGTAATCGGTCTTGGGGCGGGCGAGCCCGATTTCGATACGCCGGACTTTGTCAAAGAAGCGGCGATCAAGGCCATCGAAGCGGGCGATACGAAATACACCGCCGTGGATGGTACCAACGAGCTGAAGGATGCGATTATCGCCAAGTTCAAACGTGATAATAACCTGAGCTACGAGCGCAGTCAGATCACGGTTGGCACGGGCGGAAAACAGGTTCTTTACAACGCGTTGATGGCCTCTGTTAATCCTGGCGATGAAGTGATTATCCCCGCGCCGTTCTGGGTATCTTACCCCGATATGGTGCTGCTGGCGGAAGGCACGCCCGTTCCGGTGGAATGCACGAAGGAAAATAATTTCAAGCTCCAGCCCGAAGACCTTGAAGCGGCCATTACGCTCAAAACCAAGTGGCTGATTTTGAACTCACCCTCCAATCCGACGGGCGGCGCTTACAGCCGCAAGGAGATGAAAGCGCTGACCGATGTGCTTTTGAAACATCCGCATGTTTATGTGATGACGGACGATATGTATGAGCACCTTGTCTATGACGGTTTTGAGTTCTGCACCCCCGCCGAGGTGGAGCCGAAATTGTTCGGCCGCACCCTGACCTGCAACGGCGTGTCAAAATCCTATGCCATGACGGGCTGGCGTATCGGCTATGCCGGTGGTCCGGCGGAGCTGATCAAGGCGATGAGCAAAATCCAGAGCCAGAGCACGTCCAATCCTAACTCTATCGCGCAGGCGGCCGCCGTGGCGGCCCTGAATGGCGACCAGTCTTTCCTTGGTCCGCGCAACGAGTCTTTCAAAAACCGCCGCGATATGGTGGTAGACATGCTTAATGCCGCCGACGGTATTGAATGCCTGAAACCCGAAGGGGCGTTTTATGTGTTCCCCTCTTGTGCAGGCTGTATCGGCAAAACCACGCCGGATGGCAAACTCATTGAAACCGACGAGGATTTTGTGACTTACCTTCTGGAGGCTGAAGGAGTGGCTTGTGTACAGGGGGCGGCGTTTGGTCTTTCGCCGTATTTCCGCATTTCCTATGCCACATCGGAAGAAGCGTTGAAAGAGGCGTGCTCCCGGATTCAGCGGGCCTGTAAGGCCCTGAACGGCAAGGCGCAGGCGGCTTAGGTTTTTCACCGTCATTGCGAGGAGGGCGCAGCCCGACGCGGCAATCTGGAGATTGCTTCGTCACGATGTTCCTCGCAATGACGTGCTAAATTTTTTTGCGCAGTTTTCGCATATTCCACAGCAGGGCACCGACCGTTCGGAATGCCAGGCTGGCGATGCGGTCGCGCCAGCGCTGCACATTGATATCCTGCCGTGCGCCTTTAAGGAAGATGCCGTCGACCGTGGTTTTGGAAAGCGCCCCGACCGGCGTTTCATCGCTATAGCGGGCGCCAACGTCACCCAAATTTAAATACAGCCAGTCATGGGCCAGCGTATAGCGGCTTTCATGCAGGGATTTGCGCCAGAATAAAAACGAGCCGAAAGTGGCGCCATCGAATTCAAACCCCGCCGGTATGGTGAAAGCGGCGGGGCGGTGATTATAAGAGAATTCAAAATGGTAGTCTTTCAGGAGGCGGTATAGCGGGAACATGTTTAAGAACCCGCCGGAGAGCTTTTTTAGCTCAGGCGTAGGGTAAGTCATGGCGACTCTCCTTTCAGGATGTTGAGTTTTCAGTGTGAGGGGACGTTCCGGCTCTTTTCAGTCAGATTGAGAAAGCGTGAATAAGAGTAGGCGGAAGGTGCAATTCTGGTGTTTTCGGTTATAAAGTATCGCAACGGGAAAAGAGTGTCAAGGAATTTATTCCTGGTTTATTTTTTTGGGTCGAGCTTGCGCTTGATAATGCTCCACAGGCCGTCATCTTCGTTTTTCGCGCGGCTGTCGTAGTTGCGCACGAGGATGTCGCATATCTTGTCGAACTGTTTGCCGTTTTCCTCCAGCATTTCGTAAGAAAAATTACGCAGCCTTTTGAGGTTTTCCGGGCTGGCATCGTCGATCTGCTGACTGGGGCAATTGCCTATGCCGGGGGCACAGCGCAGGGATTTATTAAACAGGAAAAGATTGTCGCCCATTTCCTGTCCGAAACTCTCCAGCAATGCGGATTCAGAGGCGTGAAACAGGATATTGATGAGTGGCAGGTCGTTGACCGGGTCCACAACCCCCAGGGAGCCGTAACGGTTCCAGTCTTCTTTCTTGATGGAGCGCAGCGTCTGACCGGTGCCCAAAAGGATCATAATGAGTTTGTATCCCTGCGGAATATGTTGGCGGATTGCGCCGTGGTAGCTGATGCAGGGATTGTCGAAGATCGATCCGTCAATACCTGATAGGTGTGCGCGTCCGCGATTGTCCTTGTAATCCACCTGGAAATGATGGCAGGGAAAATAGGTGGGCGCCGCGGTGCTGCCAAGCACGGCGTCACTTAACCTTACTCCCGGCGCGTCGCGTTTGCGCAGATTCAGGCGCATGTTTTTCAGCCAGACGGCATGGCCGCCGCGGTCGGTAATGTTGTTTTGCGTGTGAACCGGAGTTTCGTCGCCTTCTCCCGCTTCTTCAACGATTTCCAACTGATTTCCGTCGATGTTGTAAACGGGAATGACGAGGGAACGCAGGGAATCTCCCAGCATCGTATCACCGTATAATGTTTTTAAGGCGTGATGCAGGTTCGAGTTATCGTAATGACCGTGGCGGAACAGCGTGTTGAGCTGGCCCAGCTTCATCGTGCGGTTGTTAAAGTCGTGAATGAACCCGCGAAATTCGCGGAAACGATCACGCGGGAAAATGTTGATTCCCTCACGCTCGTAAAAGCGCACAAGGTGACGTGCCCGGTATTTGGGCCGCGTTGGATCGTCGGGATGCGGAACGTTCAGTGCCGCGTTTAAAATGGAGCCTGTAGAGGGGCCGCAGAACACATCGATCATATCGGCCATGCGCAAGCCTGTCGCCTTTTCAATTCTTGTCATGAAATGAGCAGGGATCAGGCCGCGTATACCGCCGCCGTAGGTAAACAAGGCAATGATTGTTTTTGAGGCGTTTATACTCATCTTATTTAATTTTATACCAAATCAGGGACATGAAGAAGAACAAGACATATTGCAGCGCACTAAAAGTACAAAAAAATACCGGGCCGACGAATTCACATCGGACCCGGTAAGTTGAACAGGGAGGTTTTACGTCCAGAGGACGGTCAGACCCTCTTGCGAGGGCGAATCTGACTAGGCTGTAAAGCCGATAGCGGGTCTTATAAACCCCTAGAGTTTCCGAGGTCTAGGGGTAATATTGCAATGCAAACATGCAAATTATGCATAAGTAAGCATGCGCTTTAAGGGTGCTTTTTATCCTATTGTTTTTGCATGGAATTTATTCAGATTCGAAAGGTGATGATTTCAGGCTATCCAGCAGGAAATCGCGGAAAATCGCGATGCGTTTGGAATTTCTGCGCTCTTCAGGGTAAACGAAGTACATCTCAACGGGTGGCCGTTGCACCTCGGGCAGAATCACTTCCAGATTCTTTTCAGAGTGAATCAGATAATCGGGCAGGGCGGCAATGCCGGCACCGGAGGATACGGCGCGGTGAATGGCGTACATGGAGTTCATCATGAGCAGGTTGTGATGATACTCGGGCTTTACGGTGGCTGTACGGAAAATCCAGTTCGGATCGGTAAAGGGTTCGGGCGCGTTTTCAGGGTAGCCGATCAGGGTGTGGTTTTTCAGGTCCTTCACGCTTTCCGGATAACCGTAGGTTTTAAAATAGTCGGTCGAGCCGCAAATATGAAAGCGAATGGTGGTCAGGTGCCGCTGGATTAAATCGTGTTGCTCCGGCTTTTTCAGGCGGATGGCCCCGTCGGCTTCACGCATGCCCAGATTGAGGAAACGGTCGTCCAGCAACAGTGTGAGCTGTAACTGGGGGTGAAGTTGGCGCAGTTTTTTCAGGCGCGGGACCAGCCACGTCGAGCCGATAAAATCAGTTACCGTAATGCGTAACGGCCCTTCGGGAAGCTGGTAGGAATCGGTCAGTTCCCCTTCGATGGCGGAAAGCTTGTCGAAAATATCACGCGCCGCTTTATGCAGGATTTCGCCTTGTTCAGTCAGGATAAGCCCGCGTGCATGGCGGTGGAAAAGCGGCAGGCCGAGGCTGTCCTCCAGCGTGCTGATCTGGCGGGAGACGGCGGACTGGCTGAGGTTCAGGTGCTCGCCGGCATGGGTAAAACTTCCGGCTTCTGCCACGGCGTGAAATATGCGCAGTTTATCCCAATCCATGTCCAATCACTTTCTGTTGCTTTTTCAGGGTGTTGCCTCGCTCCTAAAATAGTATTTCTATTCGTCGTCGCTGGCGCCTACTGAAAAAGCAAAACCAAGCAATTGGAAGTTTACACATAGGAGCCATGCGGTCAGAGTAATACACCCAAAGAATGGGCGACTCAACCCTTAAGCGCATAAATTATTCGGCGGCTTTTGCCAGCGGTGCGGCGTTGGCGGCAAGGAAGCGGTCGGCTTCCAGCGCGGCCATGCAGCCCATGCCCGCCGCTGTGACGGCCTGGCGGTAGATATGGTCGGTCACATCCCCGGCGGCGAAAACGCCGGGAACATCCGTGGCGGTGGAATCAGGTGCAGAGAGGATATAACCGTTTTCATCCATTTTGATCTGCCCTTTGAATATTTCGGTGGCCGGGTCATGGCCGATGGCGACGAACAGACCGTCTGCCTTAAGTTCCGACGTGCTGCCGTCCTTAAGGTTTTTCAGGCGCAATCCGGTCATGCCGGTCTGGTCGCCGGTGACCTCTTTTACGACGGTGTCCCAGAGAACTTCGACTTTTTCATGGGCAAACAGGCGGTCCTGCATGATTTTTTCGGCGCGCAGGGAATCGCGGCGGTGAATAAGCGTCACCTTGGCACAGAAATTTGTGAGGAACAAAGCTTCCTCAACGGCGGTGTTGCCTCCCCCGACAATGGCGACTTCCTTGCCACGGAAGAAAAATCCGTCGCAGGTGGCGCAGGCCGATACGCCCTTGCCCTGGAAGGTTTTTTCCGAATCCAGCCCGAGCCAGCGCGCTTTGGCCCCTGTCGCGATAATGGCCGTGTCGCCGCTATAGGTGTCGCCGGATTCGCCAACCGCTTTAAAGGGGCGGCGGGAGAGATCGATTTCCCTGATATGGTCGCTGATCAGCTCCGTGCCGACATGCAGGGCTTGCGCCTTCATCTGCTCCATAAGCCACGGTCCTTGGATGACGTCGGCAAAGCCGGGGTAGTTCTCAACCTCTGTGGTGATGGTAAGCTGGCCGCCCGGCTGCATTCCCGCCACCATAATAGGCTTCAGGTTGGCACGCGCAGCATAAATCGCTGCCGTGTAACCGGCGGGGCCGGAGCCTATAATCAGGACCTTGGTTTTGTGTTCTTTGCTCATGTGTTGTCTTTCTTCTTCAATCTCTCTCTCACGGCTGCGGCAATCATATCGCTGTCGCGCAAGGGTATATAATTCCAGCTCTCCAGCCTGCCTTCAAAGGGGCGTACCCCTCCATGGCTTATAAGGTTTTCATGGAGCTTTGCAATCCGTCCCGTCTTTCCCTTTTTATTTGTCTCCATATTAATCATATAGACAGGTTTTCCGGTGGTGCAAGCTTCGGAAAGCATGGAGGCGCTATCGGCTGTGACCAGAATGGTATCCGCCCACGCCAGCATGCCGAAATAAGGGTTCGCACCCTGGCCGTTCCATATGTAAGCATTTGTGCCTTTCAGGGCTTTTTTGAGGATTGTCTCATTTTCTTCGCCCGTGCGGCGGGATGTTGTGATCAGCAGGCTGATACCCTGTTCGCTTAACGCTTTGAGCTGTGTCGCCAGCGTTTCCATGATGGCGGGGGTAAGCGTATAGGCGTTGCTGGTGCCGCCAATAAGCACGGCAACGCGCGGAGCGGGCAGGGATTTGAAGGTGGAAAACTCCTTATAGGCCTGTGCAAGGCGTTTTTCAGTGATGCGGTTGGGGGCGGCCGCTGTGACAATTACATTGGCCCCCCGCGCCGGGTCGTGCCGGGGCACGGCCAGCAGGTCGAAATGTCGGGGATTTATGCGCGGGTCCTGAATATGCAGGGTAAAGGTTCTGCCTTTGCTGGCTTTTTTAATATAGCGCGAGGCGGCAATCGCGCGCCGTCCGCTGGTGATGAGCAGGTCCGGCCATTCATTTTCCTCAAGCCTGGGAATAAAGGTGCACGGCCTCTCAAACCCAAGGTAAGGGGAAAGCGCGCGCCATGGCTGGCGCAGTTTGATGCGCTTGATTTCCGGCTCAACGCCCAACGCCTCGGTTACGCCGATGCACTGGTTTTCTGTGCCGGCGATGCCTTCGGTAATAATCCATGTGCTTGGTTTTGCTGTCGGTTTTTTAGGGGCCATCAATCTCTTTTGAAATAATCTTACTTTTCTCTTGCAACAGGGCAGCGCCAACTCTATACCAACCCGATGTGTTTTTAAATCGATTCCCCAAGAAGAAATAAATCAAACATGCGCCGATCCAAACTTGATACTATTGATAAGAAAATCCTTCGCGACCTGCAGGATAACGGCAGAATCACCAATGTTGAGCTAGCCAAGAACGCCGGTATTTCCGCTCCTCCGTGCCTGCGCCGTGTTCGCGCGCTGGAGGAGGCAGGTTATATCAAGGGCTACCACGCCAAGGTGAGCAAGTCCGCGCTGGGCTATAGCGTGACCGTGTTCTCGTTGGTGAAACTGCAAAGTCAGGCCGAGGCCGATCTGGTTAAATTTGAGAAGATGATCTCCAAAATGCCGATGGTGCGCGAGTGCCATATGCTGGCGGGCGATATTGATTTTATGCTCAAGATCGTGGCGAAAGACTGGGACAGTTACCAAGAATTCCTGACCGGTGAGCTGACCTCCGCACCCAATGTGATTTCTGTGAAATCATCCCTGTGCATCCGCTCCAGTAAGGAAGAGCCTGGCGTTCCGATCGAGGCCTAGAGCTTCCATCATTTACCCGTGGCGTTGTCAAAGATCGCCTCGCCGCTCACATCTATTTAAACTTAACGTCAAGAATCTCGTAATGACGTGCTCCTTTGGGGGTTCTGACTTCCACGGAATCGCCGATGGATTTACCCATTAAAGCGCGAGCTACGGGAGCGGAAATGGAGAGTTTTCCCTGTTCCGTATCCGCCTCGTAATCGCCGACAATCTGCCAGCTTTCCTCTTCGTCGGTGTCTTCATCCACGATGGTGACATGGGCGCCGAATTTCACGGTGTCGCCGCTCATTTTGGAGGGATCGATAACCTGTGCCCGGCCGATTACGGCTTCAAGCTCCTGAAACCGGCCCTCGATAAAGCTTTGTTGCTCTTTGGCGGCATGGTATTCTGCGTTTTCTGACAGGTCGCCGTGCTCACGCGCCGTTGCAATCGCTTCGATAATCGCGGGGCGGCGTACGGATTTCAAATCTTTCAGTTCGGCCTCCAGGGCGGCGAAGCCGCCCTTGGTCACAGGTATTTGTTCCATGTTAATTCTCTCTTTCGTCATTGCGAGCGTAAGCGAAGCAATCCGGGGCCACGGTCATTATTTATGGATTGCTTCGTCGGCTTCGCCTCCTCGCAATGACTGTGGTTACAAAAAGACAAAACC
>CAZBNG010000061.1:0-12724 GCA_964493095.1 uncultured Pseudobdellovibrionaceae bacterium
TGGTGGAGGAATCGGAAAAGCTCGACCTTGCCGCGGCGGAGGAACGCTACGACGTGCTGAAACAAACCTTCGGCGATAAGGTCGGAATTGTCCATGGCCGCCTGAAACCGGCGGAAAAAGACGCGGTCATGGAAAAATTCGCAAACGGGGAGATTTCCATTCTCGTTGCCACCACGGTCATTGAGGTCGGCGTCAATGTCCCCGAGGCCACGATCATGGTCATCGAACATGCGGAGCGTTTCGGCCTCTCGCAACTCCACCAGCTGCGTGGGCGTGTCGGGCGTGGCGGCGATCAATCCTATTGTTTCCTGATGTACAGCACGCTCGGCGAAACTGCGAAGGAGCGGCTCTCTATTATGCGCGATACGGAAGACGGGTTTGTGATCGCGGAGAAAGATTTAGAGCTGCGCGGCGCGGGAGATATTCTTGGCGTGCGGCAATCGGGCATGCTCGCCTTCCGGCTGGCGGATTTAAGCGAACATCAGGCCCTGCTAGCCGTGGCCCGCGACGATGCCCGCCTGATCATGGAAAAAGACCCGAAACTGGAAAGCGAACGCGGCAAGGCTCTTAAAACCCTGCTTTATCTTTTTGAGCGCGATCAGGCGATCCAGTATTTGCAGAGCGGGTGAGCAGCACCGAAATGTATACGCTCCCCGAAATGATCACCCATAACTACCATCCCGAACGCGGTCGGTTACGCAATATCTGCACTTTAAACGACGAAGACGCAGAAAATATTCTGGATGCTGTTCGCGCAACAAGAACCAGCAATCTTAAACCAGACTACCTTGTGCGCAGGCGAGCGACGGAAAAATGGCTTCTTTCCGAACGCCGCAAAAAATTTAAAAACACACCGCTAGAATACCCTGTTTATTTCTTTCTGGGAGATTTTTCTGACGGAAAAGACCTGTCCCGTCCCCATTCTCTTATATTGCCGCTTTTGTTGTTTCCGCCTGAAACTCTGACTTTTACTTACAATGACAGCATGACGAGCTATACCCCTGCGCTCAAACACAAATATCACGGCCATGTATTTACGCTGGAAGAAATCAAAAACGTGATAGCGACTGTTGGAATGCCCAAAAATGATAATTTCATAGAAGTTCAGGTCTGGGACAGCACACCGCTGTGTCCCTATATAATAGACACAACCTGATCCTAGAGGGCAGGCGGTGCGGGTACTTCTGTACCTGTTTGAGCGGGATCAGGCGATCCAGTATTTAAGGAGCGGGTAAAACGCTCAATGCGGTCTGAAATCTCGACGGCTGCCTGCTCCGCGCCCATAGCCGGATCAAGAATGACAACCCCATGCCCTTTACTTGCAAGCGTGCCTGTTTCCGGGATTTCATCCCCCGTATAAATGAACAGCAGTGTAGGCCCGGCACTTTCTTTCATCGCCTGCGCCAACCTGGTTCCATATTGCCCTCTGCCCTGACTGGTTATAGCAACATGCCAGATGCCTGGAAGCCCTCCCCTTACAACCGAGTCATATAGCTTATCATACAGCCCTATCCACAATGGCTGAGGGTTATGCCCCAAATCGGCCAAAGCCTTGCTCAGTTTCATAAACCTTTCTTGGTCTTCATTGTGGTAAAGAATGTTAATTTCGGCCATCAGACAGACTCCTTTATTCTATTTTGATATAGGGTATAAGGCAGAAATATTAATATGTCAAATTAAAATTTTGAGATTGGAACGGCGTGCAGCTTAAATCCCGCTGCCCTTCCAGTGATCGGCATAGGAACCATCATCGCCGTCATTGTCGTTGGCTTTTTTCTTTTTGGGCTTTTTGGCCTCGATCCCGGCTTTTTTCTTCAGCGTCTCGACATCTTCCAGCAAGCCGCTGATAGCTTCCGCTACCGGATCAACCAGATGCCGCGGCAGGCCATACGCCTTGCCGTCATCGCCGCCCTTGCATTTAACAAGACGCGCCGGGTTCCCCACCACCGTGCACCCCGCGGGCACATCGCCGGTAACGACGGAGCTGGCTCCCACCCTTGCCTTCTTGCCAATTGTGATATCGCCCAGCACCTGCGCCCCGGCGCCGATAATCGCGCCGTCCTCGATCGTGGGGTGGCGCTTTACGGGTTTCTCCGCGCCGCCTTTCCCACCCAGCGTTACGCCGTGATACATCGTGACATCGTTGCCGATAATGGCAGTCTGGCCTATCACCACGCCCATGCCGTGATCAATGAACAGGTTTTGCCCGATCTGTGCGCCGGGGTGGATTTCTATGCCGGTAATCCAGCGGGAAAAATGGGAGAAAATACGCGCCAGCGCTTTAAATTTCAGGCCCCATAGAAAATGGCTGACCCGGTGTAGACCCACGGCGTGAAAACCGGGATAGGCCAGAAAAACCTCGAAAAATGTCGGGCGGGCAGGATCGCGCTGCTGGATGGATTTAATAAGGGAAAACATGGCTTAGCTCTTTTTCGCTTTTTTTGAAGCGGCGGGTTTCTTTTCCGCCTTTTTCATCTTGGCTTTAGCTTTTTTAGCCATGGCTTCTGCTTTTTTTGCCTCAACAAGCCTGGCATCGGGCGGAGAGACGATCCCGGCGGATACAACCAGCTTCACACCCTCCTCCACCGTCATTTCAAGGTATTTGAGTTCCTTTTTCGGCACAAACAACAGATAACCGGAAGTCGGGTTGGGCGTTGTAGGCACAAAGACGTTAATCGTTTCGTTTTCTGTCACGCGCTGCACTTCCCCTTCGGAACGCCCTGTCACAAAACCGATCGACCACACGCCCTTGCGCGGGTATTCCAACATGACCACGTCGCGGAACGCCTGCGACTGGCTGGCCATAATAGTCTCGAAAATCTGTTTGAGCGCACCATATATGGTGCGGATTACCGGCACGCGGTCGACGATGTATTCTGAAATATTAATAACGAAGCGCCCCAGGAAATTCGTCGCCAGCCAGCCGATAATGATAAAAAAGCCGATGGCGACGAACAGGCCAAACCCCGGGATCGTCGTGCCGCCGTGAAACCCCTCGTAAACCCCCTGAGGAAGAACCTTGCCGACCTGCTTATCGACAAAGTTCAGAAAGACATAGGTCAGGTAAGCAGTAATCGTAATGGGCGCCGTCACCAAAATCCCCGTCAGAAGATAGCGGCGAAACCGCACGGGCAGGCTCGTCTTGGATAAATGGGGGTGTTCTTCGCTCATGAGCGCATCATGTACAGGTTCGAATTATAAATCAATAGAATATAAAAAAGCGCTTCTGTATGCTCAAAAAGACCTTTTACAAACGGAAAGAACAATCTCATGACTCGTTTGCACCGCCATACGGAACACCATCTTGTAAAGCGCATAGGCTGGTTAAGGGCCGCTGTGCTGGGGGCCAATGACGGGATTGTCTCCACCGCCAGCCTGATTGTCGGTGTTGCCTCCGCTTCTGCGGGCGCTCACGATATCCTGATCGCGGGAGTTGCGGGCATGGTTGCCGGCGCCATGTCGATGGCTGCGGGGGAATATGTATCGGTCAGTTCGCAATCGGACTCGGAGCAATCCGATCTTGCCAGGGAACGTAAAGAGCTGGCCGAATCCCCGGAAGCCGAGCTTCACGAGCTTGCGCAAATCTATGAGGGGCGCGGGGTTGAAAAATCCCTCGCCCGCGAAGTGGCAGCGCAGCTTATGCAGAAAAACGCCCTGGAAGCCCATGCCCGCGATGAGCTGGGAATCTCCGAACTCACGACAGCGCGCCCCATTCAGGCCGCCTTGGCATCGGCAGGCGCGTTCAGCGTGGGCGCGGCGCTTCCCTTATTAACGGTGCTTATAAGCCCGCCCGACTATGTCGTGCCCGGTGTTTCAGCGGCCTCTTTAGCTTTCTTGGGGCTGCTCGGCGCTATCGGCGCAAAAGCGGGGGGCGCAAATATTTTAAAAGCCACGATCCGCGTCATGTTCTGGGGCGCTCTCGCCATGGCCTTGACCGCGGGCATCGGCCTGATATTCGGAACTGTAGTTTAAGGGGAAATGGTGATCGCTGAGGGATTCGAACCCTCGACCTACTGATTAAAAGTCAGTTGCTCTACCGGCTGAGCTAAGCGATCATTCGGAATGCCAGTCCGTTCAAAGACTGACGCAACATATGGATTTCATTGCGCCCCGTCAAGGTTTTATACGCTCAAAAGCTAAAATTTTGCCTTAAGCTTTTCCGCGACCTGCGGCGTGACAAATTCCTCGATATTCCCGCCCATGGAACAGATTTCCTTCACGAAACTGGCGGAAACGAACTGCCATTTATCCGCCGCCATCAGGAAAACCGTCTCAATCTCGGGGTCCAGCTTGGCGTTCATACCGGTCAGTTGAAACTCGTATTCAAAGTCGGAAACGGCGCGCAAGCCCCGAAAAATGCAGTTTGCGCCGACATCGCGGGCAAAATGCACCAGGAGATTATCAAAACTGCGCACCTCGATCTCGCAGCCCTTGTCTTTCATGTTCGCGATATCTGCCTCCAGCATCTGGCGGCGCTCCGCATGGGAGAAAAGCGGCCCCTTGCGCGCGTTATCGGCTACCGCCACGATTAAATGGTCGACAAGGCGGCTGGCGCGGCGGATCAGGTGCAAATGCCCCTTCGTCACGGGGTCAAATGTACCGGGGTATACGCCGATGCGGGTTTTAAGATGTGCGTTCATAGCTATTATTTACCAAGCAAGTCTTAATATCTCAAACGCTTTCGTTGGACTGGTATAAAAATGTCAAAATTAATTATTGACATAATTCAAAAACTTTGGCATGTTGCTCCCATCGTATAAAAAGCATACAGAGAGTTATAATGTCAGATAGTCTAACGCCAAGGGTACCATTTCCTTCAGCAGATCAAATGGCGCGGAGCTTGGAAGAGAAAGTTGGAGGACCGGAAGCTGCAGAAAGACTTAGATCTGCATACCCCCTTGATGAACCGGAATATCTCCCTCCTGCCGTTCAACAACAGATGGAAAAAGTCGGCAACCTGCTTGCTGAACTTGTGCCTCCTGAGGAGTTGGATAAATTGATGGATAATATCCTCAATTTGGCGATCAACAGGCATTGCACAGATCCGGATCTTGTTGCAGAGTGGAACACGCTACAAGCTGAAGAACCATCTCTTAGACCCTAAGCCAAAGGAAAACCTTAAGGGGTAACTTCCGTATTGGCTACTTCGCCCTCAACAACTTCTTCCTCCTCATCTTCCTCGATGAGCCAGGCGACGGAGACGACTTCCTCCCCTTCGCCGACCTTGAAGATGGTCACCCCCTGCGCGCTGCGGCCCGTAATGCGGACATCGCGTACGGAAGTACGGATCAGCTTGCCCATATTGGTAACCAGCATGATCTGGTGCTCGTCGGTCACGGGGAAGGAAGCCACGACCTCGCCGCCGTTTTTGGCGGTAAGCGACATGTTGGCCACGCCCTGCCCGCCGCGCCCGGAAATCCGGTATTCGTAAGCGGAGGTGCGCTTGCCAAAACCTTTATTGGTGACGGTGAGCAAAAGCTGCTCATGCGCCAGCAGTTCCTGGAAACGTTCCTCGGACAGCTCAACGGCGTTTTCGGGCAGACTTTCCGCCTCCTCGCCTTCTTCGCCGATAACCTGATTGGCGGCCTTCATATAGGCGGCGCGTTCCTCCGGTGTGACTTCGAGGTGTTTCAGAACGGACATGGAAATCACTTCATCACCCTTACCCAGCTTGATACCGCGCACCCCGGTGGAATTACGCCCGGCAAAGACACGGATTGCATCCACGGGGAAGCGGATCGCCTTACCTAATTTCGAGGCCAGCAATATATCCTCATCCGGCGCGCAGATTTTCACGGACACAAGGCTCTCGCCCTCTTCCAGCTTCATGGCGATCAGCCCGTTGGAGCGAATATTCTTGAAATCCGAAAGCTTGTTGCGGCGCACGGAGCCGTGTGAAGTGGCAAACATGATATCAAGACGGTCGATGACGGCCTCGTCCTCGGGCATGCGCATATAGACGGAAACGTTCTCCCCCTGCTCCAGCGGCAAAAGGTTGACCATCGCCTTGCCGCGCGATGTCGGGTTGCCCAGCGGCAACTGGTAGACCTTCATCTTGTGCACGATACCGCGGCTGGTGAAGAACAGGATCGGCGTATGCGTCGAGGCCACAAACATATCGGCGACGAAATCATCGTCCTTCGTGGTCATGCCCGCGCGGCCCTTGCCGCCGCGGCGCTGCGCCCGGTAGGTATCGAGCGGCACGCGCTTCACATAGCCGCCATGGGTGATAGTAACCACCATATCTTCGCGCTGGATCAGCTCTTCGATATCCATTTCAAATTCGGCATCCACCAGTTCGGTCCGGCGCGGAGTGCCGAACCTGTCTTTAACTTCGGTCAGCTCTTCGCGCATCACGTCCAGCAGTTTTTCGCGGCTGGCGAGAATAGCGAGATATTCGGCAATCTGGTCGGTGATTTGTTTAAGCTCGTCGCCGATCTTGTCGCGCTCAAGCCCCGTCAAACGGTGCAGGCGCAGATCAAGAATAGCTTTGGCCTGTGCCTCGCTCATCTGGTAGGAGCCGGCGTCATCGACCAGATGCTCGGGGTCGTCGATCAGCGCAATCAGCGGCGCCACGTCCCCGGCGGGCCAGCGCTTGGCAAGCAACCCTTCGCGGGCTTCCTGCGGCGTTTTGGCGGCGCGGATCAGGGCGATAATTTCATCGATGTTCGCCACAGCCACCGCAAGACCGGCCAATACGTGAGCGCGCTCCCGCGCCTTGCCCAATTCGAAAATCGTGCGGCGGGTGATGACTTCCTCGCGGAATTTCACAAACGCTTTAATCATGTCGCGCAGGAGCATGATCTGTGGTTTGCCGCCGGAAAGCGCCACCATGTTGCAGGCGAAATTGGTCTGTAGCGCCGTGTGTTTGTAAAGCTGGTTCAGCACCACGTCGGGGTTGGCGTTCATTTTCAGCTCGATCACAATCCGCACACCATCGCGGTCGGATTCATCGCGGATCTCCGAAATATCCTCAACGATCTTGTCGCGGCCCACTTCGCCGAGGCGCTCCAGCAACTTGCCCTTGTTCACCTGATAGGGAACCTCATGCACGATAATGGCTGTGCGTTTGCCCGTTTCCTCGAAAGAGGTTTTGGCGCGCATCACGACGGAACCATTCCCGGTATGATAAGCGGAGCGGATACCCATCTTGCCCAGAATTTGCCCGCCGGTAGGGAAGTCGGGACCGGGGATAATCTCGTTAAGCTCTTCCGTGGTGATGTTCGGATTGTCGATAAAGGCAAAACAGGCGTCGATCACCTCCCCCAGATTGTGCGGCGGGATATTGGTCGCCATGCCCACGGCAATGCCGCCCGCCCCATTCACCAACAGGTTGGGAATGCGGGTGGGGAGCACGTCGGGCTCCTTCATGCTTTCGTCATAGTTGGGGTGGAAATCCACCGTATCCTTATCGATATCCTGAAGCATCGCCTCGGCGGATTTAGCCAGGCGCGCCTCTGTGTAACGCATCGCGGCGGGGCTATCCCCGTCCATGGAGCCGAAGTTCCCCTGCCCGTCAATCAGCGGCAGGCGCAGCGACCACGGCTGGGCCATACGCACCATGGAATCGTAAATCGCAGAGTCACCATGAGGGTGATATTTACCCATGACATCCCCGACGATACGGGCTGACTTTTTATAAGCTTTATCGGAAGTATACCCGCCCTCGCGCATGGCATAGAGAATGCGCCGGTGCACGGGCTTCAGACCGTCGCGCACATCAGGCAGCGCCCGAGACACGATCACGCTCATCGCGTAATCGAGATAAGATTGCTTCATCTCCTCTTCAAGGGAAATGGTGGGGAAAGTTTCTTCGCCGGAAGGCATGTCTACATTTGAATCGCTCATGCCTTATTTATAAAGGGTTTACAGCGATTCACAAGCGATTTAATGCTTATTATCCCGCCGTTAATAATATTGACATATTAACAAGAATGCTCGCAAAAGTTACCCCTTGCAAAAACAAAAAAACGGGAAAATCTTCCCCGAGCGGCATCGCCACAATTTTCTGTGACGTGCTGGCATCGCCCGCCCCTTGATCAACGCCCTTCCATCTTCTGGCGCATCATTGCCTTATCGAGCATTTTGGTAATTTCCGGCTGTACGATAGCCTGGTATTCATGGAACTTCTCCCCGGCGCTGCGCGCTTCAGGTTTGCTGTAATACTCCACCATCGCCTCAAGCTCGGCATTCGTATAAACCTTGGCCATGGCTTCTTCGGAAATTTTCTCCAGCGCCTTCTCATTGAGCGCCGCATGCATGGCCAGCCTGTAAGCCTCGCGCTTGTCCTCGGGCAGCACTTCGGCCACCCGGTCAATTGCCGCCTCAACCTGCGCTTTCACAGGGCGATATTCATACATTTTCTTGGCAAGCTCAAGACGCTGCTCATAATCCTTGTCTTCGGCCCTGGCGGCAAGCGGCACGCATAAGCATACGAGCACCATTAATAACAGGCGGCATTGCATAAGGCGCTTTACCATGATTCCAGCTCTTGCTTTTTTATTTAAAAGGGGATTTCGTCTTCCAGCTCATCTGCCGGAGCTTGTGACGGCGCACCCATGGATTGCGGCGCGCCGTTATCGTAGCCGCCGGACTGGGAATCATTGAAGGAAGCACCGCCCCCTGCTCCACCGCCGCGGGAATCAAGCATAGTGAGTTGACTGTTGAAATTCTTCAGAACCACTTCGGTGGTGTATTTATCCTGCCCGGACTGATCCTGCCATTTGCGGGTTTCAAGCTGGCCCTCGATATAAACCTTGGACCCCTTGCGCAGGTAGTTTTCACACAGCGTCACAAGACCGGGGCTGAAAATCGCCACGCGATGCCATTCGGTTTTCTCGCGGCGCTCGCCGGTGTTTTTGTCTTTCCAGCTTTCCGATGTGGCGATGGAAAGGTTTGCAACCTTACCGCCGTTTTGCATCGTCCTGATATCCGGATCATTTCCCAGATTACCAACCAAAATAACTTTGTTAACGCTGCCTGCCACTGTACTTAACTCCTGATTTTTTTGAAATGAGACCCCAATATAAAAGCTCATCTCCGGATTCAAAAGGATTATTTACGTTCTGCTCACATCTTGTAAGATAAAGAAAAGTTTTAAAACAAAAGATATGGGGCTTCCAGAAAATGAAAATCAAAACCGCATGCGAAATCGGCGTAACGCTGGTCATCCTTTTCCTGATTTACAGCTTTGTGACAAACGACGATGTCATGAAACACATGGAAGACAAGGTAATTGATTCACAGGTGCAGTCGCTGACCGGCATGTCTTCCGCCGCCGTAGCGGGAGAACGCTCCGAAAATGGAAATACTGTCTATGACGCCGCCGCCGGGGAAACGGATGTGAAAAAGCTGGAAGCCATGGCCAAGGGAGAAGCCGGGAAAATGATGAGAAGCGGGAACACCTCCGAATACCAAAAGGAAATGGAAAACAACCCGCTTCTCGATAAAATCACCGGCCAGCAATAACACCGGTTCGGCTTTTTCGGCTGATCAGGCTGCTGCCTTATACTCCACACCTTCGCTCTCTATCGCGGCCTGGAACGCCGGGCGTTTTGTAACCTCTTTCAGGAACGCCTTGGTTTTTGGCCCGAACTTGGGCTTATGCGGTACAAAATTCCAGTTGGCGCACACGGCCAGATAGATATCGCCGGCGCTGATTTCCCTGCCCAGAAGGAACGGCCCGCCGCTTTCCGTTAGTTGCTGCTCCACGAGATCCCATTGCTTCTGAACACCCTCACAGGCGGCTTTGATTATTTCCTCCGGCGCATTGTTCCTCACCGAAAACAGCACTTTAGAGTAGGCCGGATGCATGGTGGAGTTGGCATACATCAGCCATTGCAACGCTTTTGCCCGTTCAAACCCGCCCGCGGGGATAACCTTGTGGCCGTGCAGGTCGTTCAGGTAGATGATCATGGCGGCGTTCTCGCTCAGCAGCCCGCCAGGCGTCTTCAAAGCGCCGACCTGACCGCGAGGATTGATTTTCAGGTATTCCGCGCTTCGCTGCTCGCCCTTGGCAAGATCAACTTTGTGAAGCTTGTAATCCACGCCTAATTCCTCCAGCACCACATGCACGGACATGGAGCATACGCCGGGAGAGTAATATAAATCATACATCGAAAAATCCTTTCTATAAGGTCGTTATGCGAATGATTTATATTCTCTCCCGCCTTTTGCAAGATGCGGCGGGAAAAATCTCAATACATATTAAAATCATACAGAGAGAAGTAGCTATTGCATACCCGGCCCAGCGTCAGGAACAGATGCAGGCTTATACCCAAGCGCCGGCGCATTTTCCTCGAATGCTTTTGTATCAGGCGCTTTATAGGCGGCGGCTGGATCAACCTTGTCCTTATACTCATTGAATATTTTCTGCTGCTCTTGCAGAGCTTCCGGGTTTTTGGATATATATTCGGCAACTTCCCGGGATGCGGCCACCTTTCCCCTCAAAATTTCATCCGGCGTCATCTCCGCTTCCAGTTCCTGAAACAACCGGGCGACAGGATGGAAACTTATCCCTTTAACCTCTTCGTTTTTAACCTGTGCCTCATATTCCTTAAAAAGATTCCTCACCGATTTGCTCTCTTGCCCCAGGACATTGTCATGATCGAAAACAACCATCTCCACCCCGTTAAGGATAATGTTATCTCCATTGACATGCTCCAGCACGATCGCGGCACCATACAGGGAAGGCTGCCCCTCCCACGCATTTTTCGCTTCTGCTTTCGGATAATCCCCCATATCCGGCATTTTCAAAACGTAATCTTCGCGCCTGCCGGGCAAAACAACCGCGTCAAAACCGGAAGAATAACCTGTAACATATTCGAATGACTGTTTTTCACTGGAATTGTCGTCAATTCCCGCCGTGATGTGAATCGTGGGTTTTTCCCCGCTAAAATAACTCTCGGTTCCAGCCTGCGCGGCTGCGCCCTTTAATACGACAAAACTATGGCCCTCCCGATCAGAATAGACCAGCCTGCTGATCCCCGAATTTGAGCCGGAATGAACCAACTTTCCGTCAGCATCGGTCAGCTTTTTCGTTGCTTCTTTATCAAATTCCAGCCCCACAGTTTCAAAACCTTCCGTTTTATTCACCACTCTGAAATTTTAGACATAAAATCTGAATTTTTTGTTAAATCTCTATTTTTTATGGAAAAAATATATTGTCTTACCTAGCATTTGCCCCATATAACTCAGGAACTTAAGGCAAGGGTTGTTATTTGAAACATTTGTGGTAAAAATGTTTCACGTGAAACATAACGTGAACATTTGATTAAAATATGCTGACAGAAATATCCATCCGCGGGGCGCGGGAACACAATCTTAAGAATGTCGACGTGGATATGCCGCGCGATAAACTAATCGTGATTACCGGGCTGTCCGGCTCGGGAAAGTCCTCGCTCGCGTTTGATACGATTTATGCGGAGGGCCAGCGCCGCTACGTGGAAAGCCTGTCGGCCTACGCCCGCCAGTTTCTGGAGCTGATGCAAAAACCGGATGTGGATTCGATTGAAGGATTATCGCCCGCCATTTCCATCGAGCAAAAAACCACCAGCCGCAACCCGCGCTCCACCGTCGGCACGGTGACGGAGATTTACGACTACATGCGCCTGCTCTGGGCCCGCGCGGGCGTCCCCTACTCCCCGGCGACCGGCAAGCCGATCACCTCGCAGACCGTTTCCGAAATCGTCGACCGCATCCTTGCCATGGGCGACGGCACGAAACTGTATTTGCTCGCCCCCATCGTGCGCGGGCGCAAGGGCGAATACAAAAAGGAGTTCAAGGAACTTCAGGCCAAGGGGTTCCAGCGTGTCAAAGTGGATGGCACACTCTATGAAATTGCCGAAGTGCCGGAGCTGGACAAGAAATTCAAACACGATATCGAGGTCGTGGTGGACCGCCTTGTGGTGCGGGCCGATATGGCGGGCCGCCTTGCCGATTCCGTGGAGACGGCCCTGCGCCTTGCCGACGGGCTGGTGATTGCTGAGAATGCCGATGATGGCGGTCAAGAGATTTTCAGCGAGAAATACGCCTGCCCGGTTTCCGGTTTTACGATCCCCGAGATAGAGCCGCGGCTGTTTTCCTTTAACTCGCCGCACGGCGCCTGCCCGTCCTGCGACGGCCTCGGGGAACGCATGTATATCGACGAGGCGCTGGTGGTTCCCGACCCTTCCAAATCGCTGGCCAAAGGCGCCATCGAGCCGTGGTCGAAAGGTTTTGCGCCGTTTTATATGCAGGCGCTGCAGGCCGTGGCGAAACATTACGGCATTCCGATGGATGCGCCGTGGGAAAAGCTGAAACGTGCCCAGCAGGAAAAAATCCTGTTCGGATCGGGTGATGAAATTATCCCGATCACTTATGAGACGAAATCCGAAAGCACATGGAAATCCAACAAGCCGTTTGAAGGCGTTATTCCGTCCCTTGAGCGGCGGCTGATCGAAACCGATTCCAATTCCGCGCGTGAGGAGCTTTCCAAATACCAGAATTCCGCCCCCTGCGAATCCTGCCACGGTGCGCGCCTTAAACCCGAAGCGCTGGCGGTGAAAATCGATGGAAAGCATATCAGCGAGGTCGGCGCGTTGAGCATCGAGGAAGCGCAAAACTGGTTTGCCAGGGTAGACAAAACACTCACAAAACAACAGTCGCAGATTGCCGAAAAAATCCTCAAAGAGATTAACGAGCGCCTCACCTTCCTGATGAATGTCGGGCTGGATTACCTGACCCT
>CAZBNG010000062.1:0-12518 GCA_964493095.1 uncultured Pseudobdellovibrionaceae bacterium
CTCCCACGTCGGTCCGGGCATGGGCAGCATCATTGGGCCCGATGGCAGTTACAAAACCTTGCCCGACAGCGCAAAATGGCTGCTGAGCTTCGGTATGCTTTTGGGAAGGCTCGAAATCTTTACCGTGCTGGTAATGTTTTCACCGAGCTTCTGGAAACGTTAGGGTGGGCGTTACTTCCGGAGTCGTCAATACCGGCATTATCAGATCGTATTCCAAAAGCGTTTTTTCAAGCGATGACTTCAGGTCAAGAAGCATTTCCTTAACCGCTTCGGTTTGCTGGTTTTCGCGCTTAACAGGAGATAGGTGCTCGCTCATTTTTAAACGGCTGTGCGCCCGCATGCGGCGCCCTTCATAAAGTTGTACACTTTCCGCTCCCCGGCGTAATTCGATTTCAATCGTCATGTCATAAACGTCATAGCCGCCCATATTGATCATCTTGGCAAAGCTGTTGTCCGAGGGCTGCTCTTCATGCTTTACCGATACGTCCTTGATGGCAATTTCGATTGCACCGTCCAATCCCCTGGGCCTGAAATCCTCCTTAAGAAAACGGACAAGCTCCTGATCTAGGGAAACATAAAAATCGCGCGGCGTATTAAGTGCCTGCCTCGTTTCATTAACCACATCCACAGAAGCAACATTCACGTCAATAGGGGCCGAATTTTCCAATTCGATACGAGACGATCCGTTTTCCGTTCCGGAAGGTGAAGCGGCGCAAGCTGCAAGCCAAAAAACCGCTAAACCTGACAAAATAATCGTACAAATACGCATATCAACACCCTTCCTTATGGCTAATTGCGACTCTTCGCGGAGGCTTTTATTTTACGTTCAAGCTCTGCGGCATCAAAGACGAAATCATAACTGCAAAATTCACAGTGCATTGTTATCTTGCCTTCAACTGCCATATATTCACGATCATCAGCAGGCATACGGCAAAGAATCCCTTCAACCCTCTCCAGGTCACAGCGGCACCCCTTTGTAATCTTCTGGGGTTCAAATACCCGTACGCCTTCTTCGTGGAACAGGCGCGTTAACAGCTCATCAACCGTAAGACCTCCATCAAGCATTTCGTCTTCTGTGCAAGTGTCGAGCAAAATCATGGAACGGCGCCATCCGTCTTCGTCCCATTCAATGCTGTTGCTGATTTTCTCTCCCCCTTCTTCAGGCATGCGTTGCAGCATAATCCCTCCGCCCCGCCAATGCCCCTCACGCAGGCCAGCAGCCATTTTTATACCGGTACCGATCTGTTCGGACTGGGCGAAATAATGCTGCACACAGTCAATGAGCGAAGCGCCTTTTAGTTCCACAATCCCCTGATAGCGTTCCGTTTCCGCTCCCTGATCCACCGTAAAAGCGATATACCCCTTACCCAGATACTGCGCGAGCTGGTTTTGCCCGCTTTCCGGCGTTTTAAGGGCTTCAAGCTGGGCCCGCGCCTTTTCTACGCGGTCCCCGTCAAAGCTGGCACAGGCACGCACTTCCCCTGCGGAGGTAACGTCAGAAACAATCATACCGATCGGCCCGTCGCCGCTGGTTTGCAAGGTAAAAATCCCCTCATATTTAAGCATGGAAGACAGCAAAAGCGCCAAAGTCGCGCTTTCCGCCACGAGATGCGCCACGGGCTTGGGATAGTTATGCGTCTCGATAATATCGCTAAGCACAGAGCCAAGCTTAACCACGCGTCCGCGCAGATTGGTTTCTTCCAATTGGAAGGTTTTAACAAAATTATCGCGGGGGCCCCGCTCCTCCTTGCCGGTATGATCTTCTGACATAACTTTAGCTCTTGATTTTGTAACCTTTTTTAATCATCAGGTAGCTAAGAACAGCCAATGCAAGATTTACGCCGCAAAGCACTAAAACACCTGTCATCACATGCCCGTCCGCATGGCTGATAAAGCCGGAGCGAAAACCGTCGATCATGTAGAAAAACGGGTTGTAATAAGCCATGGCGTGCCACATGGGAGGCAGGCTTTCCACAGAATAAAAAGTGCCGGACAGGAATGTCAGAGGAGTCACGATGAAATTGGTCACCGCCGCGATATGATCAAATTTTTCCGACCAGACCCCCGCCGCGATGCCAAGCGAACCCATGAGCAGGGTCCCCAAAAAACCAAAAAGCACAATGCGCCCAAGCGATTCAATATGAATTTCAACAAAAAGACTCATGACAACAATCGTGACAAACCCGACAACAAGGCCGCGAAGAACGGCACCCGTTGCGAAGCCTATATAGATTTCCCCCGCCGAAAGCGGGGGCATGAGAACGTCCACGATATTGCCCTGCACCTTGGAAATCACAATGGAAGAGGACGTGTTGGCAAAGGCATTTTGTGCCATGGTCATCATGACCAGACCGGGCGCCAGAAATTGCATCAGCGGCACATCGCCCACATGACGCGAAATCCCGCCAAAAGCCAGCGCGAATACGGTATAAAACAACAATGTCGTAATCACCGGCGCGACAATGGTTTGCGTATAGACGTTTAAAAAACGCCCTACTTCGCGCCGCACCAGCGTATAAAGCCCGATAGAATTTATTCCTTTGATTTTGCGCGGATTAAGGGAGTAAGCAGGAGAAGAAATTTCTGGCATATTTTTTGAGACGGTTATGATTTAAATAGTATGATGAACACAACAACTCAAGATAAGCCAAACACTGCAAATAGCAAGCCCGCGGAAAAATCAAAAAAAGCAGCGCGGCGGGACGGCGAAAAAAAACCGCCCAAAAAGATTACCGAAACCTACCTGCATAATGCGGGACTTTATTATCTACAGCGCTTCGCCGCCAGCAAGGCGCATTTCCGTACTGTCATGGGCCGCAAAGTAAAACGTTCCTGCCATGTCCACAAGGATCAGGATTATGAAGCCTGCATGACCATGCTGGACGCGCTTGTAGAGAAATTCGAAAATGCGGGCCTGCTTGATGACGGCGCTTACCTGCGCGGCATGATCACATCGCTGCGCCGTCGCGGCCTCTCACAGAAAATGATTTATGCCAAACTGCAGTCCAAGGGACTGACCGGCGATAAAATCCGTACAGAACTGGAAACGTTTGACCGGGAGAATTGCGATAACTCACAAGAGGCCGAACTTCTCGCTGCCCTTCGTCAAGCCAGGAAAAAGCGGCTGGGGCCATTCGATAGTCTAGAAAAAAGCCCCCCGGAAAAAGCGCTGGCGGCATTGGCGCGCGCCGGGTTTTCTTATGATACGGCTCAAAAGGCGTTGGAAATGCCGCTCGAAGACGCTGAAGAAAAACTGAGAGAAGGCTACTAGATTTCCTGCCGTTTTTCCGTAGGCTTGCCACCTGATTTTTTAACGGCAACACGGCTGGCGGGGAAAATAACAGTAGCCGTTGTGCCCATCCCCTTCTGAGAGAACAGCTCAAGCCGCCCGCCATGAAGATTTATCAGCGCCTTTACCAGCGTCAGGCCCAGCCCCGTTCCCGAACCGTCACGGCTCAACGCCGTATTAAGCTGGCTGAAAGGCTGCATTGCCACCTTGATTTCCTCATCATCCATACCAATACCGGTATCGGTGAAAGACAGGCTTAGCTCTCCCCGCGCATCCACATTACAGGATGCAGTAATAGAGCCGCCGCGCGGCGTAAACTTGATAGCATTGCTGATCAGGTTCAGGCAAATCTGCTTGATAGCCAGTTCCTCACCGATAATCTGCGGGACATCTTCTATCTTGTTGTGAATGGCAATCTGGTTGGTTTCCGCTTTCGCTGATAGCAGGTCAAGACTCTTGCCTACCACAGCGCCCAAATCAACAGCACCCTCGTTTAACTGGCGTTCGCCCGCATCGATCCGGGCGATATCAAGAATTTCATTGATAATCTCCAACAGGCTTTTTCCGCTTTTATGAATATCCCTGGCATATTCCAGATAGGCATTTTCACCAACAGGGCCGAACATTTCGTCCTTGATAATTTCGGAAAACCCGATAATGGCATTAAGCGGCGTGCGCAATTCATGGCTCATATTGGCCAGAAATTCGGATTTCGCACGGTTGGCCATATCGGAATTCAGCTTGGCTTCGCGCAAGGCCAGCTCCGATTCCTTGCGTTTGGTGATATCCTCTACGCTGCCCTCATAATACAGAACCCCGCCGTGATCGTCATAAACGATGCGGACATTCTCATTTACCCAGATCACAGAGCCATCTTTGAGCCGCATGCGGGTTTCATGGTTGTTCATCACACCCGTTTTTTCCAGTTGCTGGATAAACGCCATACGCTCCTGCTTGTCGGCATAGACCATTTCATTGGCATTTTTGATATTGCGCAGGATTTCTTCGGGAGTGTCGTAATGAAGGATCCGCGCAAACGCCGGGTTGGCGCTCAAGTAAAGTCCTTCGGGTGTAAGCTGGTAAATACCGCCCGCCGCGTTTTCAACAATGGCGCGGTACTTTTTCTCCGCTTCGCTGAGCGCGCGCTCCGCCCTGCGTCTCTCTTCGACGTCGGTGAAACTGCCCACTACCCGCAATTCCTTGTTCTCATCCTGACGAATCACGGAAATCGCCATTTCCACGGCACGAAAAGTTCCATCCGCCGTGCGAAGACGTGCAAAACTGCGGTAGGCGTTACGCTGTCCTTGCACGAAAAGCTTGAAATCCTGACGCTGCATCTCCTGATCTTCGGGATGCAACAGGGAGAAGAAATCGCGACCGATGGACTGCTCAAGATCGAACCCCGTCACCTTGCGCCAGCGCGCGCTCAGGAAAACAATCGTTCCCTTGGTATCCATTTCAAAAATAATGTCGCTCACCGCGTCGATAATCGCCCGGTTATCACGCTCTGACGCCTGAAGTGCCGTATTCAGGCGTTCACGTTCAGCCACTTCGGATTCAAGCTGCGCGTTTTTTTCTTCAAGCTCCTTATTCATATCTGCGTGGCGAAGGGCCTGTTCCTGACTAAAGCGGACATAAAAAGCGGCCAACACACTCGCCACACAGCCGGAGAATAAGAGCAGGAAAGGAAATTTATCCAGAAGAGAGCGCTTGTAGGTAAGGCTGGAATCAAGCACCACTTCCCATGGTTTGTCTCCCATCATGAATTCATAAGAACGGCTGAGATTTGAATGTTTTTCAATGTCCCGTTCCGGGTCCATAACATAAAGTGACCAGCTTGTATCCAGATCCCGCAAAAAAACCTGATCGTATATTTTAGCGTTATCGACCGTTTCCTCCCGGATAATACGCTCCGGTGCACCCAGCGCCAGAATAATGCCGCGCGACGTGTCTGATTCCTTAACGGCACGCGCCAGAACGAACGATTTTTGTCCGCTCTTCTCATCTCCCTTGGCCGGAGCGATACCGGCAAAATCAAGAAGCGTCGTCGTACCGCTTTTGGATATCAGGCTCCCACTCTTAATTGTTTCAATCAGTTCCTTATCACGCCGGAATTCCATTGCGTCGCCACCACCCTTGTTCTCGTAAAGCGGCTGGAACAGCCAGGTTCCCGGCTTACTTTCGTAAATCCATAAAATTTCTTCGAATGACTCAAGATTCCCAACCGACTTTTTCACCTGCGCGGCCAACGCCCCCTGCTGGTCTTGCGGCACGATATGCGCAATCGCCGTGATAATCTGCACGGATTGCTCCATGGACCTTAAGCTTTGGACAATCTCTTCCGCCGTTGCACGGCTCAGCCTGTCATATTCCTCACGTAGCTGCTGAGATAACTTACCCTGAATGGTCATGTTCAGCCCGGCGAAAGCGATAACGCTAAGCACCAGTCCGAAGATAAAAGTAAGAACAGGCATGCGGTGTGTTTTGATGAGCAGCAGATAGTATTCAAGATCACGGCTTTTAAAGCCGCTCCCCGCATCATGTCGCCCCGCGTTATGATTTTGCTCTGTTTTTGTCATAGGCGTTAATTTTTGCAAAAATGGGAACGCAGAAAGCCTGGCAGATTTTGCCATACCTAAACAATGCCTTAAACCCGTTAAAAGAATACTAATTTTCTTTGAAAAACCCGACTTTATTGCTTACCCTTTGCCCCATGACGATTACATACGACGATTTTATGGCAGTTGATATCCGCGTAGGCACCATTTTAAGGGCCGAGGAATTCCCCGAAGCCCGCCGCCCCGCCTTCAAACTGTTTATCGATTTCGGCCCTGAAATAGGCGAGAAGAAGACATCCGCACAGGTCACGCAGAACTATAAACTCGATGATCTCCCCGGCAAACAGGTCGCCGCGGTGGTGAATTTTCCGCCAAAACAGATAGGTCCCTTTATGTCTGAAGTTCTTGTTCTGGGTTTTCCCGGCCCCGATGGCAATGTCGTGATGATAGAGCCCAACAAAACCGTACCCAACGGCGGGCGGATGTACTGATCAAAGCGGCAAGCTGATCTTTACCTGCAATCCGCCATGCTCGCTTCGCGCAAGCTCTATTTTCCCACCGTGCCCGTAAACGATATCCATCGCGATAGGCAGACCCAGCCCCACGTTCCCGGTTGCGGTATCGCGTGCGTGATCAACACGGTAAAAGGGTTTGAACACCTCTTCATATTCCTCTTCAGGAATGCCCGGCCCGTCGTCATCTATGGTAATTTTCAGCCTGCCTTCCTCCCGCCGCGCCGCTACCCATATATGCTTGGCATAACGCACGGCATTATTCATCAGGTTGGTCAGGCAGCGCTCAAAGGCCATAGGGCGGAGCATGAGTTGCACCTTCTCTTCCACAGACACAGTAACATCAGCGCCGCGCCGCCGCGTATCGAACGCCACTTTTTCTACAAGACCGCTCAAATCAACCAGCTTTAGTTGTTCGTGCCCTTCCCCGCGTACGAAATCCAGATATCCGGCTATCATTTTTTCCATTTCCGCCAAATCGCTTTTCATAGCCAGAATGTCTGGCGTATCGCCCATCATTTCCATCTGCAGTTTCAGCCGTGTAATCGGCGTGCGTAAATCGTGTGAAACACCTGCCAGCATATCCGTACGCTGGGCAATCTGCCGCTTGATGCGCTTGTGCATTTGTAAAAAAGCCTCGGAAGCCTGCCTGATTTCACGCGCTCCACTGGGTTTGAAAGACGGCACATCCCCGCCCTTGCCGAAACGCTCCGCCGCGACGGCAAGCTTACGGATGGGCCGTATCTGGTTGCGCATAAAAAGAATGGCAATCAAAAGCAGTACGATCGAGGAACCGATCATCCACAACAGGAAAATATAAGCCGATGAAGAAAAGAGCCTGCGCTGCGGCACAGAGGCGTTAAGAACGCCGTTTTCAAGCTGGACACTGATTTCCACCCATTTTTCCTGAAAATCGACTTCCAGCACAAAGGGACGGCGTACCTGGCCGCGCAGTTCCTTGGTGAGACTTTCCCCGACCATGGATTCCCATACATGGTTAAAAGGCTTCACTTTCGTGGAATCTATCTGCGCTCCTTTGTCAAAGCTGATCAAAAGCTCAAGGTCCTGAGCCGCCAGTTTAACAAGGTGCTCCACGTTCTCCCGGGTCGGATTGTCCTCTATAGAGTTGGCGACAAGCCCTATTTCGCCCGCCACGGCAAAAGACATGCGCTGAGCCATTTTGCTCCAGTGACGATCAAAGAACATAAAGGTCGCAATCACCTGCATCAGGACGATCGGCGTAATGATAATCAGAAGGGAGCGCCCGAACAGGCTGCGCGGAAGCAGCCTCCTCAAAGAAAGAAAACGCAGGTTTTCTTTGGCCTTTTTAGCCCAATTCCCATTCGGCAACTTTCCGCTCATAGATTATCGATCCTTAAAAGATAGCCCTTGCCGCGCACAGTTTGCAGATAGCGCGGCGCCTTGCTGTCCTGTTCTATTTTACGGCGAAGACGCGTCACCTGCACATCGATCGTGCGTTCCCCCGCATCCAGATCGCACAGCGCCGCCAGTTCCTCGCGCGCGATAGCTTCCCCCGGGCGGCTGGCCAGCGCCCGCATCAAATTCGCTTCGACAGAGGTCAGACGGACACTTCCCTGCTGCCCCTGCAATTCGTCATATGATGGATCAAAGCTCCACGGACCGATTTTGAGAACCGCTTTAGATCTGGCGTTCTGCGCCCGGCGACGCAGTATGGCATTCAGGCGCAGGATAAGCTCCCGCGGCTCAAAAGGCTTGGGCAGGTAATCGTCCGCCCCCGTCTCCAACCCGGCAATTCGATCCTGCACTTCACCGAGCGCAGTCAACAACAAAACGGGAATATCCGCATAATTTTGAGAGTTTTTACGCAGCGCGGACGTAAATTCCAATCCTGTCTCGCCCGGCATCATCACGTCTACAACCAGCGCATCGAAGGAGAAAGACGTCATAAGCTGCCGCGCCTGCTCCGTACTTTGCGCGCCAAGCACTACGAAATCATGCTCTTCCAGATAACGGGAAACCAGTTCGCGGATCCGGTCATCATCATCGATAACCAGTATATGCGGCTGTGCCGAAAGCAAATTATTTACAGCGGTATCAGACATCTTATCCGTTTACAAATCCGCGTCACTTGCGGTAACGTACTGAACTTTCGGGAAACCGTATAACACTTGAATACAGAGGCGCAAGAAGAATGGCTTTAATACCCTTTGACGACCGTGACGGCTTTATATGGATGGACGGCGAAATGCTGCCCTGGCGCGAGGCCAAAGTACATTTTCTTACTCACGCCCTGCACTACGGAACCCAGGTTTTTGAAGGTGAGCGTGCCTATAACGGTAAAATTTTCAAATCCCGCGAACATTCGGAGCGCCTGCTCAATTCGGCCAGGATTATCCGCATGGAAGCACCATGGAGCGTCGATGAAATCGAGAAAATCAAATATGACGTTTTAAAGGCTAATAACCTTGAAAATGCCTACATACGTGCCGCCATCTGGCGCGGCAGTGAGCAGATGGGCATTGATGTTGCCGGGACGAAAAGCCATCTGGCCGTTGCCGCCTGGAACTGGGGCAGCTATTTCGACCCGGAATTGCGCGAAAAAGGCATTTCCTTGAAAACGTCAAACTGGCGTAAGCCCGCTCCCAATACGGCTCCGACCGCCAGCAAGACGGCATCGCTGTATAACCTGAGCTGTATTGCCAAAAGCGAAGCCAAAGAAGAAGGCTACCACGATGTGCTCATGTATGATCACGAAGGGTTTATCGCGGAATCCAGCGGCGCCAATATTTTCCTGGTGCAAATGGGCAAAATTGTAACTCCCACCGCCGACCGCTTCCTGAACGGCATTACCCGCCAGACGGTAATCGAGCTTGCCCAGGATGCCGGTATCGACGTTACCGAGCGCCGCGTAAAGCCCGAAGAACTTGATGACACTCAGGAAATTTTCCTAACCGGCACAGCGGCCGAATTAACGGCTGTAGGCTCCATTGACGATAAAACTTTCCAGGTTGGCCAGGTAACCCGCCGCCTTCGGGATGCCTACGAAGAACTGGTACGCAGCTAAGCTTCTTTAAAAGCCTTTTTTTCAATACTTTTCGTATTTTACGAAGAGTACACGGCATTTTATCAATTTATTAACATTTTCCCTCTATAACGGTGGTGAGACTACCAGACCGTCTTGCAGCGGTCGCAGGCAAAACAAAGGGATAAATGGCTGATAATAAAGAAAAATATGATCAGAAATTTGCAAAGCAGGTGTTTGAAAACGGCAACCTGCTGCTTGTTTCCCTTGATACCGTCAGAAACCTCCCGATTCTCAATAGCATGCGGGGCTTTGCCCACACCGTCCCAGGCGTCGCAAAGCTTGAAAACCCCGCTTCACAGGTAAAAATACTTTCTTCCGCTATTTTGTCGCTCGCGCAAGATCCTCACTATGGAGGAAAAATCAGCCTGAAACAGCTCGTTGCCGACCAAGAAGAAAACGGCAAAAGCGGATTGGCACGCATATTTCATAGTTACAACGAAAAAGTTGCTGAAAGGCTGGGGCTGGCGGGTGACGTTGATTTATCATACGTTACGAACCGTTTTAAAGAAAATTTAAAGGCAGCAGGCGCTACGGAAGCGCCCGAAAACTTCCAGTTGGACACCAGCAGACCAGAACAACTGGAACTGTTGACTAGCATGGCGCTTGCCACTGCATTTCATGACGCACTACCGTCAAATTACATTACCGACCTCGGAAGAAAGGCTTATGTTCTTCCCCGTGATCAGGCTACCCAAGACCTTATCGACTATAAAACAGCCATAAATGGTTCCCACCTTATTACAGACTATGGCAAGGGCCAGCTCCCCTCGGGGGCTAAAGAAATGCCTGCTGATGCGAGCCTCAATGATGATTTCGACTATGCCAACACCATCTTTATCGGCAGCGTTGCCAAGCAAATGCGAGAACTCAGTGAATCTGCGCTTTTTGAAAAACTTGGCCTTTCAGAAAAAATTGCTAAAAAATTTGAAGCTATAGAAAAACAAAGCGATCCCCGAACACTGGAAGAAAAAACACAGGGAAGGCTGCTTCGAATACAGGCGTTTTTAGAAGAAACAAGCCAAATAGATTTTTCTGCATACAGCACCCACAGAAAAATTCCGGAATTAAAAAAACTTATAGAACAGGGGGTTACAGCATTATCAGCTAACTCAAACGCTTTTCCTTTGCTGGCTTTCACCGATCCGGAAACCGTCACTAATCTCAAAAAGTTTTTAAATGCCAATATTCCCGCGCTGCAACAGCACCCTTTTCCCGAAAATGGTGATTACCAGGACCCCCAGCTATTGGCAGCAATCTCAGCTTTAACTCCCCCGCAGCAACAGGCTTTCGCACAGTATTTCGGAGCGCCCCCCGAGGACGTGATAACTATTCTGGCCACAGCAACAGCCCCCTCTTTGCCGGAAATGCTTCAAACTCAGGAAGCTGAAGAAAAAAACAAAGCGCAAGAACTGCAGGCATTTCTTAACGAACACAAGACCACCTTTGGAATAGCCACCGATCTTCCCCTTGATGGCGATACTGAAAGCCCGACCTTTGGCGATGCCTATTCCAAGGCCGTTTCTTATTATCAGAAAGAACTGGGGCTACCCGAAACAGGAATTATGAATTTGCAGGAGATCATTATCCCCGGCACTGCTCAAAAACTTTACACGACAGACCTGCTTGTAGCTGTTGAAGAACTGGCGAGAAAGAATGGCAACCGTGACGCACCGATATTCCGGTTTGCTCAGCTAAGCGCTCCATTCCAGCCTGAGTTCTTTGCAGGCTTTAAAGCGCATGACGAAATTTTAAAAATTTTCCCCGGACGCGCAGATATTCCTTATGGCGAAAAAGCTCTTCGCGCCTATCCAGTTGCACAATATCAACAAGCGCTCCTGTCATTTTCCGAGATTTACGGCTTTGCCCCTTACACAGCGGGGTTTGACATTCACTCTCCTGAATTCAGGGCAGCGCATGCCATAGCCGTTGAAGGGCTTCAAGAGGCAATAGAAACTGACGTAGATTTTCTAAAAACCCTGACCTTCACGGATAATGAAAAAGCAAAATTACAAAACTTCTTTGTCTCTCAGAAGATAGCGTTCGACCCGGCCGCCTCTTTGAAATCCCTTGAGGCCGTTAAGACCAGCGGCATTATTGACGCCGACACAGTAAATGCCGGCCTTCTTATGGCCGCGGCAACGTTTTTGAACAAAGCGCCGCAAGAAGAGCCTGAGCGCACAGCTTTTATTAACAATGGAAAATTTGCAATGCTGTGCGCTCAAAGTACGAACGTACAGATGGATTTAGGGATAGACATAAAGTCTGCTCCTGACAAACCAAGAACAATTCCTAATCCTTCATCAGGCGTCGTTGCGACAGGAAACACAGGCGATCAGGATGTCGACCTCGCAGATTCCGATCGCCGCAACACAACATCCCGTGAAACAACCCTCAAACTTTTAGACGCAACGCCAGATCAGGCCGCACCGCTTATCATAGCTACGCAGAAGGCGCTGGGCTTAAAGCATGGCGTGAAAATCGACGGCATGGAGTTTACGCCGAAAAACGATGGTGTTTTGGCCGGAAAAAGAGGCTCCGCCGAACGCGCCAAAGATATTACCGTCGTCGCCCTGAACAAACGCATTATTAAGGAATATGCGCTGCTGCAAAGCTACGATAAGACAGCGGCGCAGCTAAAGCCCGATTTCGACATCACCAAAGCAACCGCCGCCGAAATGATGGATATCATGGACGTGGTATACCGGCAAAACCGGGCAAAATACCTGAGCGATCTGAATAAATTCACAGAAGACAAAATCGCGCAGGACCGCGCAGCCTCTGAAACGAAAAAACTGGAAGACGGCATTCGGGAAAAACTTTCCGTTCTGCCTAAAGCAAAGCAGGACAAAGCCTTCGAAGAAATACGCGGGGCAAAAACACAGGAACAACTGCGCAAAACCGCCGCCTACCAGGAACTCAAGGCAGCCAAAGGCGGCAGCGCCGATACCGATACCCTGCTCGCAGATCTATGGGCGCTTCAGGCCGACCTGCAAAAAATCAGCATGGATCTGGGCGCTCACTCTGATGTCCCTTCCGGGGAAGAGCTGAAAAAACAGGGGGAACACCTCGAAGGCCTTTATTATATGCTCGGC
>CAZBNG010000063.1:0-12225 GCA_964493095.1 uncultured Pseudobdellovibrionaceae bacterium
TCAAAATGAGCGCCAGTAAAAATGGCACGCAGGCTATAATAAGGAATGTTTTCACCTGCAATCCCAGCGCCAGATAAGCAACAATACATGCCGCCATACTGAAAAGTTCGAGCAATGGATAACGCGGGGATATATTTTCCCTGCAATAACGGCATTTACCTTTTAGAAACATCCAGGATAAAACCGGAATAAGATCAAAAGCGCGCAACTGCGTTTTGCATTGTGGGCACGCAGAACGTCCGCCGCTTTCGACCGTTTTCTTGTTTTTTGAAAATGAAACGGACGCCCATGAATTTCCACGGGGAATGCGCCAGACCAGCACACTCGAAAAACTGCCTAGAACAAGCCCGAGAAAGCCTATAAGCAAAAGAATGAAAATAGTCGCAACCCCGGTCATGTATATCAGTCCAAATCAAACTTCGAACACGGCGCAGACGCAAAATTTTTGCGCATGATTAACGGAGCTTGGCAAGCCTTTCATAAACGGCATCGCGCGGAATTGTTTCCGCCCCGCCATTTACCGCATCTATTTCCAAAGCCTTCTCATAGTATTTTATAGCCTCGGCCTTATGACCGGCGCGATCGGCGGTAACGGCCATATTGAACATGTGGCCGGCGTTTTGCGGCTCAATAGAAACCGCCATCCCCAAATAACGAAGGGCATCATCAAAATTGCCAAGCTTGGACTCCGCCACGGCAACCTGGGCCAACAGCCCGGCATTCTCAGGATCTTTTTTGCTTAGTTCCAGCAAACGGCGCAACGCAACGGACGGGTACTTTTCTGTCATAAGCCCCAGCATATTAACCTGGGCCTCCACATTGTTTGGCCTGATATCCAGAAGCTCCTGATACGCATGTATGGCCTCGTCAAAACGTCCCATTTTCTGCAGAACTACTGCACGCCCCATCAATACGCGCGGGTCTCTTTTATTTTTTTTGTAAAGGTTATCATATATCTGGGCGGCCGCATCAAAACGCCCCAGCGCCTGTGCTCTTTCTGCGGATACGATCTGCGCTTTGGCCGTATCCTTGCCCGCATCCTCTGTCACAACAACAAGCCGTGAAGCAGGCTGAAGACGGGGGTCAAGCTTACGAGGCCCCGTTCTTTTTCCTATTTCCCCTTCGGGCACCAGGCTATTGGCGTCATAAAACAAATCTTCGCCTTCACCTTCGGGCTGAACAACGGCAGGAGCGGATGCATGCTCTTCACCGCTCTCGCTTACCGGCTGCAAAACCGTATCGGGCGGTACAGCCCCGTTCTCACCGGGAACATTTTCCACCCCCGCAGGCGCTGCAGGTTGTTGTTCCGATTGTCCGGACACCTGTTCCTGAGTCTCTGTTACAGCCTCCCCGGAAGGAACAGGGGGTTGCTCAGACACGATAACAGGAGCAGGCTGCACCTGCGAGTTTTCAGTTTGAGACTCGGATAGCTGGGGCGTGGTTTGCGGCTGAACTGGTTGTTCCCGCGCCCCGACATCGCCAGGCCCCGTTGCAAAAGGATCGGCCAGAGCACCGGGATCAGGCACAGGCGCCAGAGCTTCCTGCTGGGCATAACCGGCAGGACCGCACAAAAGAACAAGGCCAAGCGCGGCCATAAAGCGTAATGAAGAAAAAACTATTCGGCGCATAAAGATTCCTTAGAGCAAGGAGAAGAGTAGAAAAACGAGAAGATTCTGTTACACAGCATTAAAAGTATATCACGCTACGGTGCGTTTCTCAATACAATGAAGAAAGGCGTTTTCCAGACTTTTTGCCGCCGTTTTTTTTACCATTTGGGCCGGTGTTCCCACATAAGGTATATGTCCATCGTCAAGCACAGCCAAACGCGAACATATTTCCTGCATATCAGACAGGACATGAGAAGAAAAAAAGATCGTGGCACCACGCTTTTGCAAATTCAAAAGCGCTTTTTTCACCTGCACGCGTGACAATGGATCCAGCCCGCTCATGGGCTCGTCAAGAAGAAGAAGGTCACACCCGGCAATCATTGTCGACAAAAGACCTAGCTTCTGGCGCATTCCCTTGGAATATGTATGGGCCCGCCTTTTCAAAACGGTCGGAGCAAGGCCAAAACCTTCTGCTGCCTCCAAAGCTTCGTTTTCGCACCATTCCCTGTTGTAAAGGCGCACGGAAAATTTCAGAAAATCCATACCGCTGAGAAACCACGGCGGGTCAAAACGCTCAGGCAGATAAGCAAGGCGGCGACGCACACTTTGCTCGCCTGCGGAAACGCCGAATATCCTGGCCTCACCCTTATCGGCGTCACGCAACCCGAGGAGAACTTTTATCAGGGTGGTTTTTCCTGCACCGTTCAAACCGGCAAGTCCAAAAACCTCTCCCTGATCTACAGAAAAACTAACATCCCGGAGCACGCGTTCTTTGCCGTAAACGGCAGCCAACTCCCTAACCGATATCACATTGGTTTTTGATTTCATTCGCCTGTCCTAGCCAGGAAGGAAAATACGTGTGTCGAGATTAAAGCGCTGATGCGGGCGAAGACGGATGGGATAAATCTGGTTTGAATAATCATCAAGCCATTTCACATCAATATACCCTTTGAACACCTTAAGGTCGAGAACTTCACGCGGAAGAGAATCAGGGGTAACGCGCCGCCCGTTAAGCCAGATGATCCAGTCGCCTTCGCCCGTATAAAGAATTCCGCCCAATGAAACATAACGCATCTCCGGCGGCGGTTTAGGTAAAGCAATCGGCTCCGCCGTAGGTCCCTGCCCAGCTATGTCGTCACGCTCCTCCTGAGATAAAGGCCGCACAAGACCTCGGGAATTGCGAGCTTCACGAATAGCGGCATGCTGCCACTCCGTAAAGAAAAGAGACACCATCTGCCCTTCGGGATTGAGTCCCTGCGATGCATCGGAAACCTCGACAACAGTCGCCTCCGGCACATTTTCATCCGCTGGCGATACAGATTCCCCGGAGGGCGTGCCCTCTTCCATTGACTGGGATGTTACAGACTCCTGAGCGGGTTCCTGTGCCTTTACAGAAAAAAAGCATGCGAACGAAAGGAGTGCCAACCCCAAAAGCACTGTCAGGGGCAATCGTAAAAACACGAATGTCCGGCTCAGGCGTCTCATTCTTCAGCCCCCGTATCACCCTTTTCATCAACCATGGTTCGCCAGGTGAGGAAAACCTCAGCAGAAACGAGAGGAATGTTTTCGCCGCCCGCAATCCCTCTCAGGATAGTACTGCTCAAATCAACGAGACGGGACACCTCTATACGCTCAATAGAAAGCTTGCCGGGAAACTTTTCCTGAAGAAGCTCCAAATACTTATATATGTCCAGGTCGTCATAAGCATCGATGGAAACTTTCATTGGGCTCACCAGTATTCCCCGCCCCGCTTTTGCAGCCTCATCATTTTCGACTATTTTACCGGGGTCAATACTGGCGGATGAGGTAATGACGGACGACTCTTTTTGAATTTCCTCAATCAGGTTCTGAGCGTCGCGACGGCTTTGGTACTGAAAAAAACCGCCATTTTTCAGCTTGTCAAAATCCGCTTCCTGATCCTTCAGCGTCTGAAGATCTATTTGCATTTTTTCGATATCGCTTTCAACTTCAAAAACCTGATTTTGCAGGCTGCGCATCTGCATATCGACCTTTTTACTGTCCGGAAGAAGGTATGCATAAAGAATCAGGGCCAGCAAAAGATTCACCCCCAACAGTGCCCCCAGCCTCAGCATTCTTTTCGTTCCAAGAATTTCAATCATTCGAACTGCCCCCTGATCACAATTTCAGAGACAAAGTCCTGGGACAAATTCTGATCGTCCACCGCGCCGGCATTCACCACAATCTGTTCCGTATATTCATAGTCCTTAAGAAACTTAACGACCTTAATTTCGCGATCCGGCATTACCTGTTCCAGACGATCACGAAAATCGCTTACTTCCTTGTTTCCGGCATCAATATCTGTCGTTGATGGAAACAGCATGCGCAAACGCGCCTCATAAAGCGGCTTGAGTTCCGGCTCCCTATCTCGCCGCGACCTGCTGTTAGAGGTTGCCTTTTTAAACGGCTCCCGCCTGCGCTCGATTGTTACGCTTTCCAACCTCAGGTTTTTACCAAGCGCGCGCCCGATATCGTGAAAAATCCCCAGACAATCAATTTTATAACGGTCAAGCTCTGCTGCAACACTCAGAGAACTTTGAACCAGCGTAACATCAAAACCAAGCTGCTCCTTACGGTCACGCTCCTGTTCATAAACCTCGTCTAGTCCCGCTTTTTTTCGCGTCAGATCCTCCATGGCAGAGCGCTGCAAAGCCGACTTTCCAAAATGATCTATACACAAATACCCCATGATTACCGCGGACAGGACCAGAAGAACGCCTGCCGCAACAGCCAGGCGCCGCGGGCGCGCCACCGCCTCAAGCTGGGGAGCACGCATAGGCAGAATGAAGGTGGACTTCCTCGCGGCCCAAGCCACATGCAAAATATCGGCGTAACGCTGATCCTCCTGCCGGTTAATGGAAAGGCCCAGCATTCTGGCCGCGTCATTAACTGTCAGAACCGTAAGGTTACTGGGGGCGTCCATCACCTGCTGCAACGTGTCGTGAACATGATGATTGGCTATAACGATTACATTCAGCCCATCTTCCGGCACGTAACCAAAACGAGCAAGGTAGCTCATCGTCGCCCTGTATTCCTGACGCAGCTCCGCGCTCCATACTGACGGATCGCTGTCGGAAGAACTGATAGGTGTCATACGGGTCAACGCCAGCTCACCGTTTTTAGTTACGATCTGGCGCAATCCGCCGTTGCGATGCTGACCAATAAAAACAGTCCATTTGTTTTTCTTTTGCTCTGAGCGAAGAAGCTTGGCGGAGAGCGTCTTGACCATATCAGAGGATTCAATTGGCAACAGGAAAAACCCGGTAGCGGGAACCAGCGATTCCCTGATCGCCGAAACCACCCTGGAAAACCCTTCGGAAACAGGCACGGCGGCAAAAAGATATATATCAACGGAATTATCTTTGCCCTGTGCGCCTCCTTTTTCTTTCATAGGAAAACCGGCCTTCACCGGGTGGTTGGGAAACGCCGCCGCAAGCTTGCGCTGCACATAACTGGCCCTGTCCAGCACGCTTATACCGCGGCGCTGGACCCTTTCCTTACGGTAATGCTGCTCCACCATGTCGTTGAGAACAAGCGCCGGCTTCCCCTCACCCTTTTCAGTCAGGAGACCAGCGACGCGGCTGACGAAACCCTCCTCAGTCCACGGCACGGTATCGGCAAGGTTCACACCGGCCGTTCCCGTTGTATAGACGTACAGCGCCTCATCCGAAGCAAGAAGGACCGTGCGTGCTGGTGACAAAAAAGACAGTGACATCTTTAGAAAGAGCCCGGAATTGAGTAGTCGTTGCGAAAGAAGCACCGCAAAAAATGCTCCCTTTAAACTCCATCTTACCGCATAAATGACTTACATCCAAGCGCAGCCTGCATAAAGAGACGCTTTTTCAGGAAAACTTGCGTTTTTATCTGGACAGGCCGACAACTTTTGCAACCGCTTCAATACTGGTAACACCCTCCAGCACCTTTTGAACGCCGTCGTCTTTGAGACTCTTAAATCCTTTTTTATAGGCCGAGCTTTTCAACTCAGCCTTGGATCCGCCCTCGGCAATAATGTCATCAAGCTCTTCATCCATAAGCAATATTTCCGCTATGGCTACGCGCCCCTTATACCCTTGCCCGGCACATGCGTGGCAACCGCCTTGGTGCGCTTTATAAATTTTCGGCGGACGGGCGGAATTAACCCCCAAAAGACGGCACTCCTCTTCCGTCGGAACATACGATTCCTTGCAACTGCTGCACAGACGCCGGGCAAGGCGCTGTGCGAATACCGCCACCAAAGCTCCGGCGATCATACCGGGCTTAAGCCCCAGATCGATAAGCCGCGATATAGCACCAAAAGAGTCGTTAGTATGCAACGTAGTGTAAACCTGGTGCCCCGTCATAGCGGCCTTAATCGCCATTTCCGCTGTGATCTGGTCGCGTATCTCGCCGATAAAAATGATATCAGGATCCTGACGCAGCAGCGCCCGCACCCCGTCGCCAAACTCAAGAACGCCTTCGCGTACATGTGTCTGGCGTATCATCGGCAGGGAATATTCAACCGGATCTTCCAGCGTCTGTATATTCACTTCAACATCATTTATTTCATTAAGCATAGAGTAAAGCGTCGTGGTCTTACCGCTACCGGTAGGGCCGGTTACGATAATAACCCCTTCCGGACGACTTTGCGCGTTTTGTATACGCTCCAGATTTTCAGGGCTAAATCCCAGACCGCTGAGCGGCATAATGCTGTTGTTTTTATCCAGAACACGAATGACAATATTCTCGCCGTGTACAGTGGGCAGGGACGACACCCGGAAATCGGCTTCGCGCCCGCCGATATTAAGCGCAAAACGGCCGTCCTGCGCCCCGAGCTTGTCTGCAATATTCATCTCCGACATAATTTTAAGACGCTGGGAAATGCCGCCCCAGTGCTGCTTATGCAGCGTCTGTGCGGTAAACAGGACGCCGTCGAGTCGATAGCGCAGACGCACAAAGCTTTCTTCTGGCTCAAAGTGTAAATCGGAAGCGCCAATTTTTACCGCATCGTAAATCAGAGCGTTCACCAGGCGAACAATCGGGTGTGAATAGGCATCTTCTTCATTCAACGAAGCGACGTCTATCTGTGCCTCACCCTCTTCCAGTTCCTTCAATATCGCCTGAATGGAACTGGCGTACCCGTAGGCGGCATCAATCGCCTCGGAAAGGATGGTCGGCGTGCTGACCAGCGGCTTGATCTGCAGCCCCTTGGGCAGGAAACGGCGCAGCATATCCATCGCCACGACATCGTAAGGGTCGGCCATGGCGACCTGAACATCATATTCCGAGATGGAAATTGGCAAAACCTGGTGCTTGATCGCTGTCGTTTTATCGATCAGCGAAAGAACGTCGCCGTCAAAAATCGTAAACTTAGGATCGAAAACCTCAAACCCCGAACTTTCCGCCAAAAAGGACGTCAGGGCGTTTTCATCGATAAACCCCAGCTCAACCAGAACTTCGCCGAGCAGTTTTCCGCTGATTTTCTTTTCCTGAATGGCCACATTAAGCTGATCTTTTGAAATCAGGCCCATCGCCACCAGACGGTCGCCGATACGCCCGCGCCCGGCCGTGTCCATCGCTTCGCCGCCCTTTTCAGCCTCGGCCAATTCCGCGCCGGAAAGGGTTTTTATCGCTTTACCGCTCCCCTCATCCGCACTTTTGCGCAGAGCGGGCAACTGGCCCTCATCCTTCTCGTTTTCCTTCCGGGAATCAGAAGCTAGCTCTTCCCCCTTTTCGGCGGCTTCATCTTCGTTTTCCTCCAGCGTCAGGTCAACAAAGCTCACATCCTCAAAGCTGCCATTGCTATCGGATTGCATATTGATGGCATCCGCTTCGTTTTCGGCGCCTTTTATGTCGTTCCGGTTATCGTCCATAAAACCTAAAAACCCTAAAAATATGAATAAATTAGAAGAAACGCAGAATGGTACAAACAGTTTTACAGCATAAAAGTTAACAAATCGATAGCGCCTTTTATTACGCAAAACCTAAGCCTGCCTGCTTCTTTTTTATAATAGCAAAAAAAGCGGCGCCCCTAAAGAGCGCCGCTTCCATTTCAAGATTAATGCGTTTTTTATTATTCCGCAGCCATTTTAAGCGGAGCTTTCTGGCGCGGCCAGCTTGAGAATTCCATGACGGATTCATCAACGCCACACACCGTCGCACAAAGACGTGCCGCAACCAGGTACGGGTCGGCATTCGCCCCGGGACGACGATCTTCAAAATAACCATAGCCCTTGATTTCAACAGGGCGCGGAATACGGATGGAACAACCGCGGTCAGCCGCGCCGACTTTGAACGTGTTGATGTCGCAAGTCTCATGCTGACCGGTCAAACGATCCGCAAGGCCATAACCGTAAAGCTCAATATGCTCGGCATGCTTTGTGCCCAGCGCTTTAACCGCATCCTCGATCGCTTTGCGGCCTTTTTTCGTGTCGCGCGTATCTTTGGTGGAGAAGTTGGTGTGCATACCCGCACCGTTCCAGTCACCTTTTACGGGCTTGTTGTCGAGAGATACGGACACGCCGTATTCCTCGCCTACACGGTAAAGCAGCCAGCGAGCCAGCCATGTATGGTCGCAAATAGTCAGAGCGTCGGCGGATTCAGTTTTCTCGCCGCGATAACCGATCTGGAATTCCCACTGGCCGGGCATCACTTCGGCATTCAGACCGTAATACATCAGACCCGCATCCAGGCACAGGCGTGCATGGTCTTCCGCCACTTCGCGGCCGAAAATCTCTTCCGCGCCAACGCCGCAATAGTAAGGCCCCTGGGGTCCGGGATAGCCGTGCTCCGGCCAGCCCAGAGGTGTGCGGTTCTGGAACAGGGTGTATTCCTGCTCGAAACCAAACCAGGGGTCCTGCTTGTCGGCACCGCCATCCAGCACAGCGCGCAGCTGGGCGCGGGAATTTGATTCATGCACAGAACCATCGGGATTAAGCACTTCCGTCATCACCAGAAAGTTACCTTCACCGCGAATAGGGTCCGTAATAAAGCTTACCGGCTTGAGCAGGCAGTCAGAGTCATGGCCGTCGGCCTGGCCGGTTGAGGAGCCGTCAAAGCTCCACTCCGGGAAATCTTCAATAGAGGGGTTTTTACCGACTTTTACAGCGCGCGCTTTTGAACGCAGGTAACGGGTCGGCACCGCGCCGTCGAGCCAGATATATTCGGCCAAAGCAAATTCAGACATGGTGTTTTCCTTGTTAGGTTTAAAAGTTTGATAAACTAATCTTCTGTTAAAGCGATTCAGACTGTTTTGCAATATTTTTTTATTAGATATGCATTAATCGCATACCTTGCTGCACCGCAAAAACATGGAAGATAAATGCAAGAAAATGGTGTCCCCGGCGGGATTCGAACCCACGACCCCCGGATTAGGAATCCGGTGCTCTATCCTGCTGAGCTACGGGGACACTATGCTGTCAATTCAGGCACTTCCTGCGCCGCTCCGTTACCTTTCCTGTCATGATACTGTTGTTCTATGACAGGGTAAAGCTGAAGCATCCTCGCACGCAAACTCGTTAAAACAGCAAAAAGTGAGGAAAGCTCATGCCCCAGAAAGGAATAAGCGCCGGAAACCGTGCCCAGCGACCACAAACTCAAACCTATCGCCCAAAGATCCCCCTCCCCACATGCATGAACCACTTCATAAGCATGAGAACCAACAAACCCCGTCTCTGCTCCATGCGCAATACCAATCACCTTTCCATCCATTAAACGGCGACGAAAATCAGCCCTGACCTCCGCAACCTCATCAAGCGACTTCGAATCAACAACATTACGAACAAGCCTGTTTTCCTCAATTCTGATATTTGGCAATTCTTCACTCTGCGGTTTCACCTTTTTGTGTTCACGCGATTCATTTTTAAGCACCTTAAACTCAACCAAACCCCTTAGAATCGTCCAAAGTCCTTTGGCTATATTTTTATAAGTTTCCGGTTTTGTCACATTGTCTTTGCCTTCATAAAACTGCTCAGCAAACGTATCCCCCGCTGTCAACCACACCTTTTGCAGCGTATGAGCACTCTCCGGCACAGAGTGATTATATCCCCAGTGACAGGTGTACAGCCACGCATCACCCAGTTTTTGAGCAGCGCTTTGCGCTTTTTCCAATCCCTGCTTCCCGGCCCGCAACCGTACTCCTTTGGCTGTTGACCACACCTTTTGCAGCGCATAAGCACTCCCTGGCACAGAATAATTATATCCCCAGTGACAGGTCGCCAACCATACATCGCCCAGTTTCTGAGCGGTGGGCTTTCGATCATAAAGAGAGATCGCATTTTGCGCTTTTCCAAATCCCTGCTTCCTGTCCCACAGCCCCATCTCTTCAGCTGCTTTTGTAAACTCCTTGTGGCTAAACTCTCCCATATTGTCAGGGACACCCGCAAAGAGAAGCCCTTCGTGGTGCATTCTGTCGCTCAGAATGACGACAGCGCTCTCCTTGTTATGTTTGGCGTTGAAACGAAACTCACACCAAATCTGCATGGAGCGCTCAAATTCTTTATATTGGGTATACCCCCTGTAGCTGATCGCAGCGGCAATTGCCAAACCGCACGCAGCCGCCACCGCATAAGAAGTCTCGCCTGTTGTTGCAAGGGCATAAAAGGTGGGCAGATTGGAAGCCATTTCATTCTTAACCGCACGAATACTTGCCCGAACCGCGCGTCTTTTTTCCTGTAAGGTACGGCGTAAAAGTTTAACTTTTTCGTTTTGCGACCACTCATCATGCCCGATGGGCATGGAATCGGAAACGGTGCCCCGCCGCCATCCCGGCTCAACATCTTCCAAGACAACATCGGAAACCAAGGCAAGATCAGGAAAGCCTTGAGCAACGATATCATCAAGAAGCGCCCGATTTATCTCTTGCTCGCCTCTTGCTGTCGTAACAATGGCGTCAAATTCGCCTACCAGACTTTGATCAGCAGCCTCGTACACACGGCGAAAGGGTTTCCCGCCTTCGGTTCCCTCTATTTCATATTGCCGGACTTCACCTTTATTTTCTGACGCAGCCATACCAAACGCATAATTAATGACAAAAATTGCGTAAAAAATACACAACTATGCATCAACATGCAAATTGTTATGAAAATTTGTGGCAGCGGGCGCCCTGAATCCTAACGGATATAAAGGTGAACTTCGCTGGTACGGGCCTCATCACTCTCGCTGTAGGAGAGATTAATACGGTCCAGCGGCATTCCCATTTGTGTCAGCGTACGCAGAACCTTCTCCGCGTTGCGGCGGGCCCTTGTGCTTTCAATTGCCACTTGCGCAGCATTGCCGCCGGAGGGATGAACGGCCACAAGGTCAAACTTCGCGTCGGGGAAACGCTCCAGCGTCTCGTTAACAGCAACATACAAAGGCTGTTCATACTGCACATCGGGACGGTCGAAACGGATTTTTACCAGCGGACGCGGCGCCATAGCAGAAGGCGCGGATGTCGGCGTTGACAGCGGCGCCCCCTCCTCCGCCGTTGAAGGCGGCATGGCCAACCCGCCCCCGGTATCGGCGGAAGCCGCCGTCACAAACGGAGAAACGCGGGAGAACGGCCTGTTGGCAAGACTTTTGCCGTACAGGTCGCCGTTATTAACAGCCAGAGCCAGCGTACGCAGGTTATTGCGCTCGGAAGAAAGATAGGCGCTGGCACGCGTAATATCGTCGTTCACGTTGTTGGTGATACGCTCAATCACCACGATCGTGTTGTTCACGGTATCCTCAAGCTCGGCCAGCATAACGTGATCCTCTTCAACCGCGCCTGAAAGACCGTAGGTCGCACGGGTACCTTCCAGCAGGAAAGAGGCAACCGATGCCGTTTGCGCCACATCGATGGCAAGCTGGTTCAGCTCTGAAATATTGGAGGCCAGATTCTCAAGATTGCCCTCCGCCGCATTAATTTTCTTCAAAAGACGCGGGTTACCCGGCGTCGTACCGGTTTGCAGCTGGGTATTAACCGTGGCCACAGCGGCGTAATATTCAGCCGCCCTCGTTTCCCCTTCACGTTCCAGGGCCGCAAGATGGCTCGAAAGCCCCGCAACGCGCGACTGCAGGTCGGCTAGCTCATTGCGCAACTCGTCTATCTTGCGCGTCACCAGCGTGTCTTCGGGGGCAAAGTAATCGGAGCCGATAACTTCTTTGGGCTTGATTTCCTGCGTCACAAACGGCTTGCTGTAAACATTGCCACGCAAATCCTGCGGCAGGGGCTGGTCGGTAATAATCAAAGGAGCAGGTCCGCCTTGCTGCGCGTGCGCGACGACTGGACCAAGGGCTGCGCCCGTTGTTACAAGAGCCAGCATTACAGCGCTTCTGACGGACAAGGACGGGGAAAATTGAAAAAACATGCGTGACTTTGACATGATATCCATATGGCGTTGAATAATTGTTTTGTAGAAACCGCCTGAACCGCAAATACGAAACGGGCAGATTAAGTTAACTCGTTAACAGCATCACCTTTACCATACGTAATGTCAAGCATATAGCCTTATTTTATAGACAGAATTATGAATGCTTTCCTTCCGCCAAGCAAAAGCTTGCATTGCCATTTCTTTTGCAGTATGGTCTGCCCGCATTTCGGTGCACGCGCCCGTAGCTCAGCTGGATAGAGCGTCTGACTACGGATCAGAAGGTCAGGAGT
>CAZBNG010000064.1:0-12190 GCA_964493095.1 uncultured Pseudobdellovibrionaceae bacterium
CTGTTGGCCACCTTGTGTAAGGTCGTCGGTCATCAACGTTAAACCCTCTGCTAATGGGGGCCGAAGCCCCATGTTAACTAAAGATTACGTCATTGCATAACCAACTCAGGGCCATAGGCACGTGCGTACCTTTATTTATCTCATAATCCGGTGGAAAATGCAACGTTTTTTTTGAAAGTTATCCACTATTATCGCGTTGAAAGGAAACGGAAAAATGGTGGCTCTGGCAAGATTTGAACTTGCGACCAAAGGATTATGATTCCTCTGCTCTACCACTGAGCTACAGAGCCTTAAAAACAGTGTAGCGTTTATGGCGTTTTCGCCCCGCTTTTGTCAAGCCTTTCCTGTACCTTTATAAGGTCTTGTCGGTTCCGGTAATCCAGCCGCCGCCCAGAACGCGGTCGCCAAGGTAACAGACCCCGGCCTGTCCCGGTGAAATCCCGTATTGCGGTTCATCCAGCATGATGACGGCTTTGCCGCCGGGCAGAACATTTATACGTCCGCCCACCGGTTTCATGGTAGAGCGGAATTTTACCCCGATATTAATGGCGTCGCTAAGCTCCGGCATCAGCCAGTTGCATTCCGCGATATGAATGATATCGCGCGCCAGTGCTTCTTTAGGGCCCACAATGACCTTATTGGCGGCAGCATCAAGGCGGATCACGTAAAACGGGTTGTTGTCTTCATCATGGCCGCCGCCGATGCCAAGGCCGCGGCGCTGCCCAATCGTATAATGAATGATACCTTTATGAGTGCCCAGAACGCGCCCGTCCAGATGTACGATCTCGCCGGGGTTTTCGGCGCCGGGTCTTAGTTTCTTAACAATCTTGCTGTAATCTCCGTTCGGCACGAAACAGATATCCTGGGAATCCGGCTTTTCGGCGGTCAGCAGGCCAAGGCGTTTGGCATGTTCGCGGGTGACGGATTTTTCCCAGCCCCCGAGAGGGAAACGCAAATAATCGAGCTGCTCCTGCGTGGTGGCAAAGAGGAAATAGCTCTGGTCCTTGCCGTGGTCATGGGCGCGGTGGAGCTCGGCCACACCGGAATCCGGAACGTACCGTTTTATATAGTGCCCCGTCGCCATGCAGTCAGCATCGAGGTCGCGGGCTACCTTTAACAGGTCACGGAATTTTACCGACTGGTTACAACGCACGCAGGGTATGGGCGTTTCGCCGCGCATATAGCTGTCTGCGAAATCCTCGATCACGCTTTCGCGGAAATTGCTTTGGTAATTCAGCACATAGTGCGGGAAACCGCGCGCTTCGGCCACGCGGCGGGCATCGTATATATCCTGTCCGGCGCAGCAGGTCTTCCCGGCGCTGGTTTGCTCGCCGCTGTCATAGAGCTGGAGCGTTACGCCGACAACGTCATAACCTTCCTCGTGCAGCAGCGCTGCGGTGACGGAGGAATCCACGCCGCCCGACATGGCCACGACCACGCGCGTATCTTTTGGATTTTTATCAATGCCAAGGCTGTTCATGCGCACTTTCTCTTTGTTGTCATTCTGAAGGGCTTTAGCCCTGAAGAATCCACTCTACCAGCCATGAGATCTTTCAGCGCAAGCGCCTCAGGATGACAAGGTTGGCAGGATGCGGAATATAGGGGCAACGGCGCGGAAAAGCAAACTTTTGACCGTTTTTGCATATAAAGCACTGATTTTAAATGGAAATCAGAGTTCCTCATTTCGTTTTTCATTTTTTGGGGGGAGGGGGGTGGGTGTTTCATTTTAAACGAAAATTTTCCTTTAAAAACAATGGATTGTTTTTTGTGGTGGGTTGGGTGTTCGGGGCGCGTTTTTTCATGCCTGTAATGTAGCACAAATAAGCGGAACTTTAAAGGAATTTATTCCTGATTATGTGTTTGGCCTCAGAATGATTTTGAACAGCGGAGATGCTGAGAACGCGGAAGTTTTTCGACGCGAAGACACGAAGATTTTTAATGAGCAACATATCTCTTTGGCGCAAGTATAACACAAGCGTCATTGCGAGCGACCGGAAGGGAGCGCGGCAATTCGGTTATTGTCATCCTGAAGGATGCATAAGCCGACTGAAGGAGATCCTTCGCTTGCGCTCAGGATGACAGTTTTACAGTTCTGGATTGCCGCGTCGGGCTGATGACCCTCCTCACAATGACGAAAACAATGCAAGTTATATTACGTTCATTTTCACCACACCGTATCCGTACCGGGCAGGGCGACGGTGAGGCCGTCGAGGTCTTCGGTCATATGGATCTGGCAGCCAAGGCGTGAATGATCCGTCAGGTCAAAGGCCATGTCGAGCATGTCTTCCTCTTCGTCGCAAATCGCATCGCCGGCGGCATCGACCTTATCCTTCCAGTCAGGATGAAGATAGATATGGCACGTGGCACAGGCCATGGCGCCGCCGCATGCGCCTTCGATCTCATCAATGCCGTTATCTTTGGCGATCTGCATGAGGGACCACCCTTCCGGTGCCTCGCAGGTTTTAGAGGAGCCGTCTTTGAACAGGAACGTGACTTCAGGCATGGGCGGTTTTCTTTCCGGTTAGGCGGTTGGCGATTTTGGTGAAGGCTTCGAGGAAGCGTTCAATTTCGGCCTCTGTCGTAGCCCATCCGGTGGAGATGCGCAAGGTGCTGGTGGCGAGCATGTCGTCACAGCCCATGGCCTTGAGGACGTGGCTGGGTTTTACCGTGCCGCTGGAGCAGGCCGAGCCGTTGGATACCGCGATGCCCTCAAGGTCGAGAGCCATCATCAGCGTTTCCGAGGACGCGCCGGGCAGGGAAAACATGGTGGTGTTGGCCACACGCGGTGCACTTTGGGCATGGATGACGATATCGCCCCTTATTTCTTTTAACGCGGTTTCAAGTTTGTTTTGCAGCGTTGCCAGCTTTGCAAATTCAGAGAGATCATCAAGGGCGGTTTTAGCCGCCGCGCCGAAACCGGCAATGCCCGGCACGTTTTCCGTGCCTGCGCGGGCTGATTTTTCCTGTCCGCCGCCGTGAAGCAGGACGGGTGTAATGCCGCAAAGCCCGAGGACAAGCGCGCCCGCGCCTTGCGGTCCGCCGATTTTGTGGGAGGAAAGGCTGAGAAAATCAATGCCCGATTCTGCAACGTTAAACGGTATGCGTCCGGCGGCCTGTACGCCGTCGCAGTGAAAAAGCGCGCCGTATTTATGGGTGAGGGCGGCGATTTCTTTCACGGGCTGGATCGCCCCTGTTTCATTGTTGACCAGCATGACGGAGACGAGCGCGGTCTTTTCGCGTTTAAGCAAATCCTCCAGCGCGTCTAAATCTATAGTTCCGGACGGGGTGACGGGAATGCGCTGTGCCTTTGGCGCGGCTTCGAGCACAGCCGGGTGCTCTATGGCTGAGACTAAAATGCGTTCGCCCTTGAAATGCTTTAAAACCGTGTTGTTGGTTTCTGTGGCGCCGGAATTAAAAATTACCTGCCCTTGCGGCACGCCGCAAAGGGCTGCAACGGCGCCGCGCGCTTCCTCTACCATGGCGCGTGCTTCGCGGCCAAAGCTGTGCACGGAAGAGGCGTTGTGCGCCTGTGCCATCGCTTTGTTCGCCGCTTCTATTGCCGCGGGACGCACAGGGGCGGTCGCGTTGTAATCCAGGTAAATGCGGTTTTTCATAGAGGGAGTTATAGTCGCGGGTGCTTCGGGCGTCAACAAACCTTGGGGCGCGGCAAAACAGGCTTATTATCCACATAGTTATCAAAGACTTATGATAAATTTCTGGACTTATGATAAGGGTTGCAATATATACTGCCTAACTATAGGTACCGGAGAAGGGCATCGTCTTTCTCTTATAAAAAATGATAATACATAGAAGGATATTTTATGCCGGAAGTAATCTTTAATGGCCCCGCGGGCCGTCTTGAAGGCCGTTATTCCCATTCCAAAACAAAAAATGCACCGCTTGCCCTTATTCTCCATCCTAGTCCGGAGCATGGCGGCACGATGAACAACAAGCTGACTTATATGATGTTCCAGGCCTTTGTGGCCCGTGGATTTTCAACGCTGCGCTTTAACTTTCGCGGCGTAGGACGTTCACAGGGCGTCTTTGACCGCGGCGAGGGCGAGCTTTCCGATGCGGCGGCGGCGCTGGACTGGATGCAGGAAATCAACAAGAACGCGCCTTATGTCTGGATTGCAGGGTTTTCCTTCGGCGCGTGGATCGGCATGCAGCTTTTGATGCGCCGTCCGGAAGCGCAGGGTTTCATTTCCATCGCTCCGCCGGCCAACATGCACGATTTCAGCTTCCTGGCGCCGTGTCCGACGTCAGGTTTATTTTTGCAGGGATCCCGTGATGACGTGGTTCCTGAGGAATCAGTCGAGAGTCTCGTCGGCCGCATTCAGATGCAAAAAGGCATTGAAATCGATTACCGCGTGGTGGATGGCGCCAACCACTTCTTCCACGGTTATACCGACATTATGATCGAGCATATTCACGATCACCTCAACCGCGCCGGCGATGGAAAGCATGTGCCGGTCAGCGAGAGCATCGCGGCCTAGAGGGTATAAAAAGCCCGGAGGTTACGGGTGGGAAGGGAGCTCCTGAATTTCAGGGGCTCTTTTTTATTTGTCTTTTAAATTCTTAAGGGCCGGGCGGAATCAGGCCGCCTCTGCCAGCCCCTCAACGGCGGTTTTGATTTCGGCGACATGGCCGGGGACTTTGACCTTGCGCCAGATAGCGGCAATCTTGCCGTTTTCATCAATCAGGAAGGTCGAACGTTCAATACCCATAAAGGTTTTACCGTACATGGATTTTTCCTTCCATACGCCATAGCGTTCACACACATCGCCGTGCTCGTCGGAGGCCAGCGGGAAGTTCAGTCCGTGCTTTGCCTTGAATTTGTCGTGGCGCGCCACGCTGTCTTTCGAGATGCCGATAACGGCGGCGCCCAGCGCGTTGAAAGCCGCGATATGGTCGCGGAAATCACAGGACTCGGTGGTGCAGCCGGGCGTATCGTCCTTGGGATAAAAATACAGCACGATTTTTTTACCGCGAAAATCGTCAAGGGAAATTTCCTGTCCGTTATCGCCGGGGAGGGTGAACTTCGGGGCGGGATCGCCCGTATGTAATTCTTTCATGGGTGTTTATCTCCGTTTTTTTAAACACATACATGATAAATGGTTTTATATGCTTTAAAGTCAATGCTATGAGTAAGCCGGAAATGAAGCGAAATATCAAACAATTATGTTGGCGCGGCTGCCTGACTTTTGTCGAGGTGGTAACGGTCCTTTTTGCCGTTGCGGCACTGTGCTCCGGTATTTTGATGTGGCGCGTGGCGGCCTCGCCGCTGGACGTTTCCTTTATAAAGCCTGCGGTTGAGCGTGCGCTGCGCAATGATAAGCGAGGCATTTATACCAGGATGGACCAGGTGGTCCTGCACTGGCCGGACCTGAGCGGGCCGCTGTTGCTCGGGCTGCGCAATACACATATTTACGGGCCCGAAGATACGGAGATCCTTTCCATTGACGAGGTTGGCCTGGCGCTATCCAAATCACACCTTCTGGTGGGGGAGATCGCCCCGACATCAATTATTCTGCGAAAGCCGGTGCTACAGGTCCTGCGCAAGGAAGATGGCGGGATCGATATCGGCTTTGGCTCTATGGGCGGTGATGATACGGAGCCGCGGGATATTACGGCGCATGCGCATGAACAGACCGAGCTGATGGCGCGCATCCTTGAGTTTGTCGCCAAGCCGGGCGAGGAGGATGCCGCAACGCCCCTTGCTACTTTGCATGCCTTCGAAATTCAGGAAGCCAAAGTCAGTGTGAAAGACAGGGTATTGAATCTGTCATGGTTTATTCCCCGTTTTGATGTGGCGTTTGTCAGTACGCAAACCGGTCTTAAATCCTCGCTTTTTATGCATCTGCCGGAATGGCGGGGTAAAAGCGGCACGCTTAAGGCCGATATGAATTACGGCTGGGAAGATAAAACCACGATGCTGCGTGCCAGGGTAGAAAATATGGACGTCTCGCTGATTGGCGAAAAATTTCCGCAGCTAGGCATTCTTTCCCGGCAGGATATCCCGCTGAATTTCTCTGTCGATGCTACATTGGACGGAGATTTTGTGCCTGTGACCCTTAAGGCCGAAGCCGTTTCGCCCCAGGGAAGCCTTGACATTCCCGAAGTTTCACATGAGCCGCTTCCGTATTCAAACATGGCTTTTAGCGTTGCCTATGACGGATCGGTTCAATCTCTTAAAATTTCCGATGCCCGCATCATGTCCAAAGGCGTTTTATTTAACGGTGAAGCCGATTTCAAGCGTAACGAGGAAGGGCAGGTTGCAGGGCCGGTTAATGTCTGGATTGACGAACTCAGCCATTCGCAGATAGCACCATTATGGCCGGAAATCGCGCGTGGCGAAAACGCGGAGGACTGGATACTTCACAGAATGTCCGACGGCGTTTTCCGCGATGTTAGGGCCGGGATGAATGTGACGGCATCGGAAGGTGCCGAAGGCTGGGCGGTGGAAACATCCGGGATGACGGCGGATTTTGATTACGAGAACCTGACCGTTGACTACCGCGCACCTCTTTGGGCAGTGAAGAACGCCAAAGGTCATGGGCATTTCGATTACGACAAGGAAGAGCTGAACGTTGCCGTCGAAGAGGGAATGATCGACAATCTGACCGTGCAGAAAGGGAGTGTTGAGCTGCGCGATATTATTGCAGTCGGTAAAGGGGTGGCCGATATCAATGTGAAACTGACCGGGCCGCTGGCTTCCGCTCTGGACTATGCGGCGCTGGAACCGGTTGAGCTGCCGCACGGTTTTGACACCAAGAAAGTAAAGGGCACGGTGAACCTCGATGTGAGTTTGAATTTACCGACCAGACATGATGTGAAGGTGGCGGATGTTAAGGTTGATATAAAAGGGCAGGCCAACGACGTTCTTTTGCCCGATGTGTTGCGCGGCCTTGCACTGGAAAGCGGTCCTTTTGACATCAGCGTCAAGGGTAATGAAGCAAAGGTTTCCGGCACGGGAAAACTTTCGGGACGGGACATTGACCTGACATGGATGGAGTTCCTGAATTCCAAAGGACAAAAATATACAGGCAAGATTACCGCCAAACTGGCTGCCGATCCTGAGTTACGCAGGCATTTTGGTGTTGATCTGGACGATTTTGTAGAAGGGGCCGTTCCTGTCAGTGTTGATTATACGGAGTATGCGGATAAAAGCGCCGATGCTTATTTTGTAGCCGATCTTTCCCCGGCGCGGCTTTTTATTGAGCCGTTCGCCTATGAGAAACCCGCAGGGGCTAAAGGCGAGGTAAAAGGCAAGGCTTTGTTCAGGAAAGGCGAGCTTAGTAAAATTGAAAACCTGATTGGCACGGCACCATCACTCATGCTCGAAGACAGTACTCTGGTGTTTGAAAAGCAAGGTCAAGATACGCAGTTGCGACGGGGCCAGATTTCCCGTTTCACTCTGGGAGAAACGGTGGGAAAGGCCGAATTTGAAATTGAACCCGCACAGAGTGAAAAACCCGGCGCGTTGAAGATTTCCCTGATCGGTCCTTTTTTCGATCTGCGGCCTTTCCTCGATAGCGGTAAAAACAAAGATGAAACCGAATATGACGGGGTGCCGATGGTTGTTTCTATCGCGGCCGACCAGATGCGCACAGGCGACGATGAAATTGTACAATACGGGAAAATTTACGCCGATATCGACGGCAAAGGCCGTTTTAACCAGCTTGAGGTCGATGCGATCGCCGGTAAGGGCAAGGCAGAAGACGGGAGCGAAAAGCCGGGCGAGGTTTACCTGCGTTTTAAACCGGATGAGGAAGGGAAAAGAACCTTCCGGCTTGAAGCGGATGATGCAGGGGCAACGCTGAAAGCGTTTCAGGTTTACGATAATATTGTCGGGGGCAAGCTGGTGGTTTACGCGGAGCCGATCCGGGGCGTGTATGACCGTAACCTGATTGGCGTGGCGGAGATTACAGACTTCAAGGTTGTTAAGGCGCCCGGGTTGGCGAGACTTCTGGGCGCAATGTCCCTGACCGGGATTATAGAGCTTCTGGGAAATGAAGGCGTCAGTTTTTCCAAGCTGGAATCCAAATTCGACTGGCTGTACCGGCCACAAGGCGGATTGCTGGTGCTGAAAGAGGGGCGGACCTCGGGTAATTCGCTGGGGCTGACTTTTGACGGGGCGTTTGATAATACCGCGGGTACGATCGACGTTTCAGGCACGCTGGTGCCGCTTTCCGGTGTGAACAACGTCGTGGGGTCCATTCCCTTGATCGGGGATTTATTAACGGGTGGTTCAGGCAGCCTGTTTGCCGCGACTTATAAGGTGACGGGGAGTGCCGAGGAGCCGGATGTTTCCGTCAACCCGCTTTCCGTTCTTGCGCCCGGATTCCTGCGCCGTATTTTGTTTGAATAGATTTTCATAAAAGCTTGACTTTCTATCGCGTGTCTCTTATTTGCTATGTAAAAATTGATAAGAGATTTTAAATGCGTCTTCTATGGCTTTCCGTTCCTAAAGAAATATCTAGCCGGAAGCAAAGATATGTCCCTGAAGCAGTAAAGGTTTCGGCAGGGGACATAGTCCTGAAAGCCTTACAATTTATTGATAACAACTATAGCGACCCGGCATTCAGTGCGGGCAAAGTTGCCAAACATTTCGAAATCAGTGCCAGTCGTTTGAGTGTTGTGTTTTCTCAGCATAAAGACATCTCTCCCCTGTCTCCCGGCGCTTATATTGCTGAAAGACGGATTCGGCTGGCGGCAGCGTTGCTGGCTGAAAAAAGCTTGTGCCTTTCGACGCAGGAAGCGGCGTTTTTAGGCGGTTACGGCAACGCGACCACCTTAAGCAGGATTTTCAGAAAAAGGGGGCTGTCGATAAATCAGATGCGTGCGGTGTTGTCCCTGCAAGTAAAGCAAGGGGGGCAGTTTGCCGATGCGAGATCCGCGGAGGGAGAGTCTTTAATCAAAAGGATTAAAGCGGCTGTTGATGCCCGTCCGATTGAAGGTTATCCAGCAAAAACGAAAATTGCCGAAGAGAGAATAATGCAGCATTTATACGCGGCGGCATTAAGGTTGATAAATACAGATCCATCAGAGCCCTTTTCTCTGGAAGATATCGCCAGGAATGCGGATTTTTTGTCTGTCTACGAAATGCATGCGGCATTTAAGCATCATTTGGCGGTTTCCCCCGAAGAATATTTCCGACAGGCAAATCAAAAAACTGTAGAAGATAAGAAATTTTTGCAGGAAACACGAAAGCGGTCACGTCCCATGCCGCAACGCCGTGCGAGAGTTTTCAATGGGCTTTTGTTTTTGCTGCCGCTTGCGCCAGCTTCTGACGGAAAACTTGATATCCCGAGTTCCCTAGCATTTGCGACGGCGCACGGTTTCTCCAGAACGGGTTTATATGATCTTTTTCGAAAGGCCACTGGTCTTGGCTATAAACAGTTTGTCGATGCCAACACTCCGCCGCCACTGCAAATTCCGTATATGCGTGAAGATCCTACGCCTGAACCCTAGCGCGCAGGATTTTTTCTTTTTTTCATCGCCACGACATTGCCGATTAAAATCAGCACCATGCCCGCGATGCTTTGCGGGGTCCAGACATAGCCTTCAAACACGGTGGATACGCCCAGCGCCACAACCGGGAACAGAACCGTGGCGTATGCCGCTTTGTCCGCCCCGATAGAGCGCATCAGGGTGAGATAACAGCCAAACGCCACGGCGGAGCCCAGCACCGCCAGGTAAACCAGCGACCAGATGTAATTGAAAGACGGATCAAAGGTAAGCGGCGCGCCGGTGGCCAGAGCGAGTGCAAAGGCCATGAGGCCGCCGTAAAGCATGCCGTAGGTGTTGGTCAGGATAACGGGCATGTCATCGCGCCCGTTACGCACGGCGGTCATGTTACCCAGCGAAACCAGAGCCGTGCCGAAAACGCACCATGCAATGCCGACCAGCGTATGGTCGCTCAGGTTCAGCGTCTTGATCTCCGGCTGGAACACCAGAGCGATACCGCACAGCCCCATTGCCGCGCCCAGAACCACCCACGGGCGGATCGGGATTTTAAAAAACAGCGCCTGATTGATGATGTTGAAAATAATCAGCGTGGAGAAGCACAGCGCCACAAGGCCGGAGGTGAGGTGGGATGTGCTGCTGTAGGTTGCCCAGTAATTCAGGCAGAACAGCAAAAGCCCCTGAAGCGCCGCAAAACCGTGTTGGCGCGGGGTGAATTTAACCTTTAGTCGCCCGGTAAGAGCGCAGAAAATAAACAAGATCACGGCGGCGAGCAGGAAACGGTAGCTCACGGAGAGGAACGGCTCCACCGTGCCGAGCTGGAAGGTAATAACGTACCATGTGGAGCCCCAGATCAGGACGGTGAGGATGTAGAGGGAGAGGTTTTTCATGGCAGTGTTGTAGGGGGAGTAACAGCAAAGTACAAATGATTTGTTGTTGACATAATGGTTCCGTCACGCTTTTATCGTTTGTTTAAGGAGACAAAATGATAGAGGCGGTTAATTATATAGGTTTCAAACTGAATGCACTTCAGGCAGCGGCGCGTGTTATAGAGGATCCGGCAAATACTGGTTATCAAAAGACTTACCTGGCTTGCCGCCAATGGGTTGGTATTTATGCTCTTAAACTTGTGGGGGCGGGGTATAATGATGATCCTGTATCAGATTGGGCTTTGCTTGCTCGTCTTCCCGCTTTTCGGCGTGAGGCCGCATTTGATGCATATGTTGTTGCTGATGTTGATAAGTTGCGTGCAGAGAGCCTTAATGCCGCTGGAGAGGAAATTGTGGCGCGTGGACAGGATATTCTGACCTACCCCCCCTTGCTTTCAAAAGCCGCGGGCCTGCGTTCTCTTGGGCTTCAGGAAATTTCGCAGGATGTGCTATTTATAAGGGCTTTAGGTCAGCGTGACTCTAATCTTAAGGCTGTGCTGAGCATCGTTGCCGATCGGTCTTGCGCCCTTCCGGCATGGGAAGGAATGACGCCGGAACAAAAAATTATGGCCAGCAGCGCCGGATTGGTAACCGATCCGCAAGGCTTCGTCGAACAGATTGATGCATGGCGCACCGAAATGGACGCGATGGTTGATCAAAAATTTACGGCCAGTTTTGCAGATGTTGCAGCACGTATAGGGCCAGTAAGTCTTGCCCTTAATTAAGCACAGGCCTTGACCAAAGCGTGTTTCTTTTTTCCGGCGGAAAGTTTGATGTAATCCGCGCCGGAGGAGAGGGATGACGCATCCGCGCTTTGGTCCTCGTTTTCGATTTTTTCATCGTTCAGGCGTGCGCCGCCACCCTTGATGAGTCTGCGGGCTTCGCCCTTGGAGGCGGCAAGGCCGGTTTCCACCAGAAGGTCGATCACCGGAATGCCCGCTTCAAGGCGTGATTTTTCAATCTCAATGCTCGGCAGGTCGTCGCCCACGCCGCCCTGTTCAAACACTTTGCGGGCGGTTTCGGCGGCTTCCTGAGCGGCCTGCTCGTTATGGCAGAGTCTGGTGGCCTCGTTGGCCAGCACGATCTTGGCCTCGTTGATCTCCGCCCCTTGCAGCGCTTCGAGTTTTTTAATCTCATCCATCGGCAGAGTGGTGAAAAGCCGCAGGAAGCGCCCGACATCGGCGTCCTCGGTGTTGCGCCAGTATTGCCAGTAATCGTAAGGGGAAAGCTTGTCGGCGTTCAGCCAGACCGCGCCGTCCGCTGTTTTGCCCATCTTGGCACCCGACGCGGTGGTGAGCAGCGGGGTGGTGAGGGCGAAGAGAGAAGCTTGCTCCGCGCGGCGCCCGAGTTCCACACCATTAATGATGTTGCCCCATTGGTCGGAACCACCCATTTGCAAAATGCAGCCGTAACGGCGGGATAGCTCTACGAAGTCATAGGCCTGCAGGATCATGTAGTTGAATTCGAGGAACGTCAGGGGCTGTTCACGCTCCAGCCGCAGTTTCACGGAATCAAAGGTCATCATGCGGTTGATGGTGAAATGTGGGCCGTAATCGCGCAGGAACTCAATATAGTTAATCGTGCTCAGCCATTCATCGTTATTCACCATCCGGGCATCGGATGGGCCATCGCCGTATGTCAGGAATTTGGCGAATATCTTTTTAATGCCTTCGATATTGGCGTTAATCGTGGCTTCATCGAGCATTTTACGGCTTTCATCTTTGCCGCTGGGGTCGCCGACCTTGGTCGTGCCGCCGCCCATCAGGGTGATGGGTTTATGGCCGGTTTGCTGG
>CAZBNG010000065.1:0-12094 GCA_964493095.1 uncultured Pseudobdellovibrionaceae bacterium
ATGCGGGCTTTGTCGTCATTGCGAGGAGGCTTTAGCCGACGCGGCAATCTTTTGCCGAGAGAGATTGCTTCGGCCCGTTCGGGCCTCGCAATGACGTTTTTATTTTTGTTTGCCCCGAGTTTCGCAATCCATGGATCACACGCATAAAGCGTGTGATGACGACAGAGTGTGGCATGTAGTGACAACCAGGAAATTTAAAACCAACAACTTAAGGAGAGTTTGAAAATGACTTTAAATCTTTTAACCGAAGACCTCGATGAAACGACATTTCCCGAGAAATTCAAAGACCCGGATTCCGGTGCGCTGCGCGTACAGGCTCTGGTCAATTCCTATTCCGAGCTGGAGCGCAAGATGTCCTCTGCGCCTTCTGCTCCCGCCAGCCATAGCGATTATTGCATTGCCTGTGATCATGGCTTGTTCGAGCCGGATGAGGAAGTAAACAAACGCCTTCATGTTAAGGGCTTTACGCCGGAACAGGCACAGGAAGTTTACGACCTTGCTGCGGAAAAAATGATGCCGATGATGGCGGAGATGGCGCGCGAGTTTCAGGCCGACCGCGAAGTGGAAAAACTGGTCTCGCATTTCGGCGGCCCGGAAAAATGGAAACTCGTTTCCCGCCAGCTTCTGGCCTTTGCGCAAAAAAACCTGCCCGCTGACGTGGTGCAAAATCTTGCCAGCTCCTATGAAGGCGTGCTTGCGCTGCACAGAATGATGAAGGGGGAGGAGCCGTCGCTCCAGCCCAAGGCAGCACCCACCGGCGGCGTGGATGAAAAGGAGCTTAGTTCCATGATGCGCGACCCGCGTTACTGGCGCGATAAAGATCCCTCCTTCGTGGCCAAGGTCACGCAGGGTTTTGAAACGCTGTACGGGAAGTAAAATATGCCGTCATTGCGAAGAGGCATAGCCGGCGAAGCAATCTTGCCTGATAAAGATTGCCGCGTTCCCTTACGGTCACTCGCAATGACGGTTTCAGGAATTTAATAAGCGCGCTGGGAATTGGCGAATTGCGCCGCGACGAAATCATCCACGACAGACTGGAATTTATGCCTGATATCGTCATTGATGGGAGCAAACTCCATTCCGATTTTATTGCGGTTTTTCCTGACGACGCGGGCCTTGTGCGGCACGTCGAGCAGGTTGTTGCGCAGTTTGAATTTCAGGGTTACGTCGTATTCCTGGTCAAGCGCAAACAGGCGGCTGTCTCCGGAGATCAACACGCCGCCGATGCTCCAGTCTTCGACCGGGTATGCCTTGCCCGCAATCACACTGACGCAGCGGTCGCAGTTACGGCGCGTGTAGCGGCGGCGGGAGATTTTCCCGTCATCGCCGGCGGGTTTTTTCTTGAGGGAGGAGAGAATACTCTCGAACATGACCAGTCTACCTTTTTAAAAGCTTTGTGTATTTTATTACAGTATGAGTAAAATTATGTCAATAAAATCCGGAAGCAATAATTAAGCCCAGTATGCCAGTGTTATGAAGAAAGTGCAATTTTGCGGATGGCCGTAAAATGACATTGCCGGTCTTTCGCCTGTCATGGCAGGGTCCTGTTTGTGTAATGGTTAGCGTGCACGCACATTGACTTAAAGAAGATGCCTCAGGATGCGATTTTATTTTTTTTGAAATAATGCTTGACGCAATATGAATTTATTCCTAATATAAAACCATAAACGCCATAAGTGCGTCTTTATTTCTAAATTTTTGTCTGAAAAAAAGAGATAGCCACTGGCGTATTCCCAACAGGGAATCCCGGCGCGCTGCCGACAACGCGGGCTTTGCCGCCCGCGCCGGCAGCAGCGTCCTTTCCCGGACCCCGAAGGCCCGCCCGCTTAAAGGCGCGACAACCTTTTGCCCGGCTTATTCAACCAACATTAACAAGTAAACGAGGTATGTCATGTCTACGAGCATTGACCAGGCCTTTATCAAGCAATTCGAACGCGAAGTGCATGAGGCCTATCAGCGCCAGGGTTCCAAACTGCGGAACACGGTGCGCACAATTTCCAACGTAAACGGGTCTTCCGCCGTCTTTCAGAAAGTCGGCAAGGGTACGGCCTCCACCAAATCCACACACGGCATGGTGCCGGTAATGAATCTTGATCACTCCAGCATCGAAGTGACCTTGCAGGATTATTACGCCGGTGACTGGGTCGACCGTATGGACGAGCTTAAAACCAATATCGACGAACGTCAGGTGATTGCCAGTGCGGGCGCTTCCGCGCTGGGCCGTAAAACGGATGAGCTGATTATCAACCAACTGGCAACGGCATCTGACAATGTTATCGCCGACAGCAATGTTGGCCTCACCAAGGCCAAGGTTCTCGAAGCCTTCGAAATACTGGGCGAGGCCGATGTGCCCGATGACGGCCAGCGTTTCGCCGTCGTGGGCTGGAAGCAATGGAGTGAGCTTCTGGGCATCGATGAGTTCGTCAGTGCCGATTATATCGGGGCGACCGCGCTGCCCTTTGCTTCCGTCGTACAGGCGAAAATGTGGCTGGGCACGATCTGGATTCCTCATACCGGCCTGCCTGCGGATGAAAACGATATCCGCTCCTGCTTCTGGTATCACAAAACGGCGCTCGGCCACGCCGCCGCCTCCGATGTCCAGACGGATATCTCATGGCATGGCGACCGCGCGTCTCACTTCGTGAACAACATGATGAGCCAGGGCGCGGGCCTGATCGATGAAGCCGGAATCGTCGTCATGAATTGCGACGAAACGCCGGATTAATCGCCCGCCTGTTTTTAAAACATTCAACATAGAGGAGAAAGCTCATGGCTTTTACAGCATCGGATCTGTCCGTGTTGGCCTATGCCAACAAATTTACCCTGTGGCATTACGTGACGGTGGACGACGATATCACCACCACGGGATATCTGGACAAGGCCGCGGACATGCTGCGTGTCGGCGACCTGATTATTGCCAATGTCGATACCGACGGCACCCCGGTAAACAAGTTTTACCTGGTGACCGCCAATGACGGCAGCAGCGTGACCATCACCGTCTACTCTTAACCGGGTAGGCCGTTTTCATGGCACGTTGCCGTAAGGCGCCCCGGCATTTTGTCCCTTTACGCCAGCGTCTTGCCGCATAAGGTATCGAACGCAAGGCGGGGCCTGCTGGTTCATTCCCGCAGGCCCCGTTTTTTATGGACAAAAATTTATAAAGGTGAAAAATGTTTGAATTAAAAACACGAGAGCCGAAAGATTTAGATGAAAAATATTAAGGCGATAATCAGGCGGGTTTTAAGGGTTTCATTATACGTTGTGACGTTTGTGATGACGCCTGTTATTTTCTTGTTGCTGGTTTTGCTCATCTGGGAGCCGCATATAATACAGGTTTACAGTTGTCTTGATAATGGTGGCCGATGGGATTACGAACGCGAAGAATGCCAAGAATCATCCGGTTATCCCGTAACGCCGTATGATTGTGTTCTCGGGGAAGGTGACTGGATACAGGAAGAAGGATGCAAGGTGCCGGAGGGTTGGAAAAATCCGAAGGCTGTTAACGAAAATGGCGGATAAAAAAAGGTTTTTAAAAAGGGCGTGGACAGGCTGGATGTATTTTTGCTGTTTTGCATTTATATCCCTTTGTTCATTTGTCTTTTATATCTCGACTTATACATCTCAGGATAATTTTACTCTGGGAGAGGGATATAACCTTTGTTTTCAACAAGAAGGTATTTGGGATAGCAAACTGCAGGTTTGTAAAGAATACGGATATGATATTTCTTTAAACCGTTGCCTCAATTTGAAGGGTGATTGGATTTACGGCAAAGGATGCAGGTTACCGCCATCCAAATAATTTAAAATTTTTTCCAAACCTTCCCTTCCGTAAAGGAGAGGCGGGTTTTTTATTGCCTCGTCGCTGCGCTTCTCGCAATGACGGATTTTTAAATAGCGGCTTAACTTTCATTTTTAGACAAACAGGAGAATTGAACATGGCACTCAATGACGTGGCATTATGCTCGCGCGCGCTCATACGAATTGGCGCGGCGCCCATTACAAGTTTTGAAGACGGCACGGCGGAATCCGAAATCGCCGGAGCGTTGTTTACGCCGGTGCGCGATGCGCTGCTCTCGGCCTATGCTTGGAGTTTTGCCAGCGGGCAGGTCGCGCTATCGCAGCTCGAAACCGCCCCGGTTGCCGATTACGATTACGCCTATGGGCTGCCTAATGATTTCCTGCGGGCGCTTTCCGCCGGAACGGGCACCAGGGGGCGCGGCCTGAATTATCGCATTGCGCGCGGCGCGCTGCATACCAACGCGACCGCCGTGATCCTGACCTATATTTTCCGCCCGGATGAGGAGGAATTCCCGCCCTATTTCGATCAGGCGCTGATCGCCCGGCTGGCGGCGGAGTTCACCATTCCCGTGACCGAGAACACCAGCCGTGCCGAGGCGCTGTTCCGCCTTGCGCAGCAGGAATACGAACAGGCCCGCCAGATCGACGCGCAGCAGGATACGCCCGGAAGGATTGAGGATTTCACCCTGATCGATGCGCGCAGCTAGACATAATAGATATTTTGTTTGACATAATTTAAGATTTCTTCTATGGTCCGGCATCTTTAATGAAATTTGGCAATACGGGAGAAGATAACCATGGGTTTAAAACAAAAATTGGCAGCGGCTGTAGTTGCTGTTCCTGCTGTAGCGGCAACGCCTGCTTTGGCACAGACAACAATCGATTTTGGCGGTCCCACGGTTACGGTGGGTCAAATTACAAACGCCGGCAAGGGCGATGCCCGCGGTAAGGGCGGTCAGGCCAATTCCGAGCAGGTAAATGAAGGTGATAATAATTTAACAACCGTCGGTAATGGCGGTGACAGCAATGCGACCGGGCCGGTTATCGTAGATGCCCCGAAGACGCCGGGTAACGAGTTTAACGCTACCACTGTTCAGGATGTTTCTAACGATTCCGATGTGAGAATAAGCGGCGCCGAAGCAGGCGGGGAATCAACGCTGTTTCCGCCTTACGGCACCCCGGGATTCAGGGAAATGGTGGAAGAATGGACGGATGAAGAGGTTATGGAGTTTTACAAGTCAAACGTGCTTGAACAGCTCATAGGCTACGATGTCGCCGTATACAATCTTCTGGAGCGCAGAAGAGCCGGCGAAGAATTCAGCCTGTATGATGAGGGTGAAAAACTTGCCGGCGAATATGCGGAAAAAATCCGTGAAATAAAGCGTTACGTCGACACGATCATCAGCTTCAGGGAAGCCATGATGTGGAGAGGTTATGAATTCCGCGCCGATTATGGCGCAAGCAATGCTGTATCGGATAATGTATTACTGGAAATAGGCGTTAACCCTGCTCTGGTTGTTGACGGCCGCAGATATGAACTGTTTGTAGGAAAAAACCCCGAACCCTTTCAGGATGTTGAGAAGGTCGGAGGTGCCGGAGAACCCGGGTTTGGACCTGAGTAAAAGCTGACGCGGCTTTAGTAATATTGAAATTTAAACCCCGCCCTCCGGCACCGGAGCGGCGGGTTTTTTCATGCCCGTTGAAATAAGGAGAGATCATGTTTGAAGATTCCTATGAGTTTAAAGCGCTGCGGGAAAACCGTGGCCTGCTTTCCGGCTCCGTTCTGGGCGCTTTGGCGGAAGGCGTGGGGCGTTCGCAGAAAAACCGGCGCGAGGATGTGGCACGCGTAGAGGTCCTGATGGAGCGTAATCACGATTACGACCTTGAGCGCACGCAAGGGCCGACGGGCATTTTCAGCACCGGACTGGAGGCCGCCGTGAAGGATTTTCAGGGCAGGCGCGGCTTGACGATTGACGGCGTTCTGTTGCCGCGCGGGGAAACCATTACGGCCTTATCGGGCAATAAAACACCGCCTCTGCCCGAACGTAAACCGCCCGTGCCGCAGGAGGCAAAAAAGCGGGATTGTTCCGATTTGAAGTTTGCCTATGAACATGTAAAGGCACAGTTAAACAGTAAAGAAATGCTTTTAAATTCGGCGCGGAAATCCCTGAAAATTTTGAAAGACGAGCTTGCTCAATTAAAAGAACAATTGGTTAAGGAAACCGATCTTTTGAAAAGACGGATGTTCAACTTGAAACTATGATAAGATCGCGGGAGAAAGAGATTGAAAGTATTCAAAAACGGATTCCTGAGCTGGAAACAGACGTGAGTGAAGCAAGGGTTTGGGTTGAAAAAGCAAAGTTTGCTTTAAGCAGATGTGAAAATGATAGCTGACGGCAATAAAAAGATAGGCTGGTTTTATAAGTCCAATTTTAAAGTGCTTGGGAATGGTGCAGTATGGTTTTATCCATGGGGGCGTTTGTTTAGGGGATATGAAGTAAAGTCGGAAAAATCGTTTTTAAAATTGAAAAAGAGCCTGAATGTTTGCCGTATTCTATCGCTAGCAATTATCGCGCTTTGGATTGTTTTTATACAATACCGCATCATGGATTTAATTTTGTTTTCCTCATTGGTTGCTGATTATTTGTTTTTGAAGCGCGTATTAAAAAAGCATACCAAAAGCGCATAAGCTAAAAATCATTCTGGAGCGGCGGGTTTTTCATGCCCCGCACAAAAGGGGACGGAGTAAAAACACCTGCTTTTACTCCGTCCCCTTTCTAATTTAACAAAGGAAAAATCATGACACGAATAAGAGAGATTAAAACCACCTTCACGGCCGGGGAGGTGAACAAGGAACTGCTCGGCCGGGGCGATTTGCGCGCGTATGAGAACGGCGCGCTGACGCTTGAAAACGTTTTTATCAAGCCGACCGGGGGCGTGTCGCGCCGCGCCGGGATGGGGTTTATCGACACCGTGGCGGGGGACGGCAAGCTGATCTCTTTCGAGTTCAACACGGAGCAGACCTACCTTCTGGTCATCACCGATGAACAGATTGACATCTATGCGGGCAGCGTGCTTGAGGAGACAATCGCCGCGCCGTGGAGCGCGGAGCAGATCGCGCAGCTTGCCTGGACGCAAAGCGCCGATACGTTGCTTATGGTGCACCCCGACGTGCCGCCGAAAAAACTCACGCGCAGCAGTGGCGGCACATGGTCGCTCGCGGACTGGGAATTTTTCACCGACAATAATATCGTGCAGCAACCTTATTTCAAATTTGCCGCTTCCGATGTGACGATCACGCCGAGCGGGACAAGCGGGAGTATTACGCTCACGGCATCAAGCGCGGTGTTTTCTCTTGAGCATGAAGGCACGCGGCTGCGGGTAGGCGGCAAGGAGGTCGAGGTCACGGATTTTGACTCGGCCACCGTTGTCACCGTTACGGTTATTCAGACGCTTTCCTCCACCAGCGCGACCATCGATTGGCAGGAACAGGCCTTCAGCGCAGTGCGCGGCTATCCCGCTACCGTGGCGTTCCACCAGGACCGTCTTGTGATCGGCGGTTCGCGCGACATGCCCAACCGTTTGTGGTTTTCCAAATCCGGCGATTTGTTCAACTTCGATCTGGGGGAGGGGCTGGACGATGAGTCCATCGAATTCGCGATCCTCTCCGACCAGGTCAATGCCATACGCGGCATTTTTTCCGGGCGCCATTTGCAGGTCTTCACCTCCGGCGCGGAATGGATGGTCACGGGCGATCCGCTCACCCCGACCTCTGTGCAGATCAGGCGTCAGACGCGCGTGGGATCGGTCATAAACCGCCATATCCCGCCGGTGAATGTGGACGGCGCAACGCTTTACATCGCCCGCAACCGGCAGGAGGTTCACGAATTTCTTTATACCGACGTGGAGCAGGCGTACCAGTCCAACGATCTTTCCCTGCTTTCCCGCCACGTGATCGGCACGCCGGTAGATCAGGATTACGACCAGAAACGCAGGCTGCTGTTTGTCGTGCGCGATGATGGGAATTTCGCCACGCTGACCGTGTTCCGTTCTGAACAGGTTTCCGCATGGACGCTGCACGATACGGACGGCGATGTGAAATCCGTCGCCGTGGTGGGGGATGAGGTTTACATGCTGGTGCAGCGCGGGAGCGTTTATACCATCGAGCTGTTTGACGAAGCGCTTAATTTGGATTCAGCCCTGAGCGGGGAATCCGAAACGCCCACGGCAAGCTGGTCGGGGCTGGACCATCTTGAGGGCGCGGAAGTTGCCATCGTCGCCGACGGCGTTTTGCAATCCCCCAAAACGGTGAGCGGCGGCGGTGTGACCCTGGATGAAGCCGCGAGCGCGGTTGAGATCGGCCTTCCCTATACACATATCATCGAGCCGCTGCCCCCTAGCGATGTCGGCGCGGCGGGGGGCGGGCGCAAGCTGCGGCTTGTTGAGGCGATTTTCCGCCTGCAGGATACGGCGGCGCTCAAACTTGATGTCGGGCGCGGTTTGAACGATATCGCGCTGCGCCAGATCGGTGAGGATGAGATTCTCGATGCGCCTCTTCCGCTGGTCAGCGGCGATATCAGGGTGCGCGCGCTGGGCTGGCAGAAAGACGGGCAAAAACCTTTGTGGCGGATTGAACAATCCGCGCCGCTGCCCTTCACGCTGCTTTCGGTGACGACGCAGCTTAAAGTTAACGATTAACTGAAAGGGGACGGAGTAAAAAAGCCCCTTTTTACTCCGTCCCCGTTTATAAGGAGAAATATCATGGGAGCAATATCTTCAGCCGCCAGCGGCATTTCGTCGCTGGCAAGTACACTGGGCGTGGTCAATCAGGCGATTGGCGCGGTGCAGACCTTTGCCGGAAGAACAACCGCCGTACGCAATCAGGAACGCGAACAGGCGCTTGCGCTGGAACAGCTGCAACAAAAACAGCAGCAGCAGGAAAGCCAGCAGGCCCAGCAAACGGCGCTGGAGCGTCAGCGCCTAGCCGTGCAATCGCAGCAGGAAAGCGAGCAACGCGCCGCGGCTCTGCGCCGCGCCGTGGCAAGGCAGCGCGCACAATTCGGCGCGAGCGGTGTGAGCAGCGGAGCGGGGTCGTCGCAGGCGGTTCTGCTCGGCCTGTTCGATGAGAGTGATGAGGAACGTCAGCGCCGCGAGGAACTGGATAATTTGCGCAGCCGTGCACTGGAACTTGATACCTCAAACGCGCAAAGCGTGAATGTTTTGCAACGCGAACAACTCCAGCAGCGCCAGGCGCTTGAGCGCAATCTGAGCACCTATAGAACACTGTTTTAATTCCTACGATTTATAATTGTATTGCGTTTGGAAAATCGATAATGGTTGCTATACTGAATAAAGTTTGACAATCTTAACAAGGTTGACTTATATGGCAACCATTAACCATTTAGAAACAAAAAATAAGCTAGTATTATATGATGCGAATCTTAAATCTGATGAACAAAAGCAGCGGCTTTTGTATTTGTCGCCTGATCTTGTGAGATGGTTTGATGATGATCTGGTTTATCAGGGAAAGGATTGGGATAAATATTTTACACCCATTGAACAGGTTGAAGAGGTATTTGATCAGTTTGTGCGGGGACATCCGGATATGGGGCGCGGCGATATGAAAAAGCTTAATCCGAAGGGGAAGCACGTATGGCAGTTTAAAACCCGCGATGTTAGAATTTTAGGGTACTTTTATAGAAAAAATGTTTTTATCGCCGTTTGTGGTGCTATGAGAAAGGATTTGTGTCCAAGTTCCAAATATAATCCGCTGAAGGAAAGAATTATAAATTTTAGAAAAAATATAGGACTGGATGAACCGCTATATATGAAGGAGAAATTATTGGATGAGCTCATTTCGATTCAGAACAAATCCAAAGCGTAAACAATTTACACGGTTTATTGCCAGACTTTACGAGAAGCTGGAAGACGCTTACTGGGAAGAACATGATTTGCGAGGTCTTAACAAAAGCAAAATTTCTGAAGAGCTTGAGGTAAATAAGGGTCTGGTTTCTAGGTGGTTTCATGGTACTTCTAATATTACCTTAGAAACACTCAGTAATTTAGCGTATGCGATGGGTCGTGACGTGGATATCTCGCTTCCGTCTCATGGCGCCAAAAATAATCGAGGGCAAAACTATTTTGATTTGGAAACAATTAAAGATGACACTCCTTCACATGAAGTCCAAGCAACAAGTTCATCTAAAATTGTTATGATTGATGCGGGGCAGAAAATAAATGTCTAGGTTGGAGTATTCAGTTTTTTTCTGTGATGACGTACGTCAAGAAATTAATGGTAAATTTTCACTAGTGGGAATTTATCTTAATGACTTGAATGTTCATATTGATGAAAATCAGAAGAAAGATGCAATTCCAGCCTTATCTGAATTTTGTATTGTTTGTGTTTTTAAACATATGGACAAGCGCAAAAAATATAAAATTATAATAGAACAAACAGGTGTGCCTGAGAAAACGATAGCCCTTGAAGAGGATGTTGCACAACAGGATAATAAAAGTATGCTAGTCTTTAATATAAGAAACTTCATCGTTCCTAAAGAGGGGGTATTGGAAGTAAGTTTGTTGAGTGGTAAAGAAAAAATTAAGCTTGATGAGCTTAAGTTAAAAAAAATAAAAAAGATTAGTTAAGTTTCAAAAACCCGCCAAAAGGCGGGTTTTTTATTAGAAAATCCAAAAAACAAGGAACATAAAAATGCCCGAGCATATTAAAATGCCGGACGTAACGCCGCTTGTGCGTTACACGGCCGACGGCGAGCAAACGGTTTTCGCCTATCCTTTTCCCATTTTCGCCAGCGAAGACCTTAAGGTCTATCTGGACGGCGCGCAGCAGGTCAGCGGTTTTGACATTGCCGGAGCCGGCGTGACAGCCGGGGGAAGCGTGACATTCGATACCGCGCCCGCAGATGAAACCATTGTCACGCTGGAGCGCCGCCTGCCGATTGAGCGGGTGACCGATTACCTGGAGGGCGGGGACTTTTCCGCGCAGTCGATCAATAACGAACTGGATTACCTTGTCGCGGCGATCCAGCAGGTGGACCGGGACAACGACCTCATGCTGCGCTATGGCGATCATGAAACTCCGGGCAATGCGCAGCTTCCTTCCCGCACGAACCGCGCGAACAAGGCGCTCGGTTTTGACGGTGATGGCAACCCGGTAGCGGTAAGCCTTGAGGGTTCCATGGCCGCGCCAGATTTTACCGCGCAGGGAACGGGCGCGCAGACGCGTACAAGCAGCGATAAATTTTCCGACCTTATTTCTGTGAAGGATTTCGGCGCCGCCGGGGACGGGCTTACCGACGATACCACCGCGATCCAGAACGCGCTGGGGGCGCATGACGCGGTGTTCCTCCCCGCGGGCGAATACCTGATTACCGCGACGATATCGCTGGGCGCGCGCAAGAGTTTGATCGGGGCGGGGCAGAGATCGGTGATTAAATGCCAGAGCGATACTTTCAGCGCGATTGAAATTCCCGAAGGGTATGCGAGCGTGAAAGATTTGCGCATCGAGGGCGGGTTGATCGGGATCAAGCTGTATGGCAAGGATTCCGAATGCGTGCAAAACGCGGTGAGCGACGTGCAGATTATTGGCGCGGAAACGGGAATCCAGCTTGACGGTTATACGATGAGTTCGCGTCCGTGCTACTGGAACAACTTTCGCAACATCCTGATCGAGCAGCCGCTGACCCATGGCGTGCACCTGACCAAAAGCGGGGCGGGGGATACGCCCAACGCCAACCGGTTTTACGCGGTGCGGGTTTATTCCAAGGGCGCGGCAACGAGCGGCAGCGGGTTTTACGTGGAATACGGCGCGCTGAACAATTCCTTTATCGATTGCGAAGCCAATGTGAACGGACCAACGGCAGACAGTTGTTTCCGCCTTGGCGCGAACGCGAATAAAACGCTGCTCATTAATCTTTTGTGCGAGAGCACCAACGTCGTGCCGAACGTCAAGCTCGACAGCGGGTCGGTGGAAACCTCAATCATTAATCTTTCGGCGCAAAGTGACGGGTCGGCGATCCTGGATAATTCCGGCGGTAATTACGATGCGCTCAATGCCGGGTACCCGGAGAAAAACGCGATGCGCAAAACGGTGGTGAGCGATTTGAAAGCCACGCTCATGCGTTACGATACCGAGTTCATCGATACGCCCGGCACAACGGCGATCGACCTTTCGCACACCGTGCATCTGGTCAACGCCTCGGGCGGGGCGATCACCATCACGTTGCCCGAGGCATCGACGGCCACGGCGGCCGAAGTCACGATCAAGAAGGTCGATAAC
>CAZBNG010000066.1:0-11896 GCA_964493095.1 uncultured Pseudobdellovibrionaceae bacterium
GGCCGATTCCCTGATTTGCGGCACGATCGGACGCTACCGCACACACCTGCAGGACGTGATCGACATTATCGGCCAGAAACCCGGCGTGGAAACTCCAGCGGCGATGAACGGCCTGCTGCTCCAGCGCGGCACGTTCTTCTTCTGCGACACCCAGATCAACCCCGACCCCAGCGTGGCGGAAATCGCCGAAATGACATTGCTGGCGGCCGAGGAAGTCCGCCGCCTTGGCATCAAACCCAAAGTGGCCCTGCTCTCCCACTCCAATTTCGGCTCCAGCGACAGCCCGACGGCCCGCAAAATGCGCGCGGCTTTTGCGGAAATCCGCCGCCGCGACCCCGATCTGGAAATCGACGGTGAAATGAACGCCGATTCCGCGCTGAACGAAAAAACACGCAAAGCCGTAATGCCTAACTCCCTGCTGACCGGCGAGGCAAACCTGTTCATCATGCCCACACTGGAATCGGCGCATATTTCCTTCAACATGCTTAAAACCATGGCGGAAGGCATCAGCATCGGCCCGCTCCTGCTGGGCGTGGCGCGCCCGGTGCACATCCTGACCCCCTCCATCTCGGCCCGCGGCATTGTAAATGTCACGGCGCTCTCGACGGTTGGCGCCCAGGTCCATGAAAGCGAAATGCCCGACGAAAAAACACGCCGCATTGTGCGCCGCGCATAATTTTTAGTGTTCAGAGTCAGTATGTTCGTGGTAAGTAAGTGACGCTTGCTGATGCTTTCTTGCGCATCACCCTTTTATAAAAAACCGTTTTCGGAGTTCTTTTCATGTCCGAGCTACAGGATAACAAAGAATTGCAGCCTGCCGCTGAAGATCTCGGGTTTCACCTGACCGATGGCGAAATCAGGGAAATCATCGATGCCGTGCATGCGCAGGACTTCGATACGGTAAACGCCTATCTCCAGGACCTGAACCCCGCTGACGAGGCCGAACTGATCGCCAAGGTGAATGAAAGTGACCGGCGTGAACTCCTGGCGATGTACGCCGACCATCTGGACCCCGTCACCTTCACCGAAATGGATTCGGAGCTGTGCCGAAATTCTCTTTCCGCCATGCCTCTTGAAAATGTGGTTTCCATCGTTACGCAGCTGGAAAGCGACGATGCGCTGGACGTGGTGGAGAATCTAGACGACTCCATGCAGCAGGAGTTATTTGAAAAGCTATCCGCCAAAACCCGCCGCGCCCTGAAAGAAGGCTTAAGCTTCCCCGAGGAAAGCGCCGGGCGTTTGATGCAGCGCGAGTTCGTGGCCATCCCGCAGTTCTGGACGGTGGGGAAAACCATCGATTACCTGCGCGACAACGCAAACGACCTGCCCGAGGATTTCTTCGATATTTATGTGATCAGCCCCTCTTACCACATTATGGGCGTTATCCCGCTGAACAAGATTATCCGCGCCCAGCGCGAGGAAACCATTGAAAATCTGTCCCTGAAAGACACTTATCCCATTCCCGCCACGATGGACCAGGAAGAAGCGGCGCACATCTTCCGGCGCGAGGACCTTGTCTCCGCCCCGGTTATAGACCAGAACAACCGCCTGATCGGCGTGATTACCATTGACGACATCATTGACGTTATCGACGAGGAAGCGCAGGAGGATATCCTGCGCCTCGCCGGGGTGGAACAAGGCGGGGACCTTTATCACGCCGTGCTCTCCACCACCAGCACACGCTTCCGCTGGCTGTTTATCAACCTGCTGACCGCTATTTTGGCCTCTCTCGTTATTTCCATGTTTAACGCCACGATTGAGCAGATCGTGGCGCTGGCTGTGCTTATGCCGATCGTCGCCTCTATGGGCGGCAACGCGGGAACGCAGGCCCTGACTGTTGCCGTGCGCGCTCTGGCTTCCAAACAGCTTTCCGGAACCAACGCCTGGCGCGTCGTGTGGAAGGAAACGCTTGTCGGTTCCCTGAACGGGGCGGCCTTTGCGGTTATCACCGGCATAGTGGCCTATTTCTGGTTCGGCAGCGTCATGCTGGGCAGCGTGATCGCCATGGCCATGATCATCAACCTGCTCGTCGCCGGAGCGTTTGGGGCGAGCATCCCGATCCTGCTCGACCGCATGGGCAGCGACCCGGCGGTATCCTCCACCGTATTCCTGACAACGGTTACCGATGTCGTTGGTTTCTTTGCCTTTTTGGGACTGGCGGCCCTTTTCTTGCTTTAAATTTAACAATCCCCTATAACGGACCCAACAAAGTAAAAACGGTTTTTTTATGTCAGCATCGAAACTTGTAAAACCCTCTGTCGATTACAAGGAAAGCTATCTCGAAGCCCTGAAGGAATTTCAGGATGAAGGGCGTTATACATTCCTCAGCATCAAGGACCTTGAAGAAAATTTCGGTGACTTCATCAAAAAGGTAAATGACGGCAAAAAGAACCTGCACAAACCTTACGCCGACTGGGTGGAACCCGTCCCCGAGACCGTACTTTGGCTGGTCAAAGACAGCGAATTTATCGGCACCTTCAATATCCGTCACCGCCTGAACTGGCATCTGGAAAAATGGGGCGGCCACATGAACTTTATTATCCGTCCCTCCATGCGCGGCAAAGGTTACGGCAAGAAAATCCTGCTCAAGGCCATGCCCTATGTCTGTTTTCTGGGCATCGACCGCGCCCTGATCACGATTGATCCCGCAAATGAAGCGGGAATTAAAATTGTCGAACACTGCGGCGGCATATACGACGGCGACACTACCGAAAGCGAGAAATTCCCCGCGCGCAAGCGCTACTGGCTGGAATGCTGCTAATCCGTTTTCATCGCTTTCCCTAAACAACCCGTTTGCTGTCATGAAAACAGCTCCAGCTTAACCTTATGTTAACCCCAATTCTCTATATTTATTTAGAGATTTTTTAAAAACCGGGAGAAACATAAAATGGCTAAAACTCCAGAACACGTAGTAAGCGAAGGACCAGTCAACCTCGATGGCGTCTACAAAGGCGAACCTGCGGAACTGCCGCCAAACACAATAAGTGAAATTGAAGATGCGGCTATTGAAGCTTCAGCAGGAGCAGGAAAATTAACGGGTTATATCTATGAACCTCTCGTTGAACCTTATGAGTCCTTTGCCTCTATTTTGGACCAGCCTGGAAATGCGGGAGGGCCGCTACGGCAAGCCAACGGTTTACCCGAACCGAAAGAGCTGACAGGCATATTCAACCACACCGTAGAACCTACAGCAGCGCCAGACATAAAACCGGATATCGGACCCAAACTTTAAAGATAAATTAACAAAACTTAAATGTCTGATGCCAATAAATCTGTTACATTGCTGCGTCCGTAAAAACACGCTTGATCAAATTAAACAACCAATATGCGGGTCTTTTAACTGAGCCCCGCCCTACCAGACAGCGCCGGGTTGAAAGCAAAAATAATGCCCCTTACCTTATAAAGCTTAATCGCTACATTTTTTAAAAATCTTTTCCGAATTTCGGGACAGCCGCATAACCCTGTTCTCTTTTGGGAAAAACTCTTCTAAATTACCCCGATGACCAAACGCAAAAAACAGGCAAGCAAGAAAAAGCTTCCCACCCCCTTCATCATACGTGCCCTTAAATGGCTGATTGTCGCCGGACTTTGGGGCGGGATATTTCTGGCCGGGCTTGTGCTATGGTACGCTCAGGATCTTCCCGACATCGCCAGCGCACCGCAGTTCGAGCGCCGGCTGTCCATCACGATTAAGGGCGCGGACGGCTCCGTCCTGACGCGCTACGGTGATATCAAGGCGGAAAGCATCGGCGTGGAAGAGCTTCCCTCTCATCTGATCTACGCGATTATCGCCACCGAAGACCGCCGTTTCTACCAGCATGGCGGCATCGACCCCGCCGGCATGGCGCGCGCCATGGGCCGCAACCTGATTTCCGGGCGCGTGGTACAAGGCGGCTCCACCATTACCCAGCAGCTTGCCAAAAACCTGTTCCTGAGCCATGAACGCACGTTAAAACGCAAAATTCAGGAAGCCATGCTCGCCCTGTGGCTGGAAAAGGAACTGACCAAGGATGAAATTTTAAGCGCCTACCTGAACCGCGTTTATCTCGGCTCCGGCGCTTACGGTGTGGAGGCGGCCTCCCAGCTTTACTTCGGCAAGTCGGCTCGCGACGTCAACCTGCGCGAATCCTCCCTGCTTGCCGGGCTTTTAAAGGCTCCCTCGCGCTACAGCCCGCTGCGCAATCCCGATCTTGCGATGGAGCGCGCCAACGTCGTGCTCAAGGCCATGGCCGATGCCGGCTATATTACGCAAAAACAGGCGGAAGAGCTTTACGATGTGCCGCCCGCTCCCCGCAACCCGCTGGCGGGAAGTTCTATCCGTTACTTCGGCGACTGGGTGATCGATCAGCTGGATAACATGATCGGCACGCCGCAACAGGACCTCGTCATCGAAACAACCTTTGTTCCCGGCCTCCAGGTCGCCGCTCAGCAGGAAGTCTCCCGTGTCATCGACACCTACGGCGCACAGCGTAAAGTCTCGCAAGGGGCAGCGCTGGTGCTGCGCCCGACCGACGGGGCGATCCTTGCCATGGTCGGTGGCAAGGACTTCGGCCAGAGCCAGTTCAACCGTACCACGCAGGCGTTGCGCCCACCCGGCTCCGCCTTCAAACCGATCGTCTTTACCGCCGCGCTGGAAAGCGGGCTTTCGCCCGACACGCTTGTGCTCGACGCCCCCTTCCCCGAAACCGACGATTACCGCCCGGAGAATTTCGGCAACGAATATCTCGGCCCGACCACGATGGAAATGGCGCTGGTTAAATCCCTGAACACCGCCACGGTGCGCATCGCCCAGGAAATCGGCATAGACAAGGTGATCGACGTGGCGCGCGATCTCGGCATCACATCCGAGCTGCACCGCGACCTTTCCCTTGCCCTGGGAAGCAACGGCATTACCATGATGGAAATGGCCGCCGCCTACGCCTCCATCGCCGATGACGGTCACAGCGTGCGCCCGTATGCCATTACCCGCATCACCGACACCGACGGACAGGTCTATTACGAACGTCCCCGCTGGCGCTCCAGTCCGCGCGTCATAGACCGCCAGAGCGCCCGCCAGATGGACGGCATGCTGCATCATGTCGTCACGGAAGGCACGGGCCGCGGCGCGGCGGATGAATCCTACGACGCCGCCGGAAAAACCGGAACCTCGCAGGACAGCCGCGACGCATGGTTTATCGGCTATACCGACAAGATCGTGGCCGCCGTATGGCTGGGCAATGACGACAACAGCCCGATGGATGCCAAGGACGTGGCGGGCGTAACGGGCGGCAGCTACCCGGCGCAGATCTGGCGCGGCATCGCGCGCGCCGCGCATGGACAGGTAGAAATTGAAGGATTAAACCCGGCGGTAGAAACGCAGGATGACGGTATTTTCGAAGGATTGCTGGGCCGCCTGCTTTCCGGGCCTGAGCCTGCGCCCGAGCCTTACGAGGAGCCGGAAAAACAAAACTCGGCCAAACCCCAGTATAACGATTAACTGAAAACCTCAGACCTGAACCAGACCTTCATGAAGCGGGTATTCACGTTTAAAGGCGGCGAACTTGTCCTCACCGATCCTGTCCCAGTGCGCCTTGAGCTCCTGCAGGGACGGCGTCGGTCCGCCCACCGCCCATGCCGGGCGCATCAGGGCGTTATCGGCAAATTCCAAAAAAGAAGCCGGAAAGGCCATGCGCGGCGCCCGCAATCCCATATCCACAAGGATCTTGGCAATATGGGCGTCGCTATACCCTGACATATCCGCCGTAAACTGGATGGCGGAGAGTATCTTGATTTCCATCCGGCTGTTGGGAACATGGCGCAAATAACGCATGAAACGGGCGTAAAGCTCCATGTCCTGCGGGTCCGCATTCCTGTCCGGCGGGAGCGGGAGCAGGATTTCACTGGCTTGCTTCAGGGATGTTACGTGATCAGTCATGGTATGGCCTTTCCGGCTTATGATGAGTGAGAGGTAAAAATTATAAGCCTTTAAACAGCGAACGCTCTCTTCAAGCCTACAATTCCAGCTTCGCGGGTAAGTATTAACAGTTTCTTAAGATAGGCCGGCAGCGCCCGGCCGCCTGTGTATAAGGACTCTAACGCCTTGGAATCGCTGATACGGCCAATTGGTCGGCGCGCTCGTTTTCCGGGTGGCCGTCATGGCCTTTCACCCAAAAAAACGTCACATTATGGCTTTGAACGAGGGAATCGATTCTCTCCCACAGGTCCTGGTTTTTGACAGGTTTCTTATCCGCCGTCTTCCATCCGCGCGCTTTCCACCCCGCCAGCCATTTGGTCAAACCATCCATTACATATTTGCTGTCGGTATAAATTTCCACGGTGGAATGTTTCTTCAGCGCCTTCAGCGCCATAATCACCGCCGTCATTTCCATGCGGTTATTGGTGGTTTCTTCTTCTCCGCCCGAAAGTTCTTTTTCATGGCCATTCCATTGCAATATCGCGCCCCACCCTCCCGGACCGGGATTGCCGCTGCACGCGCCGTCGGTATAGATCTTTATTATTTTTTTATTCATACCCGTTCATTCCCCGTCATTGCGAACCCGCAAAGCGGGTTAAGCAATCTAAACCCCAACAACACCATGACCGGATTGCCGCGTCGGCCTGCCGGCCTCCTCGCAATGACATTAATTTGTGCTTCATGCCGCTTCCCGCAGGGCGCCTTCGACCAGCGCAATAAAATCGTCCTCGCCACGAATATTTTTAAAAGCGGAAGAAGGAATCGTAACGCCGTATTCGCGCGCAAGGCGCAGGTATTTGGGTTTGCGCGCCGCGAATAAATGCGGGAAAACCCAGCGGGAAAAATCCGACGGGTCCACGGCATCAGGCGTTGCCACGACGTTCTCGCGCATATATTCATCCAGCTTTTCTTCGAAAAACGCCGCCGGGAAAAACAGCGGCTTGGGGTAATCGCGGGCGCGCTGCAGAACCTCGGCTTCCTCTTCCTTGCTCGCCTCGATATAAACCAGCAGCGTAGTGCGGCATACATCGGCAATCAGATCCTCATCCTCGATCTCGCAGATACTGCCCGTGGAATCGTTCACAAAATTAGCGCGGCAATCTTGCGCCTCTTTGATGGCGTTTTGCAGCGCTTTCACTTCGGAATCGTAATACATCTGCTGACGGCGGCGGAACTCGCCCAGCGGCAGCCCGCCCTTGGATTCATCCCCCATCTGCCCGACAAAATCAGAAAGCTTGCGGATATCGTCCATGGACACTTCCTGCCCTTCAAGGCCGAGTTCCGTGCGCAGATATTTCGTGGCAATCTCATAATCGCAGGAATAATGCCGCCATCCCCAATCGGCCAGTTGGCAAGACATATACGTCTTGCCCATGCCCGACATCCCCATCAGGGTCACTGCTTTTTTTTGCGGTTTCCAAAAAGAACTCAACATCGGTTTCATCTTTTCACTTCCTGACAAAAGCGTCATTGCGAGAAGGCCGCAAGGCCGACGCGGCAATCCGGCCTGTCTCTCCGGATTGCTTCGCTTACGCTCGCAATGACGAAGAAATCCCCATCACGCGACCTTCAGAACGGAGGGCAGCTTAAAGCTGACATTTTCCTGTGTAAGGGAGACTTCTTCAACCGTCACGTCGAAGCGCTCCCGTGCCGCCGCGATCACTTCGTCCACAAGGACTTCCGGGGCGGAGGCCCCCGCAGTAAGCCCCAATACACGCACCCCGTCAACCCATTCCCAGTCGATATCCCCGGCGCGTTGCACCAGGGCGGCCTTGTCACAACCCATAACGCGCGCCACCTCGACAAGGCGGTTGGAGTTGGAGGAATTGGGCGCGCCGATCACCATGATCGCATCGCTTAAGGGCGCAATCGCCTTCACCGCCGCCTGCCGGTTGGTGGTCGCGTAACAGATATCTTCCTTGTGCGGCCCCTTGATCGCGGGGAAACGCTCCCGCAACGCCTCTACCACCGCGGCGGTATCATCGACGGAAAGCGTTGTCTGCGTACAATATGCCAGTTTTTCCGGGTCCTGCACGTTAATGGCCTGCACATCTTCCGGCGTTTCAACCAGCAGGACAGAGCCTTCGGGCAACTGCCCCATCGTACCGATCACCTCCGGATGCCCTTCATGGCCGATCAGGATAATCTGATAGCCCTGCTTGTAATGGTTCTGCGCTTCGATATGCACCTTGCTCACCAGCGGGCACGTGGCGTCGAGGTAAAACATTTCGCGCGCTTTCGCTGTTTCAGGAACCGATTTGGGAACACCGTGGGCCGAAAACACCACCGGCTGCCCGTCATTCGGGATTTCATCAAGCTCTTCGACAAAAACCGCGCCCTTGGCCTTAAGGGAATCCACGACGAATTTGTTGTGAACGATCTCATGGCGCACATAAACCGGCGCGCCGTATTTCTCCAGCGCCGTCTCCACGATCTGAATCGCGCGGTCCACGCCGGCGCAAAAGCCGCGCGGCGCGGCGAGAAGTATTTTTAGCGGGGGTTTTTCCTGTGCGCTGGTCATAACGGCTCTTTTAAACAATTTGCGAAAGAGAATCCATAGTCTTGCGAAAGAAGGCGTGCTCTCGTAATGTGTAACCTGATTTTTGACACGAGAGGCCGTTCATGAAATTCACCCCGCTGATTTTACTTTCTGCCGCGCTGCTTACCCTGCCCGCCTGCGACACTGTCGACCGCCTTATGGGATCGCTGGACGATACGGCGCGCAGCCCCGAAAGCCATCTCGTGCGCGAACCGACTTCAAACGCCCTGATCAACGACTGCCCGGACGTTAAAATCGTGGACGAACTCAGCATGCTGACGGAATTCACCAATGCCGCCATGCCCGACGATTCCAACACGATTTCCCGCGCCCATGTAAGCATGGGTGAAAGCACCTGCACCTATACCGAGCGCAGCGTGACCATGGACGTGAAACTCGTCTTTGACAGCGAACTGGGGCCGCGCGCCAAGGTTAAGGATTCAGACACGCCGTTCGTCTCCTACCCGTTTTTCGTAGCCGTCACGGATGAAGATGGCCGCATTTTGGCCAAGGAAGTGTTTGCCGCCTCCATGACCTACGCGTCCAATGAAAAGACCCATACCTATACGGAAAACATCAGGCAGGTCGTCCCCTTGCGCCGCCGCGAGGACGGACGTGATCACAAGGTCCTGATCGGGTTCCAGCTTACGGCGGAACAGCTTGCCTTTAACCGCCGCTTCATGGCGATGCACGCCCCGCTGGCCCCGGTGCAGCAGGCCCCCGCCGCCGCGCCGCCCATCAGCATCATGCGCCAGGGATACTAGGAAAGATATCAGGATAATTGATGACCGGTTTCGATCTCGACACATTCTGGGCGAAAGAGCGCGACGAACATATCGAGGTCGTGCAGAAAAGTTTTCACGCCCTGCATGACGAATTCGCCCGCCTTGTGAATGCCTGTGTCGGCAGTATTAATGCGGGCGGTAAAATCCTGTTTTTCGGCAATGGCGGCAGCGCGTCCGACGCCCAGCATCTGGCGACCGAGCTTACCATCCGCTACAAAAACGACCGCAAGCCCATCGCCGCCCTCGCCCTGACTACGGATACTTCCGCGCTTACGGCGGCGGGAAACGATCTCGGCTTTGACCACATTTTCGCCCGCCAGCTCGACGCGCTTGGCAATTCGGGCGACATCGCCATCGGGATCAGCACCTCGGGCAACAGCGCCAATGTATTGAACGCCCTGCGCGTGGCAAAGGACAAGGGCCTGCTCACCGCCGGGCTTTCCGGGCGCGATGGCGGCAAGATGCCCGCCTTGTGCGATATCATGCTGACCGTGCCCTCTTCCACCACCGCTCGCATCCAGGAAATGCACATCACGCTGGGTCATATGCTCTGCGAAGCGCTGGAGCGGCGTTTAGGGCTGGTTTAACCTTAACGAACCTGCAAGAACCTGACATCCTGCCCTTCCAGAACGGCGCAGGTCAGGACATTGCGCATATACACCCCGGTATCGACGCCAATGCGGTGCGGCCTTATGATCGGCTCCATGGACGGGGAATGGCCGTGTACCACCATAAAATCCAACGGTTTGAAATCCGGCTGTTTGTGGTAACTCAAAAATGGTTGGCGGATACACATAAAATCGCGCGGCTCCTGCGCCGCCAACGGTTTATACGGGTCCACTCCGGCATGGGCGAAAACGTAATCGCCGATCTGGCGAAATATCTCTAACTGCTCCAGAAAATCAAAATGCGCCTGCGGGATTTCATCCTTCATGCGCGCGGGCAGCTTTTCCAGCTCGCCATCCATCAGCAGGCAATGGTCAATATTAACACCGTAACTCTCCAGCGCTTCCTGCCCGCCATATCGCAGCCAGTCATGCCCGACGGGGCGTTTCATAAACCCCTGCATGCCCCATTCGTGGTTACCCTTCAGGAAAATACGCGAAATGCCGTCATCGCGCTTCTTTGCCTCGATCAGGCGCGCAATCACTCCGGCGCTGTCCGGCCCGCGGTCGATATAATCGCCGGAATATACAATATGAACACTGCCGCGCGGCGGATTCTCCGCCATATCCTGCGTGATTTTTTCGTGCAGCGCATCCAGCAGCGCGGCATAGCCGTGCACATCGCCAATCGCGTAAACGCGCTCCTGTTTTGGAATTTTATAGGTTTTCATCATATTGCCCCAGTATACCCCATGCCTGCTTACCGCTCAAAGTGCTTTGCCCCGCAACTTCAATAACCCCTTGGGACGCCTTGGCTTAATTCTCTTTTTGCGCTTGAGCGAAAAGCTCCCTTCGCATATGATGTGGCGCTGAAATGCAAAGAATACAAAGATAAGAATTCGGTTTTTTTATGAGCGCTGCACCCGCCCCTGTAAAAGATTTAAGCTTCGAAGACGCCCTAGGCGAGCTTGAAACTATTGTCAAAAGCCTTGAAACCGGCCAGGCGAAACTTGAGGATTCCATCACCGCCTATGAGCGCGGCATCGCCCTGAAAAATCACTGCGAGGCCAAATTGAAGGATGCGCAGGCCAAAATTGAAAAAATCACCGTGGCCGCCGACGGCAAGCTTTCTACGCAGCCTTTGGATCAGGAATAATATGAACAACCCTTGTCTTAAACAATTTTTTCAAACTTATTTTGTTTTTGACAAGGCGCGAGGAGCGCCGCGTATAAGAAATACGCAAGCGACGCAGCAACAAAGTCAAAAATAGAATAAGGAAGAAAAAATGCCATCCCCAAGAGACGCAAGCCCCCTCCTCCAACGTGCCATGGACGAAACGGCAGCCGCCGTCAACAAAACCATGAGCCACCTTCTACCGGAAACGGATCTGGCCGAAGCCCGCCTCTTCGAAGCCATGCGCCACGGCGCGCTGGGGGGCGGCAAACGCCTGCGCCCGTTTCTGGTGATGCAATCCTCCGCGCTGTTTAACGTTGATCCGGGCCGGGCCCGCCGGGTTGCGGCCGCGCTGGAGTTTGTTCATTGCTACTCCCTGATCCACGACGATCTGCCCTCCATGGACGACGCGTCCCTGCGCCGGGGCAAGCCTACCGTGCACAAGCAATTTGACGAAGCCACCGCCATTCTGGCGGGCGACGCCCTGCTGACGCTTGCGTTCGAAGTGCTCGCCGACCGCGAAACCCATGCTGATCCGCGCGTGCGCTGTGAACTGGTGCGCATGCTGGCGCAGGCCGCCGGGCCCAACGGCATGGTCGGCGGCCAGATGCTTGATTTGATCGGGGAGGATGAAGATTTCGATCTGGGCACCATTTCCCGCCTGCAACGCATGAAAACCGGGAAACTGATGGCTTTTGCCTGTGAGGCCGGCGCCATTTTAGGACGCTCCGACGAACCCCACCGCAAGGCGCTAACGGCCTACGCCCACGATCTCGGCCTCGCCTTCCAGGTGACCGACGACATTCTGGACGTGGAAGCCGACCCGCAGGATACCGGCAA
>CAZBNG010000067.1:0-11857 GCA_964493095.1 uncultured Pseudobdellovibrionaceae bacterium
GGCGTATTTTTGCAGCAAACGCAGCCCCGGTAATGTTTTACGCGTATCGCAGATTTCCGCGCCCGTATCCTTTACTTCCTCGACATAAGCGGCGGTCAACGTGGCCACCCCGCTCATATGGGATAGGAAGTTCAGCGCCACACGTTCGGCAGTCAACAGGCTGCGCGCCGGTCCGGTAATCTCCGCAATCACGTCGCCCGCCTGCAGGTCCGCGCCGTCTTCGGCCATCACGGTCATGTCGAAATCGATATCGGTGAGGGAAAAGGCGGACAGCGCGAGCATCAATCCTGCCAGCCTGCCGCTTTGGCGGGCGCGCAGCACACCTGTCGCCTTTTGCCCGGCAGGGATCAGTAAATTGGAGGTAATGTCAAACCCGTGGCCCAAATCCTCTTTAAGCGCGGATTTAACGATGTCTTCGATAATAATAGGCGATAAATTCATGGGACTTCTTCTTTTCGTCATTGCGAGCGTAAGCGAAGCAATCCAGTGATACAAGCGCCATTCTGGATTGCTTCGTCGGCTTTGCCTCCTCGCAATGACGGCATGGCTAACTCAGCTCCAGCATGCGCTGGATCGCCTTGCGGGCGGGGGGAATAAGCGCCTCATCAACGAAAACTTCCGGCTCTTCCGTTTGCAGGGATTTCAGGATTTTCGGCAGGCTTATGCGCTTCATATGCGGGCACATCTGGCAGGTGCCGATCATTTCCACATTCGGGTTGGCGGCGGCGATGTTATCGCTCATGGAGCATTCTGTCATCAGCACGGCGCGCTTGGGCTGGTGCTGCTTGATGTAATCATCCATCTGCGCGGTGGAGCCTGCATAATCGGCCTCCGCCATGACTTCGGGCGGGCATTCCGGGTGGGCCAGCACCACCACATCGTCATTGGCGGCGCGGATCTTGCGCACGTCATCGGCGGTGAAACGCTCATGCACCATGCATGTGCCTTCCCAGAAAATGACCTTCACATTCGTTTCCGCCGCCACGTTCTGGGCTAGGAATTTATCCGGCGTCATAATCACCGTGTCATGCCCCTCTTTGCCCAGCGCGTTGACGATTTTCAGCGCGTTGGAGGAGGTGCAGCACACATCGCTTTCCGCTTTCACGGCGGCGGAGGTATTCACATAGGAAACAACGGGAATGCCCGGATATTTGGCTTTGAGCGCCCGTACATCTTCGGCGGTGATGGATTCTGCAAGGCTGCAACCCGCCTTCATATCGGGCATCAGGACTTTGCGTTCCGGGCATAAAATCTTGGAAGTTTCGGCCATAAAATGCACACCGCATTGTACGATGATATCGGCGTCGGTGGCGGCGGCCTTTTGCGCCAGCATCAGGGAGTCGCCGACAATATCGCCCACGCCGAAGAAAATATCGGGCGTCATATAGTTATGGGCGAGGATAACGGCGTTTTTCTCACGTTTCAGGCGGTTGATTTCATGGATATACGGGGCGAGGGTACGCCAGTAATCTTCCTTGTACTGGTTCTTGAGCCGCTCATAGACTCCTGCGGTGGAGGCCGCGACTTCGTCGTTATATTCCAGTTTTTGTGCCTGCATGATTGTTTGTTACCATCCGCCTGTTGTATTAAGGAATTTATGTCACATATTTAACAGGTCAAGGTCAAGCGCATGGCTGATTTATTTGCGGTAAAAGCGGAAGAGGGTGCGGCGGATGAAAACCGTCCGCTGGCCGACCGCCTGCGCCCGAGGGCGCTGGAAGAGGTGGCCGGGCAGGCACATTTAACCGCGCCCGGTGCGCCGCTGGCCAGAATGCTGGAGGGCGGTCATGTCTCCTCCTTTATCCTCTGGGGGCCGCCGGGATGCGGCAAAACCACGTTGGCGCGCATTATCGCCGCCGGGGCGGGGCTGCATTTCGAGCAGGTTTCCGCGATTTTCACCGGCGTGGCGGATTTGCGCAAGCTTTTCGATTCCGCCCGCATCCGCAAGCAAAACGGTCAGGCAACGCTGCTGTTTGTCGATGAAATTCACCGTTTTAACAAATCCCAGCAAGATGCCTTCCTGCCCGTGGTGGAGGACGGCACGATCGTGCTGATCGGCGCGACCACCGAAAACCCGTCTTTCGAGCTTAACGCCGCGCTTTTATCCCGTGCGCAGGTTTTCGTGCTGCGGCGGCTGGATGATGAGGCGCTGGAGGAGCTCCTCACCCGCGCGGAAATCGAGCTTGACCGCGCGCTTCCCCTTACGGCAGAGGCACGCGCGACGCTCAAGGCCATGGCGGATGGCGACGGGCGCTATGTACTTTCAATGGCCGAGCAGATTTACGCGCAAACTTCAGGTGTTTCTCCTCTGCCTTCCCCGCGAAAGCGGGGATCTCCCGCAGTAGATGCCGACAGGTCCCCGCCTGCGCGGGGACAGCAGGATTTGCTGGATAACGATGCGCTGATGCAGCTCGTGCAGCGCCGCATGCCCCTTTACGATAAGGGCGATGAAGCGCATTACAACCTGATCTCCGCCCTGCATAAATCCGTGCGCGGCAGCGATGCGGACGCCGCACTTTACTGGTTTGCCCGCATGCTGACGGGGGGCGAGGACCCGGAATATCTGGCACGGCGCATGGTGCGCATGGCGGTGGAGGATATCGGCCTTGCCGACCCTCAGGCCCTGCCCCATACCATGGCGGCGTGGGAAGCGTATCTAAGAATGGGCAGCCCGGAGGGCGAACTCGCACTGGCCAATGCGATTATTTATCTTGCCACCGCGCCCAAATCCAACGCGGCCTATAAGGCGCTGGGGGCCAGCAAGCGCGCGGCAAAGGAAACCGGCTCCCTCATGCCGCCCAAGCATATTTTGAATGCGCCGACAAAATTGATGAAGGAACAGGAATACGGCACTGGCTATATTTACGACCCCGACACGCCCGAGGGCTTCTCCGGCCAGAACTATTTCCCCGACGATATGCCCCGCCAGAAATTCTACAACCCGCCCGAACGCGGTTTTGAACGCGAGATCAACAAGCGGCTGGCGTACTGGCAGAAATTGAGGGAGGAGAAGGGTTAGGAAGGGGCACTGTAATAGAAAAATCAGATAATTAGAAATTTGGTATTAATATTTTTTAGCAGTTTGAAGGTTTATTTTTGAAGCTAAACAAAAAGATGTGAGGGGTACTTATTTTGCGCAAACTTTTATTAATTCCTTTGTTTTTTTTAACGGGTTGTCTTGAAGAAACGAAGGTAAGTCAAACAGAGTGTTTTGAAATTTATACTAGCAACGATATGCAACCTATCAAGTTAGATAAATGTACTGGTGAGACATGGTTGCTATCAAAGATGAGCTTTGCAGATGATCAAGGTAATAATACAGGTGAATTCACATATAGGTGGGGGCCTCTTTATACAAATTACGACGAAGCAAGCTTATCGTATCCTTGGGACAGAAAGCAAAACTTGCAGAAGTAAGATTGCTCAAGAAGCATGTCAAAATTAGGAAAAAAGTCCTTGACTTGGGATTAAAGTTGCTGTATACAGGGATTACAAAGGGGCGAAGTGTGCGTGCATTTTGCCCTTAAAACCGGTCTCTAAAACCCTCAAAATCCGCCGCTTAAAGCCGTTCAGGCCCGCACTTCCGGGTCGGGGGTGGCTTTTTTGCGGGGGCGCTGGGCGAAAATCAGGAACAGGCCGCTGGAGATAATAATTACCGCGCCGAGCATCGTCAGCCCGTCGGGAATATCGCCGAAAATGAAATAGCCAAAACCCAGCCCCCAGATCATCTGGGTGTAGTGGAAGGGGCTGACCGCCGCGCTGGGCGCGGCGCGGAAGGCCAGAGAGAGGCCGATCACCCCGGTGCTTACCCCCGCCCCGCAGATCAGGAAGAGCGGTACATGCTCCATGGCGGGCAGGGAGTGCGTCAGGCCCGGCTCCCACGCCACGAAGGGCAGGGTGCACAGGAAGGTGACCGCCACGGGGTAAAATCCGATGGAAAAGGTGTTTTCCCCCTGCAGCGAGCGTGAGGTGATCCACATAATCGCGCTGCATGTCGCCGAGCCAAGAGGCAGCAGCAGCGCCGGGTCTATCCCCGCCGCCGAGGGGCGCATGGCGATCAGCACGCCGGTAAAACCCAGCGCGATGGCGATCCAGCGTGGGCGCGTGACGATTTCCTTGTAAAACGGAATGGCCAGCAGCGCGGCGATGAACGGTTTGGCGAAAATAATCGGGTAAACGCTGGCCAGCGGCAAATGGGCGAAGGCTTCCACCACCAGGATGCTGACGAGGAAATTCATCACCCCGCGCAGGATGTGGAATTTCACGCTGCCCTTGCCCGGACGGCTGATCCCGCCCAGCAGCGGGGAAAAGGCCAGCAGCATCAGCGCCGCGGTGAGCATGATATAGCAGGTGATTTGCACCGTCGGGTAGGAAGCGGTAAGGATCTTGGCGGGGGTATCGCTGATGGCAAAGCCGGAATAACCTATAAGGGCGAGAATTATTCCTTTATATGTGGGACTTAAAGCTTTAAACATTGTCCTTTGAGTGTTACCGCATCCGGGGATGATTGAACAGGAGTAATTGCAATGATAATGAGCATGGGGGCAATCGCGGCGGGCGGCGCGCTGGGGGCGCTGACGCGGCATTTCGTGAATGCGGGCATCGCCTCGGCCTTTAAGGTGCCTTTCCCGCTGGGCATTATGAGCATCAATATACTGGGCTCTTTCATTATGGGCGCTTTGATCGCGCTGTTTGCCGCCAGGCTTGATGTGTCGCAGGGCTGGCGGTTGTTCCTCGTCGTCGGGTTTCTGGGTTCTTTCACCACGTTCTCTACCTTTTCCCTTGATACCATGACGTTGATTACAAAAGGGGAATGGTTTACTGCCGCCCTTTATGTCGGCGGGTCGGTGGTGCTTTCGATTGCCGCCGTGTTCGCGGGCAGCTGGGTTATATGGAAGTTTTTTGCATGAGCGGTGTACGGCATATAACAGTGAAGGAAGATGATGACGGCCAGCGCCTCGATCGCTGGCTGAAACGCTATGTGCCCGAACTGCCCTTTGGCCTTGCGCAAAAACTGATCCGCAAGGGCCAGCTGCGCGTGGACGGCAAGCGCGCCAAAACCGATACCCGCTTGGGTGCCGGGCAGGATGTGCGTATTCCTCCGGTGGAGGGTGAGGGTGCGAAATCGGCCCGTAAAAAGAAAATTTCGCAAGAGGACGCGGCCTTTATTCGCTCGCTGGTGATTTACGATGATGGCGACGTGCTGGCGATCAACAAGCCTTACGGCCTCGCAACGCAGGGCGGCAGCAAGGTGGAGCGCAACGTCGATGACCTGATGGAGGCGCTGGCCGACAAGGACGGTGTGAAGCCGCGTCTTGTGCACCGCCTTGATAAGGACACCAGCGGGGTGATGATCCTTGCCCGCTCAGCCAAAGTGGCCAAGGCGCTGGGCGATACGTTCAAGGGACGCGATATCAAGAAAATCTACTGGGCGATCTGTAGCCCCGCGCCGGAAATTCAGGAAGGCTTTATTAAGGCGCCCATCCATAAAATCGGTACGGTAGGGCGCGAACATATCGTTGTCGATGAGGAAGGTAAATTCGCCCATACCGAATATACGGTGGTGGAAAATGCGTATACGCAAGCCGCGTTTGTGGCCTTCTGGCCGCGCACGGGACGCACGCATCAGATCCGCGTGCATGCCGCCTTTATGGGTTTTGGCGTGCTGGGCGATCCGAAATACCGCGCCAAACCGGACCCGGAGAGCAAGCTGCCGCCGCCCGATTTCAGCCAGATGAAACTGGCCGACCGGCTGCATCTACATGCGCAGCGCATCATCTGTCCTCACCCGGTAAAAAAAGGTATGCTGGACATTGCCGCGCCGTTGCCGCCGGAGCTGGCGAAAAGCTGGAAGGAATTCGGCTTTAATGCGAAATACAAGGGGGACCCGTTTGAAGGAGTGGAGGTTTAAACGCTGATGGTCTGGGTAAAGCGCTTATTCAAATTTATGATTTTTGCCGCGCTGGTGCTGGCGTTTCTGCTCTTTGTCCTTTCCATGCTGGGGGGGAACAGCGATAACCTGAAAAAGGCGATGGAGGATTTCCTGAGTGAATCCACCCATACAAAAGTTACCATAGAAAAGGTTAATCATATCGGTTTTTATCCGAGCCTGACTTTCGATATGGAAGGCATAAACGGGCGCGGCGGCGAAGCGGCGGATGTGGATGTATTTTCCATCGGTGCCCTGCGCCTGTCCATGAGTTTCTGGGATATGACATTCAGCACATCGAAGGTGCGGGCGATCGATATCCGCAATATAAATCTTGCGCCCGGCTTGTGGGGCGATGCTCCGGTGAAGCTGGAGTATATTTCCATTTTTCCGGCGCAGGAGGCGGAAACGGCGGCCCTGAAGGGGCAGGGCATGGTCGGGGAAAAACCGTTTTCCCTTTATATCGCCATGGATACGCTAGGCCCACCCGAAGGCCCAAAATACAGGTTCAGCCCGGCGCGTGAAATCGATATTTCGCTGGGCGATGCCAAGGCACGGCTGACCGTGCAAGAAGACGAGGCGCATGTGGAGCCGTTGCAGCGTGGAGAAGATTATTGCGCGCTGGTGGCGCTGCTTCTCGATCTGGATATAAAGTTCAGCCATAACTGTCCGTTACCGGAAAAAATGGAAAAAGCCGAAACGGTTGAAGCCGCCCCCGCCGGAGAACAGGAAATGGAAATCCGCGAAGTTGAAGTGATCGAGGCAAAGCCGGTGGATTCTGCTGAGGGGCAGGCGGGCTCTCCATGAAAAAATTCTATTCCCTTGTTTCACACCGCCGCGAAGGCGAAGGTTACAGCATCCTGCTTGATGGCCGTCCGGTAAAAACGCCGGCAAGGAACATGTTAATCGCGCCGGGTGAAAAACTGGCTGATGAAATCGTCCGGGAATGGGCGGCGCAGGAAGGCGAAATTATTCCCGATACCATGCCGGTTACGCAAATCCTTACCACGCGGCAGGAGCGCGTATCGAAAGAACGCGCCGCGATGCAGGAAGCGGTATTGAAATATCTCGATACCGATCTGCTTTGTTATACGGCCAGCGAGCCGCCCGGGCTGGTGGAGATGCAGGAGGCGCGCTGGGCTCCCTTGCGGACTTTGTTTGAAAAGCGTTTCGATGCAACGCTGCTCACCACGACCGGGCTTGCCGCGCTGGCGCAGGATGAGGCTGTGCATGCAAGGGTCCGGCAGGTCGTCTCGAATATGGATGACGACCGTTTTACGGTGCTGCAGCTTGTTACCGCGGCTTGCGGTTCGCTTATTCTCGCGCTTTGTTTTGTTGAGAATGAAGTGACGCCGGAAGAAGCCATCGCCGCCGCGCTGGTGGAAGAGGATTTTAAAAACGCGCTTTATAATGCGAAGAAATACGGCGCAGACCCGATGGAGGAAAAAAGCCGCTTTTCCATGCTGCGGGACCTAGCGGCTTCTCGCACCTATCTGGATTGCCTTTAAAACCAGCTGAGCGGATTGGCGATGCGGTAGCCGCGCGAGGCGCGGGAAAGACCGCGGAAGTAGCGGATGCCGAAATAAAGCACGATGGGCGTAATGGCGATGGCGCCGCTCATGTAAAACACCGGAATATTGGCTTTGTAAAACGCTTCGAGGCACGGGCTCATATGCCCGAGCATCTCGGTGAGTAGCGCCATGACCTGCGGCATATCGGGGTTGTTACCCATCGCCTGCACGGAAGGAAGCAGGTTGGGAGCGCAGCCCTGCATGGAAGAAAAATCGAGAGCGTAATGCATATACACGCTGGCTGTAAGAATGCTGGTGATGGTAATCAGGCCGCCGATCCAGATAGTGCGGATAATATAGGTCGTGTGATTTTCCAGCAGGCTGTTTTTCTCCGTCCGGCCGCGCAGGACATAGCAGGCAATAAGCGTGCCCGAGGTAAAGACCGCAGAAGTGAGTATGGCGATAACGGCGGGAACAAAAGCGAGGAAAAGTCCCACACCGTAGGCGGCGTATAGATTGAGAACTTTTTTATGATCGGGGCCTTTTTCTTCGCTCATAATATTTCCGTTTCTTGTCGTCCTGAAGACATTTAGGTCTGAAGGATCTTCTATCGTAACAATAAGATCCTTCAGCGCAAGCGCTTCAGGATGAACATATTTATATCTACCTTCGTCCAAACAAACGCTCTATATCGCTGAGCTTTAATTCAATATAAGTTGGGCGCCCATGATTGCACTGACCGGAGAGCGGTGTTTCCTCCATCTGGCGCAAAAGCGCGTTCATTTCCTCCGCGTTCATCCGCCGCCCCGAGCGCACGGAACCGTGGCAGGCCATGGAGGAGAGCACTTCATTGAGGCGTCCCTCTAAAATCCGCACATCGTCATTTTCTAAAATGTTGTCGGCAAGGTCGAGAATCAAGCCTTTGATATCCGCCTTTTGCCCCAGCAACGCCGGGGCGGCGTGTACGGCGATAGCGCCCGCGCCGAAACTGTCGATTTCAAGGCCAAGGCGCGCAAGATCGGGGGCGTATTTCAAAAGGCGCTCGGCCTGGGTTTCTTCCATCTCGACGATCTCGGGGGTGAGCAGGCCCTGCTTTTCAATGCCGCGCTCGGCAAGTTGCGCCTTGAAACGTTCGTAAACGAGGCGCTCATGCGCGGCATGCTGGTCCACGATGACAAGCCCTTCGGCGGTTTGCGCGACGATGTAGTTTTCATGGAGCTGTGCCCGCGCGGCCCCCAGGGGATAGGATTGCTGCTCAGGTGAAATCTCGGCAGCGATTTCGGTCCGTGCCGCCGGGGCGATATCAAAGGCGGCGCTAACCTGCGGGGCATAAGCCTGGTTCGTGGCTTCGCTTAAATGTTGCGCCGGGTAAGGGCGGGCGTAGCTGGCGGGCACGGCGGCGCTGCCGCGATGCAGGGGCAGCGGGTTTTGTGCAAACGGGTTGTTGGCCGGGCGCATGGCGTCCAGCGTGCTGAAGGAAACAGTGCTTGAGGCCTTAAACCCGCCTTCGTGCAGGGCGTGTTTCAGGGCGGAGATAATCAGGCCGCGCACAAGCTGCGGATCGCGGAAACGCACCTCGGCTTTTGCCGGGTGCACGTTCACGTCTACTTCCGCGGCGGGCAGGGTGAGGAACAGGGCAACCATCGGGTGACGGTCGCGGTGCAATACATCGGCATAGGCGGCGCGCACACAGCCGTTTAAAAGTTTGTCGCGCACGGGCCGGCCATTCACGAACAGATATTGAAACTGCATGGTGGCGCGGTGCAGCGTGGGTAAGCCCGCATAGCCGCTTAAACCTATACCTTCGCGCTGGGTTTCAATCGCCATGGCGTTTTCGCCAAACTCCCTGCCCAGCACCGCCGCGAGGCGTTCCTGCGCGTTTGTTGTCGCGGGGAGCTTTAGCGCCGTTTTGCCGTCATGGGTAAGGGCAAATCCGGTTTGCGGGTGGGCCATGGCGAGGCGTGAAACCATATCCTTAACCGCCATAAACTCGGCGCGTTCGGTTTTCATGAATTTCAGTCGCGCGGGCGTGGCGTAGAATAAATCGCGCACTTCGACCTGCGTTCCCTGCGGGTGGGAGGAGGGCGCGGCCTCTTCCTTTCTTCCGCCGCTGACGGAAATTTCCCATGACTCTCCGCCCTGCGCCGTGGCGATTTTCAGGCGTGAGACAGCAGCGATGGAGGCCAGCGCTTCGCCCCGGAAACCAAGATGCTGGATGTTTAAAAGATCTTCGCCGGGGAGTTTTGAGGTGGCGTGGCGGTCCACGGCGGCGGTTAATTCCTCGCGGCTCATGCCCGCGCCGTTATCGCTGACCACGATCAGGCTTTTGCCGCCTTCGCGGATATCGATATCGACTTTCGTGGCGCCGGCATCGACGGCGTTTTCCACCAGTTCCTTGATGGCCGCAGCCGGACGCTCGATCACCTCTCCGGCGGCGATCTGGTTGATCAAAGTTTCTGGCAAATACCGTATACGCATACCCTAAACCTACAGTTCCTGTGCGGTTATGTCAGCAAATGCATGAGGGGGGAAACGGCAGACGGTGGATAAGTTTTACGCTTTCAATGCCTTAAGGTCGATGACGGTATCATCCAGTTTGCATTTTTCAAGCCGGGCGCCCTTGAGGGTGGCCCCCGTAAGGTCGGCGCGGCGCAGGTCGCAGCCTGTGATTCGCGCCATGCTCAAATCCGCGCCCATCAGGATACAGTCGCTTAAATCCGCGTCCTTGATAATGCAGCGGCGCAGGTCTGCGCCGCTCATATCCGTGCGCTTGATGCGGTCCTTGCCGAAATGCAGGGAGCTGAGTTTTATGCCCGTCATATCGGCGCGGGAGAATTTCGCGCCCGAGAAGCTTGAGCCGCGCAGGTCGGCGTCCTTCAGGTTGCAGTCGCGGAAATCGGAGCCGTCGAAAACACTGCTCTGGAGTTGTGATTTTTCCAGGTTCTGACCCATGAAGCTGGCGTTTTTCGCCAGTACGGCGGTCAGGGGATAGCGGGGTATATCCGCTACGCTGCGCAGGTCGTAGCCGGATAGATCGAGGCGTTTGCCCTTTTTTCCGCCGCTGGTGACCCATTCCTTGTGAATGCCCAGAAGGTCCTGCAGGGTAAGGCCGGTATCTTCGAGCCGTTCACCCAGGTGAGAGTCGGTTACGATATCCTTTAAGCTGACTTCCTGCGACATCAGGACATCGAGCGGTACGCCGGCCAGCACGGCTTCGTCCATATTCGCCTCGCTGGTGATCGCGCCCAGGAAATTGGAGCTTGTCAGGTTGGCGTGTTCGAAATGGGCGTGGCTGATATCCGCGTTTTGGAAATTGACGCGCGCCATGTCGGTATCGGAAAAATCTGCATTTACGGCGCGGACGCCGCTCAGGTTTGCATCTGCCATGCGCGCCCCGGTCAGGATCGTCTGCGACCCGCCTTGCCCGGCGCGTTGCCTGTCTTCAAGTCCGCCGCCGGCGTGGCGTTTTAGGATTTTCCCCTCGCGCAGGTCGGCGTCGTTCATATCGGCCTGCTGCATGTTGGCCCCCGCAAAACAGGCCCCGCGCATATCGGCGCGCGTCAGGATAACATTGTTCATATTCGCCTCGCGCAGGTCGCAGCCGAAGAAACAGGCGGAGGAAAAGTTGCAGTTTGAGAGATTGGCGCCGACAAAAACGGAACCCGTGAAATCGGTATGTGAAAGATTGGATTCGCGGAAATCAAGATGGGAGAGATCGAAATATTTCAGTACCGCCCGGCGACCGCCGCGCTGGCCCTTGTTAAACAACTCGTTGGCGCGCAATACCTCATCCAGCTCCTGCTGGGTCAGGGGATGAAGCGCGCCGGGATTGGGAATGTTTTTCATGACGTTTCCCTTATGCGCCGCAGCAGGCCAAGGGAGGAGCTATCCATGCTCCGTTCCGTTTTACCGTGGAAGGCTTTGAGCATGCTTTGGGCTCTTTCCTTGCCAAGTTCGACGCCCCATTGGTCAAAGCTGTTTATATCCCAGATCACGCCTTCGACAAAGATTTTATGTTCGTAAAGCGCGAGTAGCATACCTGTGAAATAGGCATCAAGGCGGGGCATTAAAATGCTGGAGGAGGGCTTGTTGCCGGGAAAGTTGCGGTGGGCGTTCTCCCCCGCATGGCTTTCCCCCATCATCAGGGCCTGCGTCTGGCCGATGAAATTGGCCAGCAGTTTTTCATGATGCTCATCGGTTTTGTTATGGCTTTGCGCGGCGGCAATAAAATCGCATGGGATGACTTGCGTACCCTGATGCAGGAGCTGGAAAAACGCATGTTGGGCGTTGGTGCCAGGCTCCCCGAACACAACGGGCGCAGTCTGGTAAGAAACCGTTTCGCCTTCGCGGCTGACGCTTTTGCCGTTCGATTCCATCTCAAGCTGCTGGATATAGGCGGGCAGGCGGTGAAGGTTCT
>CAZBNG010000068.1:0-11850 GCA_964493095.1 uncultured Pseudobdellovibrionaceae bacterium
CAGGATCTTGGGAAGCGCCGTCAAACCGTCCATCACCGGCATTTCAACATCGAGTATAACGATATGCGGTTTTAGCTCCGCCGCTGCCGCTACGCCCAGTTCGCCGTTGTTAAGGGTTTTTACGACCCTGATTTCCGGGTCTTTTCCCAGCATCCGGCTCAGGACCCCCCGGATAACGACGGAATCATCAACGAGCATTACGTTGATTTTGCCCGTTTCCCCTTGGGATGTAGTGTCATTCATACTCATTTTCCTGAAAAGCAGAGACTTTTTACTATTGGCATTCCCGGTATCAGATCAGACCGATCTGCTTGAATTTCGATTCGATGATATCGCTGTCGAAAGGTTTCATAATGTATTCATTGGCACCGGTCATAATGGCTTGCTGGATGTGGTCCATATTGTTTTCAGTCGTGCAGAAAACCACGAGCGGTTTGTCCCCGTTTTCCAGGGCGCGCAGCTTGGCAAGAAAATCGATGCCGCTCATTACGGGCATGTTCCAGTCCAGCAATATGGAATCGGGCATGGATTTTGTGCAAAAATCATAGGCACCCTGTCCGTCTTCCGCTTCATGGCACTCAAAGCCCAGATCTTCCACGATGCGCCGGGCAACCTTTCTTACAACCCGGCTATCATCGACAATAAGACAAGATTTCATGAAAGCTCTCCTTAAGTGGGGGGAATCTTGTTGAATAACGGCTGAAAGTATAGCAAACAGGAGTGGCTTTTCCTACGCCTTATTTTGCCGTTATCTATGGATAGAACTAATGAAACGCGGCACATCGATCACGATCAGAAGTTGTTTCTCCAGCCTGTAAATCCCCATGGATATATCCCGCCACAGGGGATCGAGCGTTGCGGGCGTGGTTTCAAAATCGTCATCCTCAAGAGTGAGCACATCTCCGACTTTGTCGATAATCAGGCTGTAAAGCTCGTTTTCATGCTCCACAACAACGCTCATATCGCGGGAGGCGTCTTTGCGTTTTTCCAGCCCCAGTTTTCGGCGCACATTGACGGCCGTAACGATCCGTCCGCGCAGGTTCAGGGAGCCGGCGACTTCCGGCGAGGCGAGGGGGATGCGCGTAACGCGCTGTACGCCCAGCACGTCCTGCACCTGCATCACGGGGATGCCGAAAATCTGGTCGGCGATCATGACGGTCAGGAAATCGGTCGTGGCCAGAGCTTTGCCGGTGGCGGTTTTTTTACTATGGGCTTCGGCGCTCATATAATATTCTCCTGCTATGCGGCTTCTGATTGTTGGGAAAGTGTTTTCGAGATGGTTGAGAGCAAGGTGTCCCTGTCGAATTTGGCGACATAGTTGTTAAAGCCGACTTCTTTGCCGCGGTCCATGTCCTGCGGTGTGGCGTGCGAAGACAGCGCCAGCATAGGAGTGTTTTGCCACGGTCCGTCGCTTTTTACTTTTTCGGCAAATTCAAAGCCATCCATTTCCGGCATTTCGATGTCGCTGATGATCAGGTCGAACCTGCTGCCGTCATCGCAGAGTTTCAGGGCGTCCCTGGCGCTTTCCAGAGAGGTTACCTCGTAGCCTTCTATATGTAGCAAGGGCGTGATCATGTTGCGGAAAAAGGGGCTGTCATCAACCAGCAATATCCTGGTTTTGCCGCTGTATTCGGCGCCCTTGCCGTTCTTGCCGCTTTGGTAGGGTTCATCGCCGTGGTTTTTAAACCAGTCCTTGTTGATATTTCTCAGGAAATAGTTCACATCGACGATGTCGGTGGCCTTTTCGCTGATAATGGCGCTGCCGATCAGGCCTTTTTGCATGGTGCTGACCTGCAGGTCGATATATTCTTCCTTGATATCGACAATTTCATCGACAATCAGGCCCATAGAGCGGTCCCGGTCAGTGAAGACAAGCACCGGCTTGTCATTAACCCCTTCAAGGGAAACGGCTTCGTCAAAACGCACCAGCGGCATCAGCCCTCCGCGGTACTGGACCATCATCTGGCCACCTGAATATTCGACATCGCTGATCTTGACGTTTTCCAGGCGGGCGACCAGCGAAAGCGGTACGGCCTTGGGCGAACTGGTTCCGGCTTTGAACAGCAGCAGGGATATTTTCTCGCCGTTATGGGCGCCTGTTGGCAATATGTTTGTCCGCAGTGCCGCTTTCCTTATCCGTGCTTTCAATTTCTCCCGTGGCGCGGGCGATGCCGTTCGGGTCCAGAATCATAATGACGCTGCCGTCACCCAGAATGGTGTTTCCGGAGAACAGGTCGATGTCGCGCAGTATGCTGGCAACGGGCTTGACCACGATTTCCTCGGTGTCGAAAACCCTGTCCACTATAATACCGAAATCATACGTGCCTACCTGTGTCACCACGATGTACTGGTTCGAGGTTTCTTTTTCCTTGGCGACGGGTTGTTCTTCCTGACCGGTTTCCCCTTCATGGTCGTGACCGTTTGCGAGCGGTTTGCTTCCGTTTAATGCGGATTTATCAGCCGGTTTTTCCGGAACCTCATTGCGCAGCTTGAGAAGGTCGTCGAGATTGACCAGGGGTAAAAGGTGGTCGCGTAACCGGAAAACGGGCGTGCCCTTGATGGTTTCTATGCGGTTTTCCCCGTGTTCGGAGGTCATGACCAATTCGCGCACGGCAAGCTGCGGTATGGCAAAACGCTCTCCCGCCGATTCAACGATCAGCGCCGATACAATCGCAAGTGTGAGCGGGATTTTAATAGTGAATATGGAGCCTTTGCCTTCCTCGGAATGCAGTTCTATGGACCCGCCGATTTTCTCTATGTTGGTGCGCACCACGTCCATTCCGACGCCGCGTCCTGAAACGGAGGTTACTTTTTCCGCGGTTGAGAATCCGGCCTTAAAGATGAACTGGTTGATCTGCTGGACGGACATTTCCGCCAGCTCGCTTTCCGTGGCAAGGCCGTTTTCAAGGGCTTTTTGCTTAATGCGGCTGGTCGACAGGCCTTTGCCGTCATCGGAGATTTTGATGATAATATGGCCGCCCTCATGATAAGCGTCCAGAATAATTTTCCCCGTTTCCGGTTTCCCGGCGGCAACGCGCTGTTCAGGCGTTTCGATCCCATGGTCGCCGGAATTGCGCACCATATGCGTTAACGGGTCTTTGATCAGCTCCAGTACCTGGCGGTCCAGTTCCGTTTCCTGTCCCCGCATATCCAGGTCGATTTTCTTTTTCAGTTCCATGCTCAGGTCGCGGATGATACGCGGCAACTTTGCCCAGGCGTTGCCTATGGGCTGCATCCGCGTTTTCATCACACCTTCCTGCAGGTCGGACACAACGTGATTAAGACGTTGCAGCGGGGCGGTAAACTCGCTTTCGACCTGATGGCGGAGAATTTGAAGTAACTGGTTGCGGGTCAGCACCAACTCGCTGACCATGGTCATAAGGTCTTCCAGAACGTCTACGTTTACACGCAGGCTTTGAGCCGCAGTAGCGGATTCTTTTTTCTCGGCATTGGCGTTTTCGTTGGCGGGAGGGTGATCTTTAGCCGGGGCAGGCTGAGGTTGCGCTTGCGCTTTTGCTGCTGCTTCCTCTGCCTCCTGCTGGCGTTTCGCAGCGAGCTCCTCAGGGCCGGGGGCGGCGGCAAAAGCAGCCTCCAGTTCGGCTTCGCTGGCCATGCCTACGGGCAGGTCTTCCTCTTTCTTATCTTCTACTGGCGGTAGGGCTTCAGCGGCAGGGGCTGCAGGCGCGGCCCCCGGCTGGCTCTCGTAAACGGCATCGAGCTTCGCAATCAGGGCTGAATCATCGCCGTCGGGTTCGGCACCTGTTTCCTCTATCCCCTGTATGATGGTGCGGATAACATCAAAAGCTTCGAAAATCAGTGATACGTATTCGGGAGTGACCTCCAGATCACCGTCACGGAAACGGCCCAGGACGTTTTCGCCATGGTGCGCTACCTTTTCGAGACGGGGCAGGCCGAGGAAGCCGCATGTGCCCTTGATTGTGTGAACAAGCCTGAAAATCTTGCCCAGAAGATCTTTGTCGTTGGGGTTTTGCTCAAGGGTGACGAGATCGTTGTCGAGCTCGCTCATGCTCTCGTTCGTTTCAGCCAGAAAATCGGTAATTAAATCATCCATATTCCGCGGGTCCCAAATAGCTGCCTTGCAGGCAGTTAAATTTATAAATTTCAGGGTGATACTCAGAAAGCAGGCGCATTTTCAATGCGCAGTGATACCGGACTGGAAGCTTACCGCAATACCGGGCAGATTTCCATGCCGTATTCTTTATCCTCATATCTTAGCACGGCGGCGCGCCGTAGCAACCCTATATAACCTTCAGGATATATTGTTTGTGATCCACCGGTTTATGTCGCATGCCGATCATGCAGATGTATTGCGTTCTAGGAGGAAATCACGAGTGTCAGGACGCCATCGTCCTGCCGGGCCGCTATGGAATAGCCGTAATGACGGGCCGTCAGTCCGGTCGTGAAAGCGTGGACATAGCGCGGCGTCAGTTCGTCCTGTCCCAGAGACAGGGACAGCGCTTTGAGCGTGTCGTCCGTGTAGCCGGCATTGGTGCCGCGCGCGGTGATTTCCGTGAATCCGTCGGCGTTTTGCGCGATGTGAATTTCGCCGCCCTTGGGCAGGGCGTGGTGAGCAATCAGCAGATTCGATATTAGTACCTTGCAAAAGCCGTCGGGGCGGTCTTCGGGTGCGAGCGGCCCGTGAGGGTCCCAGTGCTGGGTGACCTTGCGCTGGTCGGCGGGGCCCAGGTATTCCTCGAAAATATTATAAACGTCTTCAGGTTTGATGCTGGGGTCGGAACCGCCCGCGCCATAAGCCATGCGGTAGGCTTTGAGCTTGGCATTGGCCTGTCCCGCGCTGTAGGAGATCAGGGAAAAGGCGTCTTCGGCGGCGTCCATGCCCATTTCCTCGACCAGCTCCACGCCGTTGCTGATGGCCCCGACCGGGCTGATCAGGTCGTGGCAGATTTGGGAGGCCAGCATTTCCAGAAATTTAACGTCGATGTTTTCAGCCATTCTCATGCTCCTGTATTGGGGGGAATTCAAGGGTGTAACCAAGGGCGGCAACGGCGTCCTTCGCCATTGCGGTTAAGCGTGCTAGCCCTGCTGGGCTTGAGCTTTCCGCCCTTGCCACGAGTACGCTCTGGGTATTGGAAGCCCGCAACAGCCACCAGCCTTCGGGGGTGGAGACGCGCGCGCCGTCCGTATCGTTGATTTTGACATCGGGCAGGTTTTGCGCTTTCAACGCCTCAATAATGCGCGGCACGATGCCGAATTTTTCCTCTTCCGGCACGTCGAAACGCACTTCCGGGGTGTTGTAGAGAACCGGAAGATCGGCGGTCAGGGTTGAAAGCGGCCCGTCCGCGTCATTGAGCGCGTTCATCAGACGCACGGCGCAGTAAAGCGCATCGTCAAACCCGTAATATTTGTCGGCGAAGAAAATATGCCCGGAAAGCTCACCCGCCAGCGGGGCCTTAAGTTCGCTCATTTTCGATTTGATCAGGGAATGTCCGGTCTTCCACATCACCGGTTTTCCGCCCATGCGCGCGATTTCATTGAACATGACCTGAGAGCATTTAATATCGCCGATGACCGGGGCGCCGGGGCGCTCGGCCAGAATATCGCGCGCGTAAATGGTCATCAGGATATCGCAGCGCAGGACCTTTCCCTTTTCATCCACCACGCCGATGCGGTCGCCGTCACCATCAAAGGCAATGCCCAGATCGCAGCCGTTTTCCGCCACGGCCTTTTGCAGGTCGGCGAGGTTTTCATCAACGGTCGGGTCGGGATGATGGTTGGGGAAATTGCCGTCGATATCGGCATAGAGCAGGATATGTTTGCCCGGCAGGCGTGCGGTAAGTTTTTGCAGGATTTCACCCGCCGCGCCGTTTCCGGCATCCCACGCGATGGTGAGGGGGCGGCGGCCTTCAAGGTCCTTGAGCAGGCGCTCGACATACACATCCTGTATATCGATTTTGATGGTATGGCCTTGCCCGCTTACAAAATTGCCAGTGGCGGCGATGCGCCCGATTTCCTGTATCATTTCGCCGTAGACAGGTCCGGTTTGCATCATCATTTTAAAGCCGTTGTAATCCGGCGGGTTATGAGAACCCGTAACCATAATTCCGGCATCGGCCATGCGGTCCTTTACCGCGAAATACAGCATGGGGGAGGGCCCAAGGCCGACATTTTCAACGCTCATGCCTGCGGCAACAAGGCCTTTTATCAGGGCTTCGCTTAAGGACGGGGAGCTGTGGCGGCCATCATAGCCGACGCATACTTTGGGATTGCGCTCTTCTGTCGGTTTTTTTCGCGCAATAAACGTTCCAAAGGCAAGGCCGAGCGCATAGGCGTCGGCTTCGTCGAGATTTTTTCCCAACTGACCGCGTATATCGTATTCGCGCAAAATGGTCGGGTCGAAATGATGAGCGCTGTCCATGGTCTGTCTGCTTTGATCTTTATTATTCTGATTTTTACTCTGCGGCTGCACGGCTTTGGCCCTGTTTTTGTTCCAGTAGCGTTTTGAGCATATTTTCTACATCCTTGCCGATATCCGGGTCATCAAGGCCGTAAACGACATTGGCGGTGATAAAGCCAAGGCGGCTGCCGCTGTCATAGCTTTTCCCCTTAAAGCGCATGGCGTTGAAGGGCTGGGTGCCGATCAGCTTGGCCATGGCGTCGGTGAGCTGGATTTCCCCGCCCGCGCCGGTTTCAAAGGCGCTGAGGTGATTGAAAATCTCGGGCTGCAGAATATAGCGGCCAATCACAGAGAGCGTAGAGGGGGCATCTTCCGGTTTGGGTTTTTCCACAAGGCCTTTAATGGCGATTGTCTTGCCGCTTTCCTCGCCCGGATCGACGATGCCGTAATTCTCGGTTTCCTCCAGAGGCACATCTTCCACAGCAATCAGGTTGCCGCCCGTTTCGTTGTAAACATCCACCATCTGTTTCAGGCAGCCTTGCGGCCCCTTGACCAGCACATCGGGCAGGATCACGGCGAAAGGCTCATTTTCCACCAGCTTGGCGGCGCACCAGATAGCGTGTCCGAGCCCCAGCGGCTTGGGCTGGCGTGTCAGGAACAGCGCGCCCGCAGGCATGATCAGGTCTTCGATCTTCTTAAGGACATTTTCCTTGCCGCGCTTTTTCAGGGTCTGGGAAAGTTCGGGGTGCTCATCGAAATGCTCTTCCAGCAATTCCTTATGGCGGCCCGTGATAAAGATAAATTCCTCGATTCCCGCCTCTTTGGCCTCCTCAACGACGTGCTGGATCAGCGGGCGGTCGTTAATGGGCAGCATTTCCTTGGGCATTGCCTTGGTAGCGGGCAGGAACCTTGTGCCCAGGCCTGCGACAGGGAAAACGGCTTTGCGGATTTTGCGAGGGGAATTTTCTGTCATCTGGGGAGAATTTCTCGCATTTTTTCGCGGGAATTGCAAGGTTATGATTAATCCGGCTCCCCCGGTTTCTTGCGGCGTTAGGGAAAAACCATTGTGGAATGAAACCGCGCTATAAAGACCTCTGAGTAACGGGATATAGGGCATGGCATTTCCCTTCCGGCTTTACTAATGTTTATATGTCATGCATTCCTGCCTGCGCAGGGAACTCTCATAAGGTAAAAAACAGTGGCAAAAGAAAATTCACCGGCCTTGGAAAAGATTACGGCGCTCAGGGCGCAGATGAAGACCCGCGGGCTGGACGGTTATCTGGTGCCGCTGGCTGATGAGTTTCAGGGGGAGTTCCTTCCCGCCTGCGCCGAGCGTTTGAGTTTTTTAACAGGGTTTACGGGCTCGGGCGGCGGCGCGGTCGTGCTGGCGGATAAGGCGTGCGCCTATACCGACGGGCGTTACCTGATCCAGATTGCCGCGCAGGTCGATACGGCGATTTATACGATTGTGGATTTCACCAAAACCCCGGTTGGGGAATGGTTGGCAGGGGCCGCGCCGTCTGGGGCGGTTATCGGGTTTGATCCGATGCTTTATACGCCCGAGCAGGTCGGCAGGCTTGAGGAAAAAGCCCCGGAACTGGTGTTTAAGCCTGTGGCGGGTAATCTGGTTGACGCGATATGGGAGGACAGGCCCGCCCCGCCGGAAGGAAAAGCCGAGGTGTTTCCCGACGCGATTGCCGGGCGCAGCGTAGCGGAGAAAATCGTGCTGGTGGCGGAAAGCCTTGATGAAGCGGTGGCGGATGCGGCCCTGATTACCATGCCCGATTCCGTATGCTGGCTTTTGAACGTGCGCGGGGCGGATGTGGAGCAGACGCCGCTGGTGCGCTCTTATGCGCTGGCCTATGCGGACGGGCATGTGGAATGGTTCGCGCCGCCTGAAAAGGTGACGGACGCCGTGCGCGCGCATATCGGCAACCGGGTTTCGGTGCGGCCGATAGAGGATGTGCAGGACGCGCTGGCGGCGTTGAAAGGCAAAACCGTGCTTGTGGATGAGCGGCATACGGCGCTGCATTTTAAAACGCTGCTGGAAGAAGCGGGGGCAAACATTATCAACCAGCGCGACCCGTGCATATGGCCCAAAGCCTGTAAGACACCGGCGGAAATTGAATCAATCAGGCAGGCGCATATCCGGGATGGCGCCGCGCTGGCGAAATTCCTGCGCTGGCTGGATAAGGAAGCGCCGGGCGGCACTCTGAGTGAGCTGGATGTGGCCGCGAAAATCGAGGAATGCCGCCGTGCCGATCCGGCCTATCGCGGGGCGAGTTTCGGCACCATCGCCGGGTTTGGGGCCAACGGCGCGATTATCCATTACCGCGCCGATGAAAAGAGCAACGCGCGTATAACCCCGCCGGGCTTGCTGCTGGTGGATAGCGGCGGGCAATACGGCGCGGACGGAGTATGGGGAACTACCGATATTACGCGCACCATCGCGGTGGGAGCGCCCACACAGGCGATGAAGGAAAACTTTACGCGCGTCCTGAAGGGGCATATTGCGCTGGCCCGCGTGAAATTCGCAAAAGGCACCAACGGCATGGAGCTTGACGTGCTGGCGCGCGGTCCGCTTCAGGACGCCGGGCTGGATTATGCGCACGGCACCGGGCACGGCGTGGGTTGTTACCTTGGCGTGCATGAGGAAGCGGCGAACATTTCCCCGCGCGGGAAAGAGGCGCTGGAGCCCGGCATGCTGATTTCCAACGAACCGGGTTATTACGAGGAGGGAGCTTACGGCATTCGCTGCGAAAATCTCGTTCTTGTGATGCAAAGCGGTTTGGCGCTGGCCTTTGAAACGGTGAGCCTTGCGCCGTTTGACCTCTCTTTGGTTGTTCCGGATATGCTGACGGACGAAGAGCGGGAATGGCTGAACACCTACCACGCACGGGTTTATGAGACGATTTCCCCGTTGGTCGATAAGGTGACGGCGGCGTGGCTGAAGGAAAAAACGGCGGCGGTTTAGGTTATAAATAGCATTGAAAAGAGAAGGCGTTGGTCTGGCGCGGTAATTTCTTATTCTGCTTTTCCCGCGCAAGCGGGAATCTTTCACGGTTATCAAAAGGCCCCCGCTTTCGCGGGGGAAGCAATTATAATTGTGTTGGCTTAGGTTCCTGCGGGTTGCGTAATAACAAATTCCGGGCATGAAAAAACCGCCTGAGGTTACCTCCAGCGGCTTCGTCAAATAGTTACAGGCTAAACAGTGATGTTAATCACGGTCCGTGCGTTTACGATCCATCTTGCGGGCACGGCGAACGGCTTCCGCCTGAACACGTGCTTTTTTCTCGGATGGTTTCTCGTAATGACGGCGAAGCTTCATCTCGCGGAAAATGCCTTCACGTTGCATCTTCTTCTTGAGAACCTTCAGCGCCTGCTCAACGTTGTTATCGCGTACACTTACACTAACCACGTCAATCAACCCCTTTCAAAGGTTTGGAGCTTCCATCGTTTGCTTTGGTCTTCGTTGCTCGTCGTTTACGTAGTTTTCTACGTTGCGCTCCTCGCGCCTTGTCCAAATCAAACGCTGTTTGCTCCGGTTTGCGTTTTGCTTTCCCGCCCCATGCGGAAAAGCACACGTTTTCTATCATCCTGCGTAGAGAATGCAAGGAAAAAATGTAAGCTTATCTCTCAAGTATATGGTTTTTCCCGATGTTTCGCAAATTTGGGGCTAAGCCGCCTTTAAATTCAGCGCGGCGTTGATCAGGGCCTTGGTGTAGTTTTCCTGCGGGTTGTCAAAGATTTGGGCGGCGGGGCCGGATTCCACCACCTTGCCGTCCTTCATGACCACAATGTCATGGGCCATGGCGCGCACCACACGTAAATCGTGGCTGATGAAGATATAGGTAAGATTATGCTTTTCCTGCAATTCGCGCAGCAGGTCGACGATTTCCGCCTGTACGGAGACATCAAGCGCGGAGGTGGGCTCGTCCAGCACAACAAATTCGGGGCGCAGCACCATGGCGCGGGCAATGGCGATGCGCTGGCGCTGGCCGCCGGAAAATTCATGCGGGTAGCGGTGGCGGGTTTCCGGCGCCATGTGAACGTCTTTCAGCGCCTGCACGACAAGCCCTTCGCGCTCCTGCTTACCAAGGTCGGCGCGGTGCAGCGCCAGTCCCTCGCCGATGATATCGCCCACGCTCATGCGCGGGGAAAGGGAGCCGAAAGGGTCCTGAAACACAATTTGCATCTTTGAGCGCAGCGGGCGCAAAGATTTACGGCTGAGCGCGGAAATATCCTGCCCGTCCAGCTCTATGTGTCCCTGCGAGCCGATCAGGCGCAGGATAGCGAGGCCCAGCGTCGATTTGCCCGAGCCGCTTTCCCCGACCACGCCCAGCGTATGTCCCTTTTTAACGACAATGTCGATATTATCGACAGCCTTGACCCAATCCGTAGTTTTTCCAAAGAAAGACTTGGTTTTGGGGAAATAGACCTTAAGTGCGGAGCCGCGAATGACCACGGGTGCGGCGTCACTGGCGGCTTTTACGCGCCCGCGCGGCTGCGCTGCCAGCAGTTTTCTGGTGTATTCGTGCTGCGGTTTTTTGAAAATCGCCGCCGCGTCGCCGTATTCCACAAGCTCACCATTTTGCATGACGCCAATGGAATCGGCCATTTTCTCGACGATGGACAGGTCATGGGTGATGAGCAACAGCGCCATGTTCAGGCGTTTTTTTAAATCCTGCAAAAGCTCCAGTATCTGCGCCTGAACGGTGACGTCCAGCGCGGTGGTCGGCTCATCGGCGATTAGCATGTCCGGGTTGTTGGCCAGAGCCATAGCGATCATCACGCGTTGCCGCTGGCCGCCGGAAAGCTCGTGCGGGTAGGCGGAAAGCCGGGTTTTCAGGTTTTCCAGCCCGACAAGGTCGAGCAGTTCGAGGGTGCGCGCGCGTGCCGCCGCGCCGCTTAAACCCTGATGTAAGCGAAGCGGCTCCGTGATCTGTTTTTCAATATTGTGCAGCGGGTTAAGCGCGCTCAAGGGCTCCTGAAAAATCATGCCGATCTTCGCCCCGCGGATGCGGCGCAGGAATTTGTCATCGCGCCCGACCAGTTCTTCTCCGTCATAAAGGATGGAAGATGTTTCGCCGTGCCCGGCGAGCGGGTAGGGCAGGAGCTGCATGATCGAAAGGGCGGTCACCGATTTTCCCGATCCGCTTTCCCCCACCAGCGCCATGGTTTCGCCGCGCTTGATTTCAAAGTCCACATTTTTGACGGCATGGAATACGCCGTCCTGCGTTTTGAAAGTGACGGAGAGGTTTTCGACTTTTACGAGGGGTTTATTGTTCATCGCCATGTTCAATAGTTAAAGCATAAAACCCTTTGGGGGAATATGGAGATTGCGGCGGAAGCCAAAAATCCACAAAAAACAGGCCGTAAGCTATTGTAAATAAAAATGAAATAGACTTCCTCATTTCGTTTTTCAATTTTAAGGGGGGAGGGGGGTATGGGGTCAAAATTTTGACATAAAAATA
>CAZBNG010000069.1:0-5196 GCA_964493095.1 uncultured Pseudobdellovibrionaceae bacterium
CTTAACACAACCTCAGCCAAAAATTTTCCATCAGCAATCGCCGTCATAACTTTAAATCAGGCGGGCAACGTTAGCATTGAGCTTTCTCATTATAATAATAAAGGTATAATTGATTCCGAAGATCAATTGGATTTCGAGGTTGAGAGTTATACGGCGGAAGAATCATTTGCTAAAATCGTAAGATTTATGGCTACCAGATATCCCGACGCTCATCTCTCCGAGGCTTTGAACGCCTTTAACCAATCAGGAATTGTGGCAACGCACGACCACAACAATATTTAGATAAATCAGGCTTACGGCGCCATATCGCCATCATCCAGCGCTTTGACAAGCTCCGTAAACTGGTTGCCGCGATCCTCGAAAGATTTGAACTGGTCGTAGGACGCCGCCGCGGGGGAAAGCAGAACCACCCCGCCGCCGCCCGGCTGCCCGCGGTCGCCCTGCGCCATCACATGCGCCTGCTGCACGGCCACATCGATCGTCTTCGCCAGTTGATGGGGCACCTGGTGTTTATCGAGCCATCCGGCGAAATCTTCCGCCGCCTCGCCGATCAGGAAGGCATGTTTGATGTTTGAGACATATTGCTCAAGGCCATTAAGGCCACCGTCCTTTGGCTTGCCGCCCACGATCCAGTAAATATTATTGTGACACGCCAGCGCCTTGCCCGCCGCTTCCGCATTGGTGGCCTTGCTGTCGTTAATATAGGCCACGCCGTTTATCTTGCGAACCGGATACTGGCGGTGCGGCAGGCCCGGATAGGATTTAATCGCCTCAAGAATAGCGGCAGGCTCAAGCCCGCACAAACGCGCCACCGCATAAGCCGCCCCCGCATTCTGGTGATTATGCGAACCGTTGAGCGTTGAAACGCTGTTCAGGGAACCGACTTCCTGCGCTTCACCGCCGGTTGAATCATAAAGAACGCCTTCTTCCACATAGACACCGCCTTCGATTTCACGGCCCACGGTAAGGGGAACAACTTTTTTATCCTCGATCTTTTTCAGACGTTCATAGATATCGCGGCAATAATCGTCATCGATGCTAATCACCGCCGCGCCTTCCGCGTTCCTGAAAATCCGCTCCTTGGTCGTGGCATACCCCTCCATAGAGCCGTGCCGGTCAATATGGTCGGCGGTGATATTCAGCAAAACCGCGATATCGGGCGCAAAGGTCGGACACAGATCGAGCTGGAAAGAGGAAAGCTCCTGCACAAAATAGCCGTCTTTTTTCGGAAGCCGCGTATCGAGAACAGGCTTGCCGATATTCCCGCCCATCACGTTATCGATGCCGCAGCTCTCCAGAACATGGGAAACCAGCGCCGTCGTGGTGGATTTCCCGTTTGTGCCGGTGATACCTATGGTTTTCCTTCCATGCTTGCAGCGGTGCAGGACCTCGATATCGCCGATAATCTCCACGCCCGCATTTTGCGCCGCCACGGTCACCTCATGCGGGTTATCGCCATGCAGCGGCACGCCGGGCCCCAGCACAAGTGCGGCGAAATCACCGATATTCTCCTCGTTTATGAGCTTAATCTTCGCGCCCGCTTCCTTGCCGTCCTTATGGGTCTGCGCCTTGTCATCCCACGCCACGACGTTCGCCCCCGCCTTCACCAGCGCCTTCACAGCGGACAGGCCGGAAGCGCCCAGACCGAACACGGCAACGGGGCGTCTCTCAAGCGTTTTTACGTACTTGCTTACATCGATCATTTTACCGCAGCTTCAATGTCGCGAGCCCTATCAGGGCCAAAATCACAGAAATAATCCAGAATCGTATCACAATTGTCGGTTCAGACCATCCCTTCTTTTCAAAATGATGGTGCAAGGGCGCCATCGCGAACACCCGCCTGCCCGTGAGCTTGAAAGACGCCACCTGGACGATCACGGAAACGGTTTCCAGCACGAACAACCCGCCGATCACCGCCAGCACCAGTTCATGTTTCGTCATCACGGCAATCGCGCCCAGAACACCGCCCATTGCCAGCGACCCCGTATCGCCCATAAAAATCATGGCGGGCGGCGCGTTAAACCACAGGAACCCCATAGCCCCGCCGACCAGCGCGCCGCATAAAATGGCAAGCTCGCCCGTTCCCGGCACATAAGGAATATTCAGGTAGGAAGCAAAAACGGTATTGCCCACCAGATAGCTGATCAGACCGAAACACGCCGCCACGATCGCCACAGGCACAATCGCAAGACCGTCCAAACCGTCGGTTAAATTCACGGCGTTTGAAGCGCCGATCATGACAAACAACGCCCAGGGAATAAAGAACCAGGAAAGATGGACGAAAAATTCTTTAACAAAGGGAATGGCCACAGAAGTGTTCATCGGCTCGGGCAGCGTGGATATCACACCCCACGTCGCCAGCCCGCCGATCAGGATCTGAAACAGGATCTTGAGCTTCCCGGCAAGTCCCTTGCTGTTACGCTTGGTCAGCTTCAGGTAATCGTCGGCAAAACCGATCAGGCCGAAACCCACCATCACCAAAATAGCATGCCAGACCAGCATGCTTGATAAATCCGCCCATAACAATGTGCTGATGGTAACGGACACCAATATCATCAACCCGCCCATCGTCGGCGTCCCCGCCTTTTCAAAATGACTTTCCGGGCCGTCTTCGCGAATTGGCTGGCCGCGCTTTTGTTTTGCCTTCAACCAGCGAATCATCGGCGGCGCAATCAGGAAACAAATGATCAGCGCCGTCATAACCGCGCAGCCTGTCCGGAATGTAATGTAACGAAACAGGTTAAAAGCGATGAACTTATCGGCCAGCGGCGACAGTAAATTATAAAGCATATATTCTTCCCACCCTTATTTTCCCCCTTTATTCCGGAACCTGTTTAACCTTGGGGCACAAGCCGCAGGGCATGGCTAAGTTTTGCACCCGAGTTTCCGGCATCCTGTCGGAACACCAGGAAATCGCCCGGCGCCACGACATCGGTAACAATCTGTCCCAGCCTTGCATAAGCATACGCCTTTTTAATGGCGCTGTAGACATTGGGCACCGCACATACATCACGCGACGTACATACCAGCCCCAGATTAGCGACTTCTTTGGGAATTGCCAATTTAGCCCGCCTTTCTTTTTGCAAACTATATTCAGGAAAAGACACATTCTCCAGAATTGCCGTCTTCCGGCCATTGCCAAGATCGATCATGTTTTTTATCCGGAAAACGGTGCCCGGCGTTTCTTTTTCACGCCGCGTCACCCGCACCATGGCGCCGGGAACTTTTATGGATGACCAGAGAAAGCGGTTATCAAGATTCATGATTTTTATTTGCCTTTTTTTGGTTGGGATCTAACGCAGCCTGTACAACCCGGACATCGTCGAATGCCTCGGTATGTGTTTTAAAAATCTGGCCCTGTTCGTGGCCTTTGCCCGCGACAACGAGAACGTCCCCGGCAGCCAGCATATCCACGCCACGCTGAATGGCCGCGCCGCGGTCGCCGATTTCCAGCGCGCCGGGAGCCTCCGCCATAATTTCCGCGCGAATCTGCGCCGGCTCTTCGCTGCGCGGGTTGTCATCCGTTACAATCACGATGTCGGCCAGTTCCGTGGCGATTTTTCCCATTTGCGGGCGCTTGCCCTTATCCCGGTCACCGCCGCAGCCAAAGACACAAATCAGGCGGCCTGCCGTATGCGGGCGCAGCGCCTGCAGAATATTCGCCAGCGCGTCGGGCGTGTGGGCGTAATCAACATATATGCCCGCGCCGGAAGAGTGACCGCTTACAAGTTGCAATCTTCCGGGCGCGCCTTTTAAACTTTCCAACGCTTTGACAAGCTTTGCGTTGCGTTCATGGTTCCCGCTATCCCCGGCCATCGCCAGCCCCAGCGCACATAGCGCGTTCATTGCCTGAAAACCGCCCACCAGCGGCAAATCAACCTCATAAGGTTTATCCATGACGCGCAAGCTGAGATGCTGGCCGTGCGCTTCGGCCTGTGTTTTTAGCAGCCTGATCGCCTCACCCTTCGCGCCGTAGGAAAGTTCCGTGCAATCGCCGCGACGGCGCAGCACCTCGCTCAACGGTTGATATTGCGGCACATCGGCATTCAGGACAGCCGTTCCGCCCGCCTGCAGCACATCGCTAAACAGGCGCATTTTCGCCACAAGGTATTTCTCCTCGCTGCCGTGATAATCCATGTGGTCGCGTGAAAGATTTGTAAAACCGGCGGTGCGCACCTTCACACCGTCAAGGCGATACTGGTCAAGACCATGACTGGAAGCTTCCATCGCCAGATGCGTCACACCCTGCCCCGCCATTTCTGAAAGCCTCGCATGAAGTTCCGCCGGGCCGGGCGTGGTAAGAGCCCCTGTCAGCGTGCCCATGCTTGCGCCCTTCAGGCCCAGCGCCTCCCAAAGCTGTGTAAGAAAATGCACTGTGGAAGTTTTTCCATTAGTGCCCGTGACCGCCGCAACATAATCCGGCTGCGCCCCGTAAAACTCCGCCGCCATCAGGCTGAAACGTTTACGCGGGTTTTTATCTTCGATCAGCACAGCCCCTGCGCCCGGCATCTGCGTCCCTACAGGCGCCAGCACCGCGGACGCGCCGCGCTTTAGCGCATCCCCGATATAAGCGCGTCCGTCATCGCGCGCGCCGGGCAGCGCGGCAAACAGGAACCCCGGTTCGACCTTGCGGCTATCGGCCGTAAGCCCCTTCAGAGTTTTGACATCAAAATGATCAGTGATAGACGGCAAGAGTCTTCTCCACTTTATGTTTCTTGATCTTTTCGGTTTCCTCATCCGCGCGGACATATTTTTTCAGCGCGGCACTCAGGTCGTTTTTCTCATCGGGCGGAGCAGCCGGGATTCCCAGGATCGCCCCCATGGAAGCAATGACACGTGATACGGCAGGCGCAGCAACCCATCCGGCCGTGGCATAACCGAAGCTCTTCTTGTTGCCTTCGGGTTCATCGACCATCACCATAACGATGTAACGCGGAGCCTCGGCCGGGAAAGCGGCCACGAAAGAGGAAAGCAGCTTGTGCTTGTTATATCCCCCGCCGCTGCTCTTTTCCGCTGTGCCTGTCTTGCCCGCAACGCGGTAACCCGGCGCGTCCGCATTTCCGCCGGTGCCGTCGGTTACAACAAGGCGCATCAGTTCACGGACCTTGCGCGACGTGTCTTCGGAAACGACGCGTAAATCCGGCTTGCTTTGCGGTTCCTCATCCTGCGCATTGGTCACCAGCTTCGGCTTGACCA